>JAJEAC010000182.1 GCA_022824315.1 Silicimonas sp.
TCAGCTTGATGCGTGCGTCCTCGGTCCTGAACCGCCAGTCAACCGGCTTTGCCGAGCGGTTGCGGTCACGCTGCCATGCCGCGATCTCGTGGCACAGCGTCTCCCGGTCCGGGATCCGACGGTCGAGGCATTGGCTGCGCAGGACATTTATTTCCACCTCGGCCATGTTGAGCCAGCTTCCATGCTTCGGCGTGGAGTGGATCTCGAAGCGGCCCGCGATGCGCATCGCCTCCTCCGGGACGAAGGTCTCGTAGAGCGTTGACAGCCGGTGCGTGTTGAGATTGTCCATGACCAGCACGATCCTCTGGCCCGGGAAGTGGACATCGGCAATGTCCCTGAGCACCCGGGCGAAGTCCGTCCGGGTGCGGCGGTCGGTGACCTCGACGTGGCGCCAGGCGAGCAGCGGGGCATGGATCATGAACATGTTCGCCGTTCCGTTGCGCTCGTACTCGTAGTCGTGTCCGGCCGGCCTCCCGGGAATCGGCGGCAGCGGCGTCCGGGTCTCCCGGACCTGCTGCTTCGAGGCCTCGTCGAGACACACGAGCACGGTGTCGTCGTCGAAGTCGCGGCTGTAGGTGTTCAGCACGTCCTCCATGGCGCAGGCGAAGTCTGCGTTCGCCTTCGGCGGGATGCACCAGGTCTTCTTCAGCCAGGGCTTGATGCTGTTTTTTTGAGCGTCCGGCGCACGGTTTCCGTCGAGATGCTCTCGACGACATGCAACTCCACCAGCCTGTCGCCGAGAAGCTGCAGCGTCCAGCGCGCGCGACCGCCGGGCGGCGACGAGCAGGCCAGCTTCACAAGCTCCGCCTCGCCGGCGCCGTCGAGCGTGCGCTTCTTCCGGTTGAGCTGGGCCTTGCGTTCCAGCGCCGCCTCCAGGCCGTCGAGCACGCACTGCTTGCGCACCCGCTCGACCGTCGCCGTGCCGATGCCGAGGACGGAGGCGATGTCCGCATCGGTGCGTCCGCCGTCCGCCCGACCCCGGTCGGACAGCAGGAGCACATGGGCACGCTTGCGGCGTTCCGCTGACCCCTTGCCGCCGTCCACGATGTCCCGCAGGAAGCGGCGCTCGTCGTCGTCCAGTTCCACGTGATAGATCTTTCTGCCTGATCCAGCCATTGCCTTTGCCTCTCCAAGCCCGTCGCGCCCGCGTCAGGCGCAACGCAGACCACCTGGTCGGGAAGCGCCATGCCCGCGCAGAACGCCGGCTTCCTTTTGCTCTTTTGTGGGCGCAGAATAGCAGCTGACCGTCACTCGGCAATGCGTCAGGTCAGGAACATGCGGAACCAATCATTCCAACGGTGTTGGAGTGCTAGGTGGCCCGCCTAAAATTGATCAACCGGAAGGCGATCTGGACAACAAGATCATCGCGGAGCTGACCGACAAACTTCATACCGCAAAGCAGAAGCGGCAGTTGATATTCGCAAGTCACAACGCGAACATTGTTGTCAACGGTTCTTCCGAACTTGTCGGGTATCTTGGAGTCGACACAACCGGAAACCGCCAGATTGAGCGTGTAGGCGCGATCGACAATCCAGAAATTTGCGACGTCATCACTACGACCATGGAAGGTGGAGAAAGAACTTTCAAAGACCGGCAAGACAAGTACGACTACTAGGCGATTCGGGTCTTTGACTCACACTATGATCTTTGCCCGGAAGACGGCGGTTTGCTATGGTGGCACCAGACTATTGGCATGAATTTCAGCTCTGGGCCGCCAATACTCCGGCACAACTTATAGGTCGCCGCCCGCCTTTGCACCCAAGTTGTGTAATCATTTTAACGGATATGTTAATGCAAACCTGAACCTGCAGGAAGAACAACGATGTCCCGGCCCAGCATCATCATGAATTCTAGACATTTCATGATTGGCGCAGGAGCATCAGCAGTCCGGCACCCGGCATAGAGCCGTAATTCTGCATTACGAAGTCCGTGAACCGATCTTTGGGGGCACGCCCACGGTGCTTTCCTTGTGGCTCGTACGAAAAAGTCAGAGATTACTTAGGAGCGCGATAGTCTTGTCCTTATTGCTTGTCACGACTGGCCAATGGCCTTGACGTCGAAGGCGGCAGCCATCAGTTGGCGCGTGTAGTTGGTCTGCGGATTGTCAAAGACCTGTGCCGCGTCGCCTTGTTCCACCACGTCGCCGCGCTTCATGACCATCACCTTGTGACTCAATGCACGCACGACCTTCAGGTCGTGGCTGATGAACAGGTAGGCCAGCTTGTGTCTCTTCTGCAGTTTCCGGAGCAGTTCGACGATCTGGACCTGGACGGTCATGTCTAGAGCGGACGTGGGTTCGTCCAGCACCAATAGCTTCGGCCTCAGGATCATCGCCCGTGCAATGGCGATCCGTTGTCTTTGGCCACCGGAAAACTCATGCGGATAGCGATGCATCGTCGCCGGATCCAACCCCACTTCCGTCATGATTTCTGTTACCATTGAGCGGTGATCGCGTTCGGAATCCACCGGGTGGATCGCCAAGCCTTCCGCAATGATCTCCTCGACGGTCATTCGAGGCGAGAGCGATCCATAGGGATCCTGAAACACGATCTGCATTTCCGACCGCAATGGCCGCATTTTTTTCGAGCTTAGCTTCTGGATCTCGCGGTTCATCAAGATCACAGGACCTTCCGACGAGATCAGGCGCAGAATCGCCAAAGCCAGAGTTGTCTTCCCTGATCCGCTCTCGCCCACGATTCCCAAGGTCTCGCCGGCACGCACCGAAAGGGTCGCGGAATTCACCGCCTTGATGTGACCGACCGTGTGTCTCAGGAGACCGCGCTTTATCGGAAACCAGATACGCAGGCTGTCCGTTTCGACCACGGTTTTTGCACCTACAGGCACGGGGTCGGGAACGCCCGCAGACGTCGCTGACAGGAGCTGCTTCGTGTAACGGTGTCTCGGGTTGTCGAACAGCGCACCGGTCTCGCCCTGCTCGACGATCTCGCCGTCCTTCATGACATAGACCCTGTCGGCAAACCTGCGCACGATGCCGAGATCGTGGGTGATGAAGAGCATGGACATGCCCTCGTCATCCTTGAGCTTGGCCAGCAACTCCAGGATCTGCGCCTGGATGGTTACGTCCAAGGCGGTCGTGGGCTCGTCGGCGATCAGGAGGTTCGGCCCGTTCGCAAGGGCCATGGCGATCATGACCCGCTGCCGCTGCCCGCCGGACAGCTCGTGCGGGTAGCTCTTCAACCGTCCTTCGGGATCGGGAATTCCCACCCTGTGAAGCAACTCGAGAATTCGGGTCCGCACGGCCCCACCCGTCAGCCCCTGGTGCAGCCGGATCGATTCCGTCAACTGCTTCTCCAGCGTGTGCAGCGGGTTGAGCGACGTCATCGGCTCCTGGAAGATGAAGCTGATGTCATTGCCGCGAACCCGCCTCAGTTCTGCTTCGTCGGCACCAGAAATCTGGGCGCCCTCGTAAGCGACGGACCCGGTGATTTCCGCACTCTCAGGCAAAAGCGAGACGGTCGACAAGGCGGTCACGGACTTGCCGGAACCGCTTTCTCCGACCAGGGCCACGGTCTCGCCGCGCTGAATGTCCAAGCTGACGTTTCGTACAGCGCGGGTTTCCGCGCCCTCCTGCCGGAAGGTCACGTTCAGGTTCCGCACCTGCATCACGGCGCTCACGGACACATGCTCCTCGGGGGTCGCGAAAATGGCGAGTCTAGAGGCAATCCGAGCCCAGTGCGCGCCCTAGACACCGCAGCCAACAAGTGTCCTAGCGGACCGTTCAAGTGAAAGTCTTCCTGGGATCGAAGGCGTCGCGCACGCCCTCGAAGATGAAGATCAGAAGCGACAGCATGATCGCGAAAGTGAAGAACGCCGTGAACCCGAGCCAGGGCGCCTGCAGATTCTGCTTTGCCTGAAGCGTCAGTTCCCCGAGCGATGGTGCTGATGATGGCAGGCCGTAGCCAAGGAAGTCCAGGCCGGCAAGCGTGGAAATCGCGCCCGTAATGATGAACGGCAGGAAGGTGACCGTTGCCACCATGGCGTTCGGGAGCAAGTGCCGAAACATGATGGTCCGGTTGGAGACGCCGAGTGCCTGCGCAGCGCGGACATACTCGAAGTTCCGCGCTCGCAGGAATTCGGCGCGGACGACTCCTACAAGGGCCGGCCAGCCAAACAGCACCGTGAGAAAGACAAGCATCCAGAAACTTCGCCCAAAGATCGCGAACATGATGATGATGACGTAAAGCGAAGGAGTAGAAGACCAGATCTCGAGAAGGCGTTGGAAGACCAGGTCCAGCCAGCCCCCGAAATATCCTTGCACGGCGCCTGCGATGATTCCGATCACGCTGCCGGCGGCCGTTACGATCAGGGTGAACAGGATCGACAGCCGAAACCCGTAGATGACCCGTGCCACCACGTCTCGCTTCGTGTCATCCGTGCCGAGCCAGTTGTGCGCGTCCGGAGCGGACGGAGCGGCACCTTGAATGTCGACAATCGTGTCAAAGCGATAAGGTATCACGGGCCAGATCATCCAGCCCTTGTCGACGGGCTCGCCGAGCGCAGTTCCGCTTTCCTGGATCTCGGCCAGTATGCCTTCGGGATCGTCGTAACAGTCGATCACACCGCCCGAAATGATCAGGCAGGCAATGTCTTCGTACTGGTATTGCGCTTCGATCGGGAGATCGCCGCCGAACGCTGTCTCCGGGTAGAAACTGAAAATGGGCATGTAGTATTCGCCCTTGTGCCTGAGCAGGATCGGCTTGTCGTTGGCCAGGAACTCGGCAAAGAGGCTCATGCCGAAGAGCGCACAGAAGATCCAGAGCGACCAGAATCCACGCCGGTTGCGCCGGAAATTCCGCCAGCGGCGCTGGTTCAGCGGGGAAAGCCACGGACGCCCTGTTTTTTGCCCGAAGTCCGCCATCCTCAGACTTCCCGCCGCTCGAAATCGATTCGGGGGTCGACAAAGACGTACATGAGGTCCGAAAGGATTCCGACAAGAAGTCCAACCAGCCCGAAGGCGAAGAGAGTCCCGAAGATCACAGGATAGTCACGCGCGACCGCGGCCTCGAACCCGAGTCGCCCCAGCCCGTCGAGCGAGAAAATCGTCTCGATGATCAGCGACGACCCGAAGAAGATGCCGATGAACAGGCCCGGAAAGCCTGCGATGACGATCAGCATGGCGTTCCGAAAGATGTGCCCGTAGAGCACCCGTCGTTCGCTCAGGCCCTTGGCCTTGGCGGTTATCACGTATTGTTTCTTGATCTCGTCCAGGAACGAGTTCTTCGTGAGCAGCGTGAGTGTCGCGAAGCCGCTGATCGATGAAGCAGTCACGGGCAGGGCAATGTGCCATAGGTAGTCCACCACCTTACCCAGAGCGGACAGTTCTTCCCAGTATTCCGAGGTCAGCCCCCGCAGGGGGAACCACTGGACGTAGGTGCCGCCGGCAAGAAGGACCAGAAGCAGGATGGCGAAGAGGAACCCGGGGATTGCATAGGCGACGATGATCAACCCGCTTGTCCAGGTGTCGAAACTTGACCCATCCCGCACCGCCTTCCTGATGCCGAGCGGAATGGAGATGATGTAGGCGATCAGGGTCGACCACAGGCCCAAGGTGATCGACACCGGCATCTTTTCGATCACCAGGTCGATGACCGAGATCGAGCGGAAGTAGCTCTCGCCGAAATCGAAGCGCAGGTAGTTCCACATCATGTTGAAGAAACGGACATGCGCCGGCTTGTCGAAGCCGAATTCGCGCTCAAGTTCCTCGATGAATTCTTTTGGCAGACCCCGCGCACCAACGTAACCGGAGTCGCTGGCGTCCGAGCCGATTCTGACGTCGACATCGCCAGCTCCACCGGAGAAGGACTCGAAGACATCACCGGCACCTTCGAGACGTGCAAGGATCTGCTCGATCGGCCCGCCCGGAACAAACTGCGTCAGCGTGAAATTGATCAACATGATCCCGAACAGTGTCGGAATGATCAACAGCAGACGACGCAGGATATAAGAGCCCATTGGCGGTCTACCTCAGCGCACCTGCCGCCTTGAGCGCCTCGGCCTTCTCTGCATTGAACCACCAGTAGTCCAGGTATCCCAGCCCAAATTCGGGAAGGTTCTCTGGGTATTCGAACATGTCGAAGTAGGCGACCCAGTTCTCCTGCAGCGTCCAGACGGGCACGATGAAATAGTCATGTCGCATGATCCGGTCGATGGCACGGACATGGGCTGCGAGTTCGTCATATGTCTCGACCTCGAGCAGCCTGTCAGCGAGCACGTCCACGACCGGGTTGCAGTACCCCGCGGGATTGAAGATGTCGTCCCGCTCCTCGCACCCGTATTTCTGGGTCAGCCCAGAGCCCTCGACCAGCCCGCTCGGATAGCCCGTAAATCGCATGTCGAAGTCATTTTCCTGTCGTCGGTTCTGGTACTGGCTTGGGTCGATCCGGTTGTAGGTGATGTTCACGCCGAGCGTCTTCAGGTTCTCGACATAGGGCAGAAGGATGCGATCAAAGGCCTGCGTACGCTCAAGGAGTTCGATGTCCAGCGTCTCGCCCTGCGAATTGCGCAGCAAGCCGTCGTCACCAGGACTGTATCCGGCAGCCTCCATGAAGCGGAGAGCCTTCCTGAGATTCTTTCGGTCGAGGGGCTTTTCGCCACTTTCATGCGGCAGGAATGCGGGTTCTGTGAAGATTTCCGATGGCAGCTGATAACGGAATTCCTCGAGAAGCTCCAGCTCGCGCCCTTCGGGCAGGCCTGAGGCTTTCAGGCGATTGTTTTCCCAGAAGCTCTCGCGCTGCGTGAACAAGCCGTACTGCAGGTTTTCGTTCGTCCAGGTGAAGTTGTACATGTGGCCGAGCGCCAGTCGCAGGTTCCGATCCTGAAACTTGTCGAGACGCATGTTGAACACGAAGCCGGTGGCTCCGGGCAGCGATCCGTCCGGCAAGGTCTCGCGCTTCACCCAACCCTTTTCGAGCGCGGGAAAGTCGTAAAGCGTCGCCCAATTGATTGAACTGTTTTCTTGCCGGAACGTGTATTCGCCCGCCTTGAACGCTTCGAAGGCGGCCGAACTGTCACCGAAGTACTCGACCCGGATGCGGTCATAGTTGCCGCGTCCCCTTCTAAGGTAGTGGTCCGCCCCCCAATAGTCGGGGTTTCGCCGATAGACGATGTTCCGTCCCACATCGAGGCTGTCCAGCATGTATTCGCCGGTTCCCGGGCTGATTTCCAGCCGGCTTTCGTCCAGGCGTGCGCCAGTCTCCTGGTACCATTTCGTTGACCAGACGGGCAGTGAGCCCATCTGCGTGATCAGCCCCTTCTTGGGGACCTCCTCGGCGAAGCTGAACCTGATGGTGTACGGGTCGAGGATTTTCGCCTCCGCAATGACCTGCTTGATGTAGTTGGCATAGGAGGGGGTCCCCTGCTCAATCAGCAGTTCGTGCGTGAACAGCACGTCCTCCGCCGTCATCGGCGTACCATCAGAGAAGGTCACGTCGTCGCGCAGGTGGAAGATCACCCAGCTCTCGCTTTCCGGATACTCGATGGTCTCGCAAAGCACGCAGTAATAGGAGCCGACCTCGTCGGATGTCGTCTCCATGATGTCTTCGTAGCCGATGGTCGAAAGAGCACCCCAACTGCCCTTGCCGGTTGCATAGGGGTTCATGCTGTCGAAGGTTCCGATCGTTGCGATACTGATTTCACCACCCAAGGGCGCGTAGGGGTTCACGTAGTCCAGATGGGGGTCGTCTGGCGAATATTTCAGTTCGTCGTACTCGTTGAAGCCGTGACTGACGATGATCTTCTCGGCGTCATCGGCGAGCGAGACCTGCGCCGGAATGAGCCAAACAACACCGGCCAGGCTGAGGCACGCTCGGCGCAAATTCGGCTGCCTGACCGTGCGGAGGACGTTTCGGGGCATGTCAGATTCTCCGTTCAGAATGCGTAAAGATCTCATCGAGCATTACCTAAATTTGGAAACGATGATCGTTCAAGCAATAAATGCTGACTTGTTGGTGAGGTTGCCGTGTGCACGAACGTGGCTCAGGAGCCGATGCGCCTTCTGCCGCTCGCAAGCCACCCCGGTCGGCCCGCAGGAATCGAATGGTCTTGAAATCGCGTCTGGGCCTACTGGCCAATGGTGCTAAGCCAGGCAATCAGGTCGGCCCTGTCCTCTGCCTTGGACATCCCCTTGTAGGACATTTTCGTGCCGGGCGCGAATTTTCTCGGGCTCTCGATGAATCCGCTCAGGTTCTCTGGCGTCCAGGTGTCGACAACGGCAACGAGCCTGCCCGAATAGTTGAATCCGTCCACGGTTGCCACGGACCGGTCCACGATGTCGTACAGGCTCGGCCCTGTACCGTTCTTTCCGTCTTCCAGGCTGTGGCAAGCCTTGCATTGCCGGAAGAGCTTCTCGCCTGACGCGGCATCCGCAACGGCATAGATTTCGGCAAAATCCACTTCTGCGACGTCTTCCTGAGCGTCATGAGAGTCAAGTGCGCCGGTGTCGATCACGTAGGCCTGATGATGATCGTCGCCGCCATGTCCCGCGCTGTGGTAGATGAATTCGGCACCGAACCCGCCGAGCAGGAAGATCAGAAAGGTTCCGCAGAAGCCGCCCACGAACTTTGTCATGGTCATGGTGTCGAGCATGTCTTGTCCCGTCTCGTCTGGTTCTCGCCGCTGTCTATCCGCTTCCATTGGTGCCGTTCAAGGGTTAAGACGCACGACCTGTGGGCTTTGTTGCCGCACCCGGGAGTTGGACAATGACGGGACGCATCGCATTTCAGGGAGAGCCAGGCGCTTATTCCCATCAGGCCTGCCGAGAGACCCGGCCGGACATGGAACCCTTGCCCTGCCGAACCTTCGAAGATGTCATCGAAGCGGTGAAGGCGGGTGAGGCCGAACTGGCGATGCTACCGGTCGAGAATTCGACCTACGGGCGGGTCGCAGACATTCATCGCCTCCTCCCGGAGAGCGGACTTCACATCGTGGACGAGGCCTTTGTCCGCGTCCGCATCAATCTCCTTGGCGTGCCGGGCGCGAGCCTCGAACAGGTCAAGCGGGCCCACAGCCATCTGGTGCTGTTGCCGCAATGCGCGCGGTTTCTTCGCGAGCGCGGAATCGAGGGCAAGGCAAGTCCCGACAACGCGCGTGCAGCCCGCGAGGTGGCGGTGCACGGCGACCCCGAAGACGCGGCCTTGGCGTCGGAACTCGCGGCGGAAGTCTACGGGCTCGACGTCCTGGCGCGCGATGTCGAGGACGAGGATCACAACACGACGCGCTTTCTGATCATGGCACGCGAACCTGATGTTTCGCGCCGGGACGAGAGGATGATGACGACCTTCGTGTTCCGGGTCCGGAACATCCCGGCGGCCCTTTACAAGGCAATGGGCGGGTTCGCCACGAACGGTGTCAACATGACCAAGCTGGAGAGCTACATGGTCGACGGCTCGTTTTCCGCGACCCAGTTCTATGCCGACATCGAGGGGCACCCGGAGGACGAACCGGTCAAGCTAGCGTTGGAAGAACTCGCGTATTTCACTTCGCTGCTTCACATCCTCGGGACGTATCCCGCCGACAAGAAGCGGTAGGGCCGGACTCCCTTTGCTTCCAGGTGTCGAGAGACTATATCGCGGCCCGAACAACGGACTGGATCATTCTTCACTCATGCCGAACCTTCTCCTCATCTGCGGTGCGCTTCGCCAAGGCTCGTTGAACCGCAAGCTTCTGATCGAAACCGGACAGCTTTGGTCGGGCGAGACCGTGATGGCTGACCTCGACATGCCGCTATACAATGGCGACATCGAAGAGATGGAAGGCATTCCCGAAGCGGCCACACGCGTGAAGCGGCAGATCGAAGCGGCAGATGCCGTGGCCATTTCCACGCCGGAATACAACCAGTCGATTTCGGGCGTTCTCAAGAATGCGCTGGACTGGGTGAGCAGGGGCGAAGGCAATCCCTGGCGCGACAAGCCGGTAGCCATCATGTCGGCGACGGCTGGACGTGCAGGCGGAGCACGCGCGCAGTATGCCTTGCGACTTGCTCTCAACACCTTTCAACCGAGACTCCTTACCGGTCCGGAGGTGATGGTTGCTCACGCCCAAAAGGAGTTTGATCCGGGGGGGCGCCTTGTGGGCGAGAGCTACCAAAAGGCGCTCGAGGCGCTTGTCAGGAAACTTGCGTCCGAGGCGGTTCGGTAGCTGGACTCGTTTGAATGGTCTTAGCGGTCGGGCTATCGCCTTCGGTCGCGACGGTTGGACATGGGCTGGAACGCGACACCCACATGGGCCTCGCAGTAGGGCTTGCCCTGTTGGACGGCCAGGCCGCAAAACCAGAATTCGTCGGTTGCGGGATCCCCTATGGGCCACTTGCAGGTTCGTTCCGTCAATTCCAGGAGCCCGATCTTCTTTGCCGTCTTTTCCACCTTGCGCACGTTTTCGAGCGCCTCCGGGCTGATCTCGTTCGCAGAAGGTTGCGGCGGCAGTGGCTGCCCGGCCGGCACAATGGGCTTGCGGGGGGCGACCGCGACCTCGACAACGCGGACCTGAGTGGTCTTCGTCCGCGTCGCAGGCTTCGATGACGCCCGGGATGGCTTCTTTTCGGGGGCTGGTGCAGATGCGCCCGCGCGGTTGGAAAGGCCCAGGCGATGCACCTTGCCAATCACCGCGTTTCTGGTGACGCCGCCCAAGTCCTTGGCGATCTGGCTGGCGGACTTGCCCTCGGCCCACATTTTCTTGAGGCCTTCTACGCGTTCATCTGTCCACGACATCGGGAATTCCTGCGTTGTTTGAACAGAGCCATTCTAGTGATGCGGGAAGGCGTTGCAAGGGTCTGTCTCCAGTCACTGGCCGGGTGCTCGCTGGGGTTGGACCGGGATGGTCCATCAAATTGGTATGCCTACCATCATCTACTCAGAAATTCTGAAAAGTTGCGTGCGAAGCTGCTGTGTCCAGTCCCAATGGTGTCAACATGGACTCAAAGGAGAGATTGCTGATAGGCGAGGCATCCGCCGCCACGGGGGTGGCGGCGCGCAAGATCAATCAGTTGCTTGACGATGCGGTTTTGCCTGGTTCGGCGGCAATGAAGGTCGCCAACAGGCGAAGGCTTCATGCTTGCACCGTATCAAAGGTCAGCTTCGGAGCCGCTGACGGTCCCATGCTGAGCAAAGGTGTGCGGCTCGACGCGATGCGCATGATAGAACGCTACGTGAAGGCAAACTGGCGCCAACTGTGGCGAGATCCTGGTGCGGCAAGCGGTCTCCGATTTGACTGCAACTGCCTTATCATTTCTCTTGGTGGGAAAGTGACCAAAGCGATTCTTGGCTTGAACAGTTGGGCGGGAACGCGAGAGCGTGTTGTGGAGGATCCGGACATCGGCGGCGGCATGCCCGTTCTGCGCGGCACCCGTGTCGGCGTCCACGAAGCCGTTGACGCACTGGCTGGCGATGGATTGAACACCGCATTGAAGGACTTGCCATCACTGTGTCGCGAAGACCTGGAGGCTGCAGCTCTCTATGCGATAGTCTATCCAAGTACGCGGCGCCCCGTTCTTGGAACGTTGGGCGTCGCCTGATTGATCGGCAGATTGTTGATAGCTAGAAACGTGCCGACACAGAGTATGTGATCCAGCGGTCGGCGTGAATTTCAACGCGAATCTGGCTGAGACGCGATGTAAGGCAACAAGTGTGAGGGAAGGCAGTTGAATCGACCTGGCGTTCCGTTAGCCGAGCGGACGGGCCGGGATGCGGCGATGGAGCTCTGGCATTGTTTTGACCAAAGGCGGTTCCGGGATGCCTTGCCCTTGCTGGCCGAGGACTTCGAGGCCCACTGGCCGAACACCCGAGAGCGCATCCGCGGCCCCGAGAATTTCATCGCTCTGAACGAGAGCTATCCGGGCAATTGGCGTTGCACCGTCCAGCGAATCGACGAATGCGTCGACGCCGTGGTGACGGTGACGGAGATCAGCGACGGCGTCACCTCCTTTGTCGCAGTGTCCTTCCTTGAGGTGCGGTGCGGCCGCATTGTCGGTGCGGAGGAGTATTTCGCGGAGAACGGCCCTCCGCCGTTTGATCGTTCGGAATTCGCCGAGCGATATTGATGAGCAAAGCGCGCTTCCATGGTTCTCCCGGGTGGCCTCCGTGCACGCCTTGATACCCTACATGCCGGTTTCGGCACCTGATTGAGCGCCGCGACTTTGGGAACAAAACTTCGGAGCGCCAAGCCGTCCGCGACATGACTGCCGACTGCTTCAAGATTCCCCTTTTCTTTGGTCTGCAGATTGCGTATGCCATGGTTCATGACGTGTGTCGCAAATCACTCGTTCCGACGTCGACGCTGAACCAGCGTCCGAACTTGCACGCCCATTTCCGTCATCGTTGACTTGGCCAGACACCGCTGGCACGTCTAGAAATCTGTCGAAAGGAAGACCCGATGATACCGTCGATTCTGCCCACCTATTCCCGCGCGCCCCTCAAGTTCGTGAAGGGCGAAGGCAGTTGGCTGATCGAGGCGGACGGGCGACGCTTTCTCGATTTGGGTTCGGGGATCGCGGTGACGCTGCTGGGTCACGCCAATCCGACACTGGTGGACGCGCTGACGTCGCAGGCGAACACGCTGTGGCATGTGTCGAATCTTTATGAAATCCCGGGACAGGTTGAACTTGCAGACCGCTTGGTCGAGGCAACTTTCGCCGATACCGTGTTCTTCACGAACTCGGGCACCGAAGCCTGTGAACTGGCCGTAAAGATGGCCCGAAAGTACCATTACGACAAGGACCAGCCTGAACGGGTCGAAATCATCGCGTTTGAGGGTTGTTTTCACGGACGCTCAAGCGCCGCCATTGCCGCATCGGGCGCAGAAAAAATGGTCAAGGGATTCGGTCCGTTGCTGCCAGGATTCGCGCAGGTTCCATTTGGTGACATTGACGCCGTTCGTGCCACGGCATCGGAGTCAAGTGCCGCCATCATTGTTGAGCCCGTTCAGGGCGAAGGCGGCATCGTGACTATGCCGGACGAGTCCCTGAAGGCGCTTCGTCAAATTTGTGACGATACGGGCATGTTGCTGATCCTGGACGAGGTACAGTGTGGAATGGGGCGAACCGGAAGGCTCTTTGCGCACGAACGGTCCGGGGTCGCGCCCGACATCATGATGATCGCCAAGGGCATCGGAGGCGGATTTCCCCTGGGTGCGGTGCTGGCCACCGAAGATGCAGCGTCTGGCATGGCGGTGGGAACTCATGGTTCAACCTATGGCGGCAGTCCGCTCGCGATGTCGGTTGGGAATGCGGTAATGAAGACCGTGGCAGACAAGATCTTCCTCGCGGAAGTGAACCGCAAGGCAGGGTTGCTGCGTCAGAAGCTCGAAGGCCTGGTTGCGGAACACCCTGACGTGTTCGAATGCGTTCGAGGGGAGGGGCTGATGCTCGGCATCAAGTGCAGGGTGCCGAATCCGGATGTCGTCAAGGCCGGTTTTGACGCAGGCATCGTTACGGTGCCTGCCGGTGACAACGTGGTTCGCCTTCTGCCGCCACTGACCATCAGTGACGAAGAAATTGCAGAAGCGATGACCCGTCTCGACAAGGCGGCGACGGCAGCCAAGGCCGTGTGACCGTCGCGACTATCGACCAGTCACGATGACTTGAGTGCTGAGGAACAAGGCAAATGAGGCACTTTCT
The DNA here is from genome assembly GCA_022824315.1 of Silicimonas sp. GTDB lineage: Bacteria > Pseudomonadota > Alphaproteobacteria > Rhodobacterales > Rhodobacteraceae > JAJEFO01. The sequence continues at coordinate 13,628 of JAJEAC010000182.1, forward strand.
CGACATCCACAAAATCGATCCAGAAGTACTTCGCGGCATTCTTGACCAGGCCAAGGCAATGAAGGACGCGCGCACAGGTTGTCCCAAGGGCGTGGAAGACGATGTGCAGGCATTGGCGGGCCGAATGGTGGCACTGCTCTTTGAAAAGCCGTCGACACGCACCCGCGTTTCGTTCGACGTCGGAATTCGTCAACTTGGGGGGAAGACACTGATCCTCTCCGGCAATGAAATCCAACTCGGTCACGGAGAGACCATCGCCGACACGGCGCGGGTGCTTTCGCGTTACGTGGATCTCGTGATGATCCGCACGTTCGCGGAAGGGTCGCTTCTCGAGCTTGCACGCCATGCCACCGTGCCCGTGATAAACGGGCTTACGAACCGGACTCATCCCTGCCAGGTCATGGCGGACGTTATGACCTTCGAGGAGCATCGCGGACCCATTGCTGGCAGGAAAGTGGTTTGGGTCGGAGACGGCAACAACGTTTGTGCATCATTCCTGCATGCCGCCGGGCAGTTCGGATTCGAAATGGTCGTGACGGGGCCGGAAGATCTGCGTCCTGAAGCAGAGTTCGTGGATCTTGCGCGGGCCACCGGCGCTTCCATCGAATTGAATTCCGATCCGGCCAAGGCTGTGACCAGGGCTGACCTCGTCGTGGCCGACACCTGGGTCTCAATGCATGACAGCCCTGCAATCAAGGAACGTCGCCGGAAACAGCTTGAGCCGTATCAGGTCAACGCGGAACTGATGGCGCTTGCGAAGAAAGACGCACTGTTCATGCACTGCCTGCCCGCGCATCGAGGTGAAGAGGCAACGGATGAGGTCATGGACGGCCCCAATTCGGTCATTTTTGATGAGGCCGAGAATCGCCTTCATGTCCAGAAAGCCATCATGCGCTGGTGCCTCGACTTGTAGGGCTGGCAATCGGGCCGTTTCTTGTCGCCATCAACGCCCGCCGTCCTGCCGACGGTTGCTTTGCGGAAGCGCCTTGATGTGGAACGATTCAGCGGCCCTTGACCACGACTTCCACGCCACCGAGCGCGCCAGCCAGAGAATTCAAGCGTGCCTCCGCGACCTCGCCGTAAAGGTCGCGCGTGCCCGGTGCGAGGCGAAGTTCCAGGCACTTGCGTTTCGGATAGTACCTGAGCGCTCCCATCTTGTCGTCTTCGGACGCCGTGAGCATTGCGCCGAATCGCAATGCCTTTCCGAGAATCTCGGCCCACTTCAGGTCCGTCTCCTCGACTAGGTCGACCAAGTCCTGAATGGGAGAATCCGCACGACTGTTCTTGTAGCGATGCAGCAGTGCAACACCTAGAAACACGCGTTCCTTGTGGGTCATGCCGCCGAAATTTGCGCGCGTCACCTCTTCGAAGGAGACCTCGTGACGGTAGTCGGGATGGGCGCGCCAGTTCACGTCATGCAGGAGGCACGCGGCCTTGATGAGCCGCTTGTCGGGGGCGCTGCGCCCCGAGAACAGCGGCAGCACGAAATCATAGAGTCGTCGACCGAAACCCGGCATCCGCGCGTCCTTGGCCTCGTGGAAGCGGCAGGCCTCGATCAGGGGATCCCGGTCGCGAAGCTCCTGCGGCATCTGCTCGTACAGCATTCCCTCGCGTATGCCGTAGCTGGAAATGGCAATGTCGTAGGGCTTGAATTCACGTACAAGATGTTTCAGGAGCTGGGAGGCGAGCGGCAGCAATTCCATGCGGCCTTCGCCCAGCCCGACACGCGTCCGCAATTCCTCAAGGTCGTTCTCCTCGATGAACTCGATTGTCCTGTAAACCGTTCTCCGGCTCATCCGGTATTCGTGCAACGCAGCCAGCGGATAGCCCCGCCTGGCCATGTCGATTCGGGCAATCGCCCGCCAGGAGCCGCCGACAAGAAACAGGCGGTCACGCTGGGGTCCTATGGACTCGGCAAGGGCGCCCACCTCCTGTTTCAGGAACTTTCTCAGCCCCTTCTTGCCTCCCTTGACGACTCGCAGTCGCTGGGGGCCGAGTTGCGAAGAAAGCCGTCTTCCGACCACACCGTCTCGCAGTTCCGCCAGTTCCATGGACGCGCCGCCAAGGTCGCAGGCGAGGCCGTATGCCCCGGGCCAGCCCAGAAGAACGCCTTGTGCCGAGAGCCGCGCCTCCTCTTCGCCGTCAATCACCCAGAGCTTGAGGCCGGTCTCGCGAAAGACCTCCTCGCAGAATTCGGGTCCGTCCTGCGCTTCGCGCACGGCGGCGGTGGCCACGGTCGTCAACGGTTGCAGGCTCATCGCCTCTGCAAGTCCCTGAAAGCGCCGAAGCGCGGCCATCGCGCGGACCCTACCCTTTGGGTTGAGGCAGCCGGTTTCGGCCAGACCGGTTCCAAGTCCCGCCATGACCTTCTCGTTGAAGAAATACGCAGGGGATCGAGCCGCGCCGTCAAACACGACCATTCGGACCGAGTTCGAACCGACGTCGACGACACCGACCCGGCTCAGCGCCACTGCCGAGGGATCGTCGAACAACGGTCGGCCGAACGGTCCCCAGTCTTCTGCACCGGCAGCCCTGCCGCCTCCGTCCATGGCCGTCTCCTCGTTGCTCGTGGGGACTGTAGCGGGGCAGGGTGTCGGGTCAACGCCTGCCGGGTAAACCCTTCGAATACCGTTGTCTGGATGGCGGCAAGATCGAGATCGTTTGGGATCGGGAGTCGATGATTTGGAGCCGTGGCAAAGTCTGACTACCGGCCTTCGCGTTGTCACCCGCGTCGGAAATTGGCCCCTTGAGCGGCTTCTGTCACGAGAATTGGAATCAAGATCGGTCTCGGCATCGAGGAAGAGGCGCCGGAGGTTCAGACCGTCGAGAACGCCAAGGGCAAATTCGGCGACGCGCCAATGCTGCCAAATCCGTCCGGCCGAACCTGGTCTTGCGAGATGATCGGAAGCCTCGCTGGAGATTCCGCCCGCAACACCCACAGGTGTCAAGGCACCGTCGCTGCACGCGTCGTCCACACGGTGTTTCCATCACGCAAGTGCGCCAAGCCAAGATGCGTTCCTTGAAACGAATCGGTCAAGGCCATGTGGTGCAGGACTTCGACTGCCACATTGCCCGGCGTCAAGTCCGCATCGACGTACTCGAAGGACTTGGTGCGCTTGGCATGCCCGTCATCGAGCCCGCCGGACAAGTTCTCTTGGGATGGGGGAAGTGCATAACGCGACCCAATCTCTCATCAACTTTTACTTAAATCAATAACTTAATACTCATTGTCTGGATGAGACAGTCCCAGTTTCGAGGATGCAGCAAGACGGAAGAATAGTCCCTGCCGCTTGTGTCCTTGCGTCACGGGCTTGCCGTCTTGACCCAGATTCGTTCTTGGCTGGCATTGCGCGAAGTCGCGCGGCCAGACTAGTTTGACGGAATGGATCAGAGCACTTTCGATGGCCGACAGTGCGGGAGGACAAATGAAGCTTGGTAACGTCACTGGGGCGACCCCCGAAGAGCGTCTGCTTGAACTGGACCTCGAACTGCCGCCGGTACCCGTGGCCGTCGCCGATTACGTCACGCATACACAGATCGGCAACATCATCTACACGTCCGGCATGTTGCCTTGGATCAATGGTGAGCTAAAGTTTGCCGGGCTGATGGGCGACACTTTGACGGTCGGGCAAGGCTACGCCGCCTTTCAACTGTCCGCCTTGAATGGCCTGTCCCTGCTCAAATCCATCACGGGCGATCTTTCAAAGATCAAGCGCATTCACCGCTTGGAGGGCACCGGCGGAGCCACGGTGGATTTCCACGACATGCCACTTGCCCTGGATGGAGCGTCCCATCTGGTAAATGCCGTCTTCGGCGACAGGGGCGCACACTCGCGGATGATCTATTCCAACCCGTCCATGCCGATAAACTGTGCGACCCTCCTGGTCCTTTGGGCGGAGGTCGAATAGTGGGCCAAGACCTGACCCAAGAGTTTATCGACCGCGCAGAAAACGGTGAAGTCGGCAGCCGATTGGTGTCCGAGACCGATCGCGTACGGGTTTGGCACATCCATGCCCGGCCAGGTGAACGGTTGAAGGTTCACACCCATGTGCTCGACTATTTTTGGACCATTCACGGTCCGGGGTGGGCACGGAGCCATCAGCCCGACGGATCACATGTCGACGTCGAGTACGAGACGGGCGACACAAGGCACTTCACCTTCGCGAAAGGTGAACGCATGACCCACAGCCTGGAAAACATCGGCGACACTGCTCTCGTTTTCACGACTGTTGAGTTCAAAGACTCGGCCAATGCGCCACTGCCTCTGTCAGGAAGGGCAGCTGTGGTCTAGCGCGCCCGGAGACCCGGTCGCCCTTCCGCTCCCAATGAGCGCTGATCGGAATCGCTTTGCAGCGAACGGTTTGTGAAGCGATCCCGTGCAACGGGCCATGGCTTCGCCTCCGGCGACTTGGCGGGTCAGGGTACATCGGCACCCAGCGCACTGACATACAGTTCAAACCAGGTTTCCCGGTCCATGCCGACCTTGAGCGCATCGCCAAACATGCGGATCCGGTCGATCCGGTTGCTGCCCATGACGGGCAGGATGCCCGCCGGGTGTGCCAAGAGCCATGCGACAGCTACGGCAGCCTCGTCGACCCCGTGCCGCAATGCGACCTTCGAGATCGCAGTTCGCAAGCCGCCTCCGTCGGCAAACAGCGAACCGCCTCCCAAGGGCGACCAAGCCATGGGGCGTATCCCACGTTCCTGAAGGAAGGCCATGTCGCCATTTCTGAGCGAACTCGTTTCGGCAAGGCTGATCTCGATCTGGTTGGTCAATAGCGGCGTCGACATCGCCGACTGCAGGAGCGTCCAGTCCCATGGCCGGAAGTTTGAAACCCCGACCGCACGGACCTTTCCCGACGAAACGGCATTGTCCAGCGCACGTCCGGTCTCTTCAGGGTCCATGAACGGATCTGGACGGTGGATGAGCAGGAGATCGATGCGGTCCGTGGCCATCTCGGACAGCGACATGTCCACGGATCCGGCGATATGTGCGGCAGTCGTGTCATAGTGCTTGAGCCGTGCAGTTGCGTGGCGTCCGGCGGGAGCAAGGATGCCGCACTTGGTGACGATTTCCAGCTTGTCGCGCAGCCCGGGACATTCCTTGAGACAGGCGCCCAACAGGCCTTCAGCCGTGTAGCCGCCGTAGATATCTGCTTGGTCGATGGTCGTGATGCCCTGCTCGAGACAGGCCTCGATCTTCGCGCGGATACGCGAGGGCGAGGTGTCCTCGTCGTCGCCGACGCGCCACAGCCCGTAGGCGACGCGGCTGAACTCGATGTCATCGCCAATCGCGACGCGGTCCATCATTTCCTTTCTCCGCTACCAAGAGGCGTCTCAGGGAAAGCGGCAGGCTCACGGCCATGTGCATGCGGGAGCGATGATGTCTTTGGTCCCGGCATCACCCGTTTGCCGAACGCCGTGCACTCCTCGATATGCGAATTGCCCGAGAAGATAAATGACCGGACACCCATTAGCTTGGTAAGCGTCATTTTGACCCCATACGGGGATACGGGTTGACGACGGGTGTCAGTGGCTACGGGAAAGCGCGTAAACTTGGCGATTCGCCGCGCTTTGGCGTGATCAGCGGCACTGGGTCATGGTGCAGACATTCACAGATCAGTTGCCGGTCCGAGCTTCCTTCCGGGCGGCTGACTTCTCTCGACTGAACTCTCGATGCACACGAAATCGGTTGAACGCCAGACATCCAATACGAACGGCAAAATCGTCGCTCCCGTCTTGACCAAATGCTTCACGACCAGTCGTGCTCCATGAGAATCCGAGTTGGCGAACTCGAAGCAAAATGTCTGCGCAATCATCCACACGTCACGAAAATCCTACATGCGGATGTTCGCGAAACCAAGCGAGACGATCGCTTCAGTTTTCTCGGAAACGACGGTTTCAGGCGGGTATGCGCGCAGGAATGACGCGGACGAGTCGGGAATGGCAGGGTATTCGATCTCGATTGGCTCGGGCGTGATCACGTCTCCAAATCCGACATCGATCTGGATGTGCAATCGCGTACCGGTAATGGTCGCAGTGGTTCTGACGCACACGCACACAACGCGACATTCACCTGCGCCGCCTGTAGCTTCGAAGACGACTCCAACTTCGGGCACATTCACAGTACAGGTGGAGCGGATGATTGCCGCAACCGCTGCGGGGTCGTGATCTCCAAGACTCGGCCAATTGGGGTCGCGGGTCGGTCGGAAGGGATCGCCCTGCCAGAAGGCGAAGAGCATCGCAACCTTCAGGACGATCCGCATACGCCGGTCGGAGTGCTGAGGCAGCAGAGGAATCGCCCAAACGCGTAGCGCTTAAGGATAACCTGAAAGTCGATCCGTTCGACGCGCGCGAGCAGCTGGGCGCGCACGGATGCGCCGAAATCGCGAACCTCACGCGCCATCGGCCACCATCGCTTGCACGTAAGGGCGCATTACGGAGCAGACAGGTGGCGTGCGCGTAAGTACCCATGACTCGTCGGGTGTGCCACGCCTGCCGCGGAGCCCTTCCAACATGCCATGGACCGAGCAACCGCGTTCTCGTCTTTCCTGGACGGTGGGTCCGGTCGTCCGACCTCATGCTTCCGTTCTCAGGGTCGGATCGAGGATGTCACGCAGCCAGTCGCCGACTAGGCTGATGGAGAGGGCAAGGAAGAAGATCGTCGCCCCCGGGAATACCGTGAGCCACCACGCTGTCAGCAGGCGGTCACGACCTTCACTCATGATCTGTCCGAGGCTCGTGAGCGGAGGTTGCACGCCGAGTCCCAGGAAACTTAGCGCGGTCTCCAGCAGGACTGTCAGCGGGAGGTTGACGGTAAACTGGACGAGTGCAATGTTGACGATATTCGGCAGGATGTGGCGCAGATAAATGCGCCAGGGCGAGGCACCGAGCGCCCGTATCGCGATGACGTATCCATGCTCCTTGGCCGACAGCGTCGCACCGCGCATCAGACGTGCGTACACCTCCCAGCCGGTCAGCCCGATCAACAGGAGGAACAGCGTGAAGCTGTTGTCGAACATCGCCAGCACGAAGAGGGCGACGACGATGATCGGCAGCGATGCCTGGACATCGATTGCGGCGACAATCACGGTCTCCGCGACACCGCGGCGCGCTGCGGCGAGGATGCCGAGCAGCGAGCCCAGAACCGCACCGATCAGTGTTCCCACGATGGCGACGACGAGCGTGATTCTTGCACCTACGGCAAGACGTACCAGAAGGTCGCGCCCCTTGGCGTCGGTCCCGAGCATGTACTGTTCGGGACCACCTAGGAATGCGGGAGGTTTCAGCCTGTCAATAAGCGAGGTGTCGCGGAATTCATGCGGCGAAAGCGCCTGGCCGAAGAGCGCGATCAAGACAAAGAAAGCGATGAAGCAGAGTGAGAGCTTGACGGCTGGGGGAACCGGTTGCCTCGTCATCTCATTTGGCCCGGATCCTGGGATCGATCACGAGGTAAAGGAGATCGACCATGAGATTGGCCAAGACCATCGTGAACGCGACCGCCAGCACGATGAACTGAACCGTCGCGATATCGCGTGTGGCCACGGACCGAACAAGCAACTGGCCGACTCCCGGCCAGGCAAACACCTGTTCAGTGACGACCGACCCGGCGATGAGCCCGCCAAGCGAAAGGCCGATAAGCGTGACGAGGGGAATTGCAGCGTTTGGAGCGGCGTGACGGACCAACCTCCTCAGGAACGGGACGCCCCTTGCCTCGGCCGCGCGCATGAAAGGCTTGTTTATCGTCTCCAGGAGGGACGACCGGGCGAACCGCGCAAAGGACCCCATTGCTGCGAGGCCCAGCGTGAGCGCCGGCGGCAAGACGCCTGCCCAGCTGCCGGCACCCGACGATCCGCCGAGATACGTGTTGAAGACAAGTGCACCCGTCAGGATCATGATGAGGCCGAACAGGAAGTTCGGCATCGCGAACGCAAATACCGAAAATGCCATGACGCAGCGGTCAAGCAAGGTGCGCCTGTTCAATGCGGCGACGGAACCGAGTGGAATTCCCAGAAGGATCGCGATCAGGAGTGCCGTGCCGCCAAGACGGAGCGTGGCGGGAAGGCGTTCAGCAAAAAGTGTCAGCGCCGACTTGCCCGTGTGAATCGAGTAGCCGAAGTCACCCCTGAAGATGCCGCCCAGGTAACCAGCGTATTGCTGCCAGAGGGGTTTGTCGAGGCCCATCGCTTTCGCATATTGGTCGATGATTTCCTGCGGGGCATCCGGAGGGGCGAGCGCCGCTGCAGGATCGCCGGAAAACCGGATGAACACGAATACGAGGGTCACGGTAACGAGGAGGGTGACCACCGCCCGGAAAATCTTGAACGCAATGAAGGCGGTCATGCCTGCGCTGTCCCACCGAATCGCGGCGCAGCCGCGAGGAGCTCCCTTGTGTAGGCTGATCTTGGCCTTCCGAAGACGTCCTGAACTGGCCCGGCTTCAACGACCGCGCCGTCCTTGATAACCAGGATATCGTCGCTGATTGCGGCAGCCACGGAAAGGTCGTGGGTAATGAACAGCATCGCGAAACCGAGTTCCCTTTGCAGGTCGCGGAACAGGTCCAGGATTTGTGCCCGTATGGAGACATCAAGCGCGGACACGGCCTCGTCGGCGATCAGCACCTCCGGATCGACGGCGAGAGCCCTCGCGATGCAGATTCTCTGACGCTGGCCGCCCGAAAACTCGTGTGGATAACGGTCGGCCGCTTGTTCGCTCAAGCCGGTCAGCCTGAGAAGGCGGTCGGCCCGCCGGAGTGCATCGTTGCGGCGGTGTCCGTGGATGATCGGACCCTCAGCGACCGCTGATCGGATTTTCTGCCGCGGATTCAGCGCGCTGAAGGGATCCTGCAGGACGATCTGGATCCGGGCCCGCAATTCGCGAAGCTCCCGCCCCGCGATCGACGTGACATCCTTCCCACGAAAACGGATGATGCCGGAATCGGGTTTTTCCAGACGAAGGAGGCAACGCGCGACGGATGACTTCCCGGAGCCGCTTTCGCCGACGATTCCTAGGGTCTGGCCTTCGCGCAATTCCAGGGAGATGTCGCGAACCGCGTGGACGTAGCGGCGCTCCAGCATGTTTCCGAGCCGATAGGAGAGTTCAAGCCTGTCCGCCTCCAGCACCGGCTTGCCGTCCGCGCCAGCGGTACTTTTCCCGCTGTGAACGGCGGCGGCGAGGAGTTTTCTTGTGTACGCGTGTCGGGGAGACCCCAAAATGGCGTCTGCCGTGCCGAACTCGACGAGTTCGCCGTCTTTCATCACGCAGATGCGATCGGCAATCTCGGAAACGACGCCGAAATCATGGGTGATGAACAGCACCGATGCGTCGCGCTCCCGTTGCAATGCCGAGATCAGCTTCAGGATCTCGGCCTGGGTTGTCACGTCGACAGCTGTTGTCGGTTCATCGGCGATCAGGAGAACGGGGTTGAGCAGCAGGGCACCTGCAATGACGATACGCTGGGCCTGTCCTCCGGAGAGTTGGTGAGGGTAGGCCCTGAAAGTGTTTTTGGGATCGGGAAGGCGCACCGCTTCGAGCATGTCCATGATCCGTCCGCGCCACTCCCGACGCGGGACGGCGTGGACCGCAAGGATCTCTTCCAACTGCCGGCCGACGCGCTGCACGGGGTCGAGGCTGGCAACGGCGTCCTGGAATATGATCGCCATGCGCCTTCCGCGGATCGCATTGAACGCGGCCGCGCGCTGGGGTGGCAGTTTTTCCCCCTCAAGGCGGACGATGCCGGAATCGACACTGAGCTGCGGCGGCAGCATTCCCATGATCGCGTCGGCAATGACCGTCTTGCCGGAACCGCTCTCCCCGACCAAGCATAGCGTTTCGCCCGCGGCGATCCGAAATGAAACGCCGGAAACCGCGAACTCGCGGTCTCCGGCCTCGGGCAGCGCAACCGTGAGATTGTCCACCGAGAGTATATTCGCGCCGGCCCGCTCGGGGCCGGCGCCGCGATTTGTCATCATCGGGTCTATTCGAGATACATCTTGTCGAATATCGTCACCGCCGAATTTCCCGGATCCCAAGCAAGGTCGTCGCGTGTGGCGTAGGACACGACATTGCGCCAGAGATACATCCCCGGTGTGACGTTTTCCCACTCCTCGACGAGTTCCAGGTACGCGGCGTGCCGCGCCTTGAACTCTTGGGCTGCCTCGAATTTCTCTCCGAGCTCGAGGAATTTGTCCGTCGGCACCCATGTCTTGTGGCTGGCGCGGGTGCGGCTGGACAACGGTCCCCAGTCCATCCAGAGCGGCCGGTAGGGATCTCCAGAGAATTCACTCGACATGGACATGTTGAGCATGTGGAACGGGCGCTTGTACGCGAGCGAGAAGTTGTCGACGATCTTGGCGCGGACATTGATGCCCACGTCACGCCATTGCTCGACCATGAACTCGGCCGCCGTCTCGTAGTTCGGGTAGAATCCGCGGGTGATGTGCCAGATCAATTCCTGGCCGTCATATTCGCTCTTGGCGAGGAATTCCCTCGACCTGTCAGGGTCGTATGTGAAGCGCGCCTTGCGTTCCGGATCGAAGTAGTCGCCGTATTCCGGAAAGTTGAACGGGGAGGGCACGAATGTGGCATCTCCCCAGAGGGCTTCGACGATGCCCTTGCGGTCAATGGCGGTGACCATGGCCTTGCGAAGGTTAGCATCGGTAAGCGGATTGTCCGGAAGCAGTTCTGTCGACAGCGTGTTGAACGCGAACATGGGATAGTTCTCGATGGACTTCTCCATGACACGGATGCCGTCCGTGTTCCGCACAGTGTCTACCTGATCAGCCGGTACGCTGACGATCACGTCGAATTCGCCAGCAGCGAGACCGGCGAATCGTGTTGAGAACTCGGGAACGATCTGGAATGTCAGCCCGGATGCCGGCACCGGTCCGTTCCAGTAGCCGTCGTAGGCTTCCGCGACGAGCGAGGTCGATGGGTCGAACGAAACCAGCTTGTAAGGCCCTGTCCCCATCGGTTTCTGGCCGAATTCGTCGGTGCCGACGGCTTCATAGTAGTGTTTCGGAAGCACGAAACCGAGAGGTGTGACCAGCCGGAATATGAAGTTCGGATCCGGCAGCTCGGTCTCGACTTCGACGGTCAGCGGGCCGGTTGCCTCCACGCGGATGATGCCACGGGCATACCTGGTTCCGCGCCGCGCGAGGGGTTCAGGCCCCCAGAGCCTTTCCGCGGACATTGAGAATGCCACGTCTTCGGCGTCCATCACGTGCCCGTCGTGGAACGTGACACCTTCACGCAGCTGAATCGTCCAGACATTCGGCGTCGTCCGCTCCCAACTTTCCGCGAGCCAGGGAACCAGCGACTTGCCGTCCGGGTCTTCCCAACGGTTTCGCCGGACGAGCGTATCGAAAAGGTTAGAATGCACGCGGGCACCGGTCGTCGAAATGCCGATGACCGGATCCATGGTCGGCCAGAGATTGTCGACCGCGATCGTAATTGCGGTTCTGTCGTCGGCCGTTGCGCTCGCGGCGATTGCGAGGGCGGATAGCCCTCCCAGGGCCAGGGTTCGTAGCGTTGCCATCTCGGTATCCTCCTTTGTTGGCAGTCAGTGCCGTTCGTGTGGGGTCAGATCACGCTTTAAGGTGAACGAGCCGGTACGGACGCTCGTTTTCCAGTGACGGGATCTGTCGCCTCGCGGAGTCGGCGAGAGCGGGATCGATCTCCAGGATTGCATGCCCGGTTCCGCCGTCACCGAGATCGGCGAGGACCTCACCCCAGGGATCGACGACGAGCGAGTGGCCGTGGGTCACCCGGCCATCGTCGTGGTGTCCGACCTGGGCGGCGGCGATGAACCAGCAACCGTTCTCGATCGCGCGCGCCCTGATCAGCGGTTTCCAGTGCGCCCTTCCTGTCGGTACTGTGAACGCGGAGGGCGCGAACATCACCGATGCACCGCATTTGGCATAGTCACGATAGAGATTTGGAAAACGTAGATCGTAGCAGATCGACAGCCCCCAAGTTCCCCACGGGGTATCGACCACCGTGGCCTCGGTGCCCGCGGTATACCGGTCGGACTCGCGTGAAGCCGGCCGGCCTTCCAGGAAGATGTCGAAGAGATGGATCTTGTCGTAACGGGCGCGAATGGCGGCGGATCGATCGATCAGTACGCTGTGGTTCAAGAGCTTCCCGTTTTCCTGGACGGGAGTGGACCCGACGTGGATCCAGATCCCGAAGCGTGACGACAACTCGCGGCACGCGGAAATGAAGGGGTCGTCCCGTTCCGTGGTCGTGCGCGACAGTGCGTCTTTCCTGTCACGGTTCATCATGCCGGCAGCTTCCGGCAGCGCCAGCAGGTCGCAACCCTCGGACGCGGCGATTTCAGCCTGTTCGCGGACGGCGCCGATGTTGGCCTCGTGCCGGTTCGTCGAGGTCATCTGTACAACTGAAACCCGAAATACGTCAGCCAAGAACTTGTCCTTCCGAGGGTGGGCCAGGCCGGTAACGGCTTGTCAACTCACGCCGTTTCTAGTCATTGTCATCAAATGAGATCACCTTGAACACGGAGTGGCTCAAGGCAAGGTGATATTTCGGGCAACGGAACAGTGCAAGGCATGGTCGGTGCAACTTGTGTTGGGAATACCATTTGCAAGCAGATCCATGCCGACAAGACAAGCTGCAAACTGCCCGGCCGGAAAACGCGGAATCGATTGACCTGAAGTTCTCCGTGCGCCGTGAAAGGCGCGTCATCCTTGCAGGTGCGAATCCCACTCAACAGTTGTCGCTTCGGTTGGCGGCAGCCAGGGCGAAGCGTAGAGGCAACGAAATGGACTGAAGCATTCTGGTGTCACAGGGCCACCGCGGAAGAGCATGCAGAACAGGCGGTCCAGTCTGGCGGATTGGTACCAGCCGTCCAGCCCCAGGACCACGAGCAGGGCCGCTCGGCAACAGAGGCGATGGTCCGATTGGACGCGCCAGCCCCGGCGGAGGCAATCCGGGTGAAGCCCAAGGATGGCCGTTCGGTGGAAGTGCTCAAATTGGCAGCCGCCTGGTACCGGCAGCAACTTCAGGGCGAACGGGAACTGCGGTGGATGCGTATCCGGAAGGGCAGGGGTTCGATGAAGAGTAAGCGTCATATTGATCCCATACGAGGATTTGGGTTGACGACGGGTTCGTTCCGGAGATCGGGCTGAGCGCCAAGGTCAGCTTTTGCCGGCACCTGCGCCGAAGTTCCAGAGCAGCAATCGGCTGTTTAGAATGAGCACGTCGGAATCCAGTCAGCGCTGATCGACGACTATCACTTGGTCTGGATCGTGCATCGCGCAATTGACCCCTAGCGCGGAAGTGGCTTCGGAGAGCTGACCGGCAGCGTTTTTCCAGCGTCGGGTTCGGGCAGGTCGAGCGCTTTTTCCAGCTGTCGGTATGCGTCCTCATAGATCTGGATGTTTACCTTCGACATTCAGATATCGACACAGCTGATACCTTCCTTGGTGGTCGGTCCGTAGCGCTCGAACTTCCTTATGTCGCCTAACGCCCGCTCGATCTCGTATAGGCGGTCGTAGGAGACATGTGTCGATCTTCGCTCAAGCGCACTCCGCAAATGGACTTCCATCTCTTTGAAGCGAAGGACCCGTATCCTCTCAGGGCTAGCGATCGGATGCGGGTCCGGAGGACTGTAAGACTCCGCACGCCACTTCGTTGCCAGACCGCGCATATGGTCGATCTGTTCCTGCTTTTTTGATGATCCAGCAGCGTGCTGCTTAGCCACCCGAACAGGCCCACCATAACGCCGGCCGCTACGCCGATCATCGTTCCTTCGATGATTCTCCTTTTGTGCGGCATCGAATCGCCCCTCATGTCTTGAACTCATGAGCCGGTTTGAAGTTCCAGGGCAGCAGTTCGTGGATTCTCGACATCAGATGGCCGGCGGCGATCCTCTCCGGCCTGATCCTGAGCCAGGCGTACGGCTCGATGCCGTTCATCTTGCAGGTCTCGATGAGCGTCGTAATGCGGGCCCAGGAGACGGCACCTTCGTCGTGGCCGGCGAACAACGCGTTCTTCTTCGTCAGCTTCAGCGGACGGATCCGGTTCTCCACGAATTTCGTGTCCATCTTGACCCGGCCGTCGTGCAGGAACACCAGCATGCCGTCCCAATGGATGGTGAAGTAGGCCAGCTTCTCGCCGAGGCGCGAACGCGGCGACACACGCGAGCGCTGCTCGTCGAACCACACCCCGAAGGCGTTGACCAGCGGCGCGGACTCCGTCCACCGCACGAACTGGCGCTTCGACGGATGCTCGCCACGGATCCTGCCCTCCCTGGCGATCGGCGAACCGCTGGAATCGTGGACCTCCCTGAGGCCGCGTCGACCGTGGGTCCAGCAGTACGCAAGGGTGAGCGCCCCGCCGAGCCGGTCATGCCGACGCAGCCGGTTGTACCAGGAGTAGCCGTCAACCTGGAGCGTGCCGGAGAACCCTTCGAGCAGGGCCTCGCCATGCCTGCCGCCGCGCCCGGGCGCATAGCCGTAGACGGCGCCCGGCGGGTCCGAGCCCGACCATGGCCGCTCGTCGCGCACCATCGTCCACATGTACCCCTGCCTGGTCTTGCCGCGCCGGGGTCGAGAACCGGAACCGGCGTCTCGTCCATGCCGAGCTTGCCCGACGCCTTCAGATCGTCCGTCAGGCTGTCCACGATCGGGCGGAGATGGAACGACGCCTTGCCGACCCAGTCGGCGAGCGTCGCGTGGCGAAGCTCGATCCCCTGGTGCGCAAACATCTGGGTCTGGCGATAAGATGTTGCGCAGCGGGAGATGGTCCGCGTATTTCGAGACGATCATGTGCGCCAGCGGCGCCTCGGTCGGAAGCCCGCCCTCGATCAGCGCGGGCGGAGCCGCAGCCTGGACCACGCCGACGCCCTTGCATTTGTTGCAGCCGTAGCGCGGGCGGACCGTCTCGACGACCACGCACTTCGCCGGAACGAAGTCCGGCCGCTCGCTGCGGGCCTCGCCGATCCGTGCCATCTCGCCGCAGTCGCAGGGCAGCGCGTGCTCTCGGGCTCGATCACCTCGGTGCGGCGCTCGAAGTGGTCCGGAAAGCGGAGCCTGGAGCGGGCCGAGCGCTTCCGCCGGCGGCAAGTAATGCATTTACACTATTTCTATCGAAGGCGGCCGTCCCCGGCGGATCACGGAGGCGACGCCATCCTGGCGGCATTGCTGGTCCCCGGACGCTGGCCAGCTCGTCTATACGGCCGTCCGAAACGGCGAGTTGTGCATCGCCACATGCGCCACGGACGGAAGCGGCGAGGCCATAGTGATTGGCGGGCCGCACCACTATGACGGACCGGACTACTCGCCGGATGGGGCGTGGATCTGGTTCAATTCGGATCGTGGCGGAAACATTCAGCTCCGGCGCGTGAGACCCGTTGGGCGTGACCCGCAGCAGATGACTGACGATGCGAGCGTGAACTGGTTTCCGCACCCATCGCCCGATGGTCGACATGTGCTCTATCTTGCCTATGCGCCTGGCACCACGGGACATCCATCAGGCCGCGACGTTGAATTTTGTCTGCTGGAGTGCGCCACCGGAGAGGTCCTACCGCTTGTGGCGCTCTTTGGTGGCCAGGGAACGATCAACGTGCCCTGCTGGTCGCCGGACAGCCAACGATTTGCGTTCATGCGCTATGAGCGCGAAAAAGGGAGGCCGGAAAACTGACGACCTAGCGAGGACCAAGAGCTTGCCACGCTGCTGAAGACTTCGGTGCGTTGCGTCTGTAACCGCGTTTGGGGCCCAAGGACTCCGTGTAATGCTCCGCGCGTTCCCAAACGAAGGCCGCTGGAACGGTATGATCCAAGGAAAGACGAAGGCGTGCGGGCACTTGTCACGTGCCGGGTTGGAATTGCGAAGGGCTACTGCCGGTGTCGGCAATGGTTCGCGTCAGCGCTTGACGCAGGATCTGAAAATCGTTGATATCTCGAAGACTTGGGTCGATTACATGCGTTGCCGCAAAGTGTCGCGGATGAGTTGAGGTTCTGAATGTCGGAAGTGATCAATTACGGAATCGTCGGCTGCGGAATGATGGGGCAGGAGCATGCGCGCAACATCGCGCTGTTGCCGGATGCCCGGGTCGCGGCAGTCTTCGAGCCGGACGCACAAATGGCCGATGCGGCGCGGAAGGTCGTTCCCGCTGCGCGAATGCATGGATCGCTGGCCAGCTTTCTTGCCGACCCAGGGATTGACTGCCTGGTGATCGCCTCACCCAACCACCTTCACGCCGCCCAGTTCGAAGCGATTGCACGCACGCGTCCGCTGCCGCTGCTGATCGAAAAGCCGCTCTATACCCGTGCAACTGACGCGAAGCGGATTCAGGGACTTGCTGCCGAGTATCCGGCGCAGGTCTGGGTCGGCATGGAATATCGTTACATGCCGCCTATCAAGTCTTTCATCGAGGAAGTCGCCGAGGCGACCGGCGGTCCGACGATGCTTACCATTCGCGAGCACCGCTTTCCGTTCCTGCACAAGGTCGGTGACTGGAACAGGTTCAATCGCAACACGGGTGGAACGCTTGTCGAGAAATGCTGCCATTTCTTCGACCTGATGCGGCACATCCTTGGCGGGGAGCCCGAACGCGTCATGGCCTCGGCCGGGCAGGACGTCAATCACCTGAACGAGGACTATGGCGGCGAAACGCCCGACATCTGGGACGGCGCCTATGTCATCGTCGAATTTGACAACGGTTGCCGCGCGATGCTTGAGCTCTGCATGTATGCGGATGGCTCGGACTACCAGGAAGAACTGACGGCGGTCGGGCCGAAGGGCAAGATCGAGGCACGGGTGCCGGGCCCGCTCCGGTTCTGGCCCGAAAACCTTGGGCCGCCGCCACAGCCGCAGGTGGTGGTCTCGCCTCGCGAGCCCAAGGGTCCGCGGTCGGTGGACATTCCGATCGATCCGGACCTGCAGGCCATCGGCGATCACAATGGTGCGACCTACTACCAGCATGTGCGTTTCCTCGACATGCTGAGGAACCACGGCGAACCGGAGGTCAGGCTTCTCGACGGTGCCTGCGCAGTCGAGATGGGCCTTGCCGCGCAGGAGGCCGCCGCGAAGGGCAAGGTTGTGCACATGCGGGCCATGACGCTGACAGGACAGGACGTGTCGCGAAGTGGCGCGACCGGATAACGGCAGTTGTCCACCGTTGCCCGGTTCCTCTGGAGCGACTTGCATAACGTCCGTTGGAGTGCCTGACATGACACAAGGTGACTTGGAATCCGTGCTGCGGCCCGTGGAGACGGCCAACGGATTGCCGAACGCGCATTATACGTCCGAAGAGATCTATCGTCGCGAACGCGAACGGCTGTGGTTCTCGACCTGGGCGGGCATTTGCGTTGCGGCCGATGTGCCGGAACCCGGCGACGCCCGGCCAATCGACTTCCTGGGCGTTCCGCTCTTTGTCATCAGGGGAAGGGATGGCCGGGTCCGCGTGTTCCAGAACGTGTGCCGCCATCGCGGCATGACCCTCGTGACGGAGCCGCGCACGATCGAGGGCGCGATCCGCTGCCCTTATCATTCGTGGTGCTACAGCCATGAAGGCAAGCTGGTCGCGACGCCGCATGTCGGCGGGCCGGGCAGGAACTCGCACGCTGGGATCAAGCGCGAGAACCTCGGGCTTCTCGAGGTGCGAACGCATGTCTGGATGGATGTCGTTTTCGTGAACTTCTCCGAGGACGCTCCCGACTTCGACGACCTGCATGCCGACCTCATCGCCCGCTGGTCGGAGTTCGACGTCTCGATTCATCATGGCGGCCCGGACAGCCGCTTTCAGCTGGATTGTCGCACGAACTGGAAGCTCGCGGTCGAGAACTTTTGCGAGAGCTACCATCTGCCTTGGGTGCATCCCGGCTTGAACAGCTATTCCCGGCTCGAGGATCACTATCATATCGAGGCACCGGGGCGGTTTTTCGGCCAAGGCACGGAGGTCTACCGGCAGATACGCGACGATGACGGGACGGTTTTCCCGGACTTTCCCGGACTTTCGAAAAGATGGGACACGGCCGGTGAGTACATCACGGTCGCACCGAACGTGCTGCTAGGCGTTCAGCGCGACCATTTCTTCGTGTTCATCCTCGAAGCCAAAGGGCCTGGCATGACCCGGGAGCACATCCATCTCTACTACGCCTCGCCAGATACGCCTGATTCCCTGCGGTCGAAGAACGCCGAACAGTGGAAGGAGGTCTTCATCGAAGACATCGGCGTCGTGGAAGGGATGCAGGCGGCACGTTGCGCCCCGGGATTTGACGGCGGCCGGTTTTCCCCGGTGATGGATCGGCCGACCCACCTGTTCCACCGTTGGGTTGCCGAACGCATGTCCGAAGCAATGGTGGCCGCCGAGTGACTGGAGATGAACTGGCAGCCCTCGAACGCGAGCTTCTTGCAGCCCATGAATCCGGTGATGGTGACGCGTTGATCGGGCTCTACGCGGTGGCTGCGGACAGGGCGGCGGCATCGGACGACATCGACTCCGCCGCGTTCTTTCTGACTCATGCGTGGATCTTTGCCCTTGAACGAGGTGACGAACGGGCAGAAGCGCTTCGGGCGCGACTGGCGAACTGGGACAGGGTCGATTGAGCAGTCGGCGGAAATCAGGTTGAGCAGGAGGCAGACATGAAGACACAAGCACGCGTCGTGGTCATTGGCGGCGGAGTCGTTGGCTGTTCCGTCCTGTATCACCTGACCAAGCTCGGATGGCAGGATGTCATGCTGATCGAGCGTTCGGACCTCACCAGCGGGTCGACATGGCATGCTGCCGGCGGGTTCCACACGCTGAACGGCGACACCAACATGGCCGCGCTGCAGGGATACACGATCGGCCTTTACGACGAGCTCGAGAAGAAGACCGGCATGTCGTGCGGCCTTCATCATTGCGGCGGGCTGACCCTGGCTGACACCCCCGAGCGTCTGGACATGCTCAAGGCCGAGCGTGCCAAGCATCGGTACATGGGGCTGGAGACCCGGATGCTGACCCCCGCCGAGATCGTCGAGATCGCGGACTTTGTGAACGTGGACGGCGTTCTGGGTGCGCTCTACGATCCTCTCGACGGTCACCTTGACCCGTCCGGGACCACGCATGCCTACGCCAGGGCCGCGCGGATGGGCGGTGCCGAGATCGTCACGCAATGCCGCGTGCTCGAAACCGGCATGCGCGCGGACGGCGACTGGGACGTGATCACGGAAAAAGGCGCGGTAGTCGCGGAGCACGTGGTCAATGCGGGAGGTCTGTGGGCGCGCGAGGTCGCGTCGATGGCGGGAATCTACCTGCCGCTCCTGCCGATGGCACACCAGTATCTCGTGACTGAGGACGTTCCGGAAATCGCGGCAAGAGAAGAGGAGATCCCGCATGTCATCGATCCGGGGGGCGAAAGTTATCTGAGACAGGAAGGCAAGGGGTTCGTGATCGGATTCTACGAGCAGCCCTGCGAACCTTGGGCCGTGGACGGCACGCCTTGGGACTTCGGACATGAACTGCTGAACGACCAGTTCGACAAGATCGAGGAGTCGGTGGCATTCGCCTATCGCCGGTTCCCGATACTTGAGCGTGCCGGGGTCAAGCGCGCGATACACGGCCCCTTCTCGTTTGCACCTGACGGCAATCCGTTGGTCGGACCCGTGCCGGGGTTGAGGAACTACTGGTCCGCTTGCGCGGTAATGGCCGGCTTCAGCCAGGGCGGGGGCGTGGGCCTCGCGCTGGCGCAATGGATGATCGAGGGCGAGCCGGAGCGTGACCCGCGCGCCATGGACGTGTCGCGCTACGGGAACTGGACGACGCCGGGCTACACCGTTCCGAAGGTGACCGAGAACTATCGGCGAAGATTTTCCGTCAGCTACCCGAACGAGGAACTGCCGGCTGCGCGACCGTTTCGCACGACGCCGATGTACGACATTTGGGACGGGATGAACGCGGTCTTTGGCGAGGTCTACGGCCTTGAGGTCGTGAACTACTTCGCCTTGCCGGGAGAGCCCCGGCTGGAAGCTCCGAGCTTCCGGCGATCCAACGCTTGGGGCGCAGTCAGGCAGGAGGTCCGGCACGTGCGGAAGAGTGTCGGGATCAACGAGGTGCACAATTTCAGCAAGTTTCTGGTGCAGGGTCCGGGAGCGCGGGATTGGCTCGACCGGATCATGGCCGGTCGCATTCCCCGCCCGGGCCGCCTCAGCCTGACGCCGATGCTGGCGCCGTCCGGACGCCTTGCCGGAGACTTCACGGTATCCTGCCTTGCGGAGGACGAGTACCAGTTGACGGCCAGCTACGGTAGCCAGGATTTCCATCTGCGATGGTTCGAGGCGCACGTTTCGGAAGCTGACGAGGTGACCGTTCGGAACATTTCCGACGCGCGGACGGGCTTTCAGATTGCCGGTCCGGCAGCGCGCGACCTTCTGGCAAGCGTATGCAGGGCCGACGTGTCGAACGAAGCGTTTCCGTTCCTCGGTGTGCGGAGACTCACCGTGGGAATGGCCGACTGCATCGTGCAGCGCGTGAGCTATACCGGGGACCTTGGCTACGAAATCTATTGCGATCTGACCTCGCAGCGGCACCTGTGGCAGGTGCTGAGAGAGGCCGGTCGCGAATTCGGGCTACGCCCTTTCGGGATGCGCGCGATGATGTCGCTCCGGCTTGATCGCTTCTTCGGATCCTGGCAGCGAGAGTATTCGCAGGACTACACTGCCGCTGAGACCGGGCTCGACAGGTTCATTGCGTTCGGCAAGAACGGAGACTTCATCGGGCGTGCGGCCGCCGAGCGCGAACGCGATGCTGGTCCGGCGCGTCGCCTTTGCGCCTTCGAGGTCGATGCGGACGATGCAGATGTCGTTGCATGGGAGCCGATCTGGCATCAGGGCAGCGTGGTCGGATTCTGCACGTCGGGCGGATACTCGCATTGGCAGGACCGGTCGTTTGCCTTTGGGCTTGTTCCGACGGAACTGGCGTCGGAAGAACTGGAAGTCGAAATCGAGATACTGGGAGAACGTCGTGGAGCGAGGCGTCTCGCGCGACCTGAATTTGATCCTGAGGGCCAGCGGATGCGAACATGACGGCAGGTGAGCGGCACGTCATGTCCGAACTGTCGGCGGGCTCTGAAGCGAGAATGTAAGCGTTTGGTCGTGAGGTGACAGCGACCCGTCCTTGCGTCATTTCGTCGAATGCCAGATCGGCACTGGTACCCGGAGAGCTGACGTGCCATCGCGCCGCGCATGGACATGCGCATCGAGGATCTCGGGACGTCATCCGCTCCGGACGTCGCCAGCGGCGGGATCCTGCATTCGTTGCGCCCGGTCGACGCGCTGTTTGCGGACGCCAGGCGCCAACTGGAGGAGCGTCCGGAAACGGCGCCGGAGTGCAGGCCGCTGGGTTCGCTGATCAAGCACCGCGAGGGGCTGAGCGCGTGTTCCTCGACCACCCCGTGAGTTCCATGGACGACAACGTCGGGGAAAGGTCCTCCGGAGCCCGGCCATCGGGCGAAAGCCTGTCTTCGGCACCGACAGCGAGGACGGCGCCCGGCTGCCGGCGGTCATGCACCCGCTTCGGTTGAACGCCCAGCCGTTGCAACCTGCGCGCGGCCTCGGCGCCTCGCCTGCGACCGCAGAGACGAGCTCAATCGAGCTGGAAGTTCCTCAAGCTGTCCTGCCTGGCAGATGCAGGCAGAGCTGTACCAAGGGCTACCAGGGCGGCAAAGTCGAGCCGGGACAAGAGAGACGTGGGCGATTCCTTCAGGTCAGTGAATTGAGTTTGAATGCGGTGGATTGCCGGTCGCGGGCGAGCGTTCGGGCCTCGGCCTGGCTCAGCGACAAGAGGGCTTCTTCCGGCGACATTCCCTTGGCCCGCGACTTCGACCAAATGCGCCGTACAGACGCCGGCGACCACGGCAGCGCGGCTTCCGACAACCACTGCCTCAGTGGTGGTGGCAGGCCGTCAAACGCGGCCATGGGATCGCCCGCGCGCCGTCTGCGACGCAGGCTGCTTTCACCGAGATTGCGGCTCATGCTTGTCAATCCGGGACAATCTGACCAGACAGAGAATTGATCGTCATCGTCTGGTCTGGCTGAAAATGAATGACCGATCTGATTGACTCGCCCGCCTTGAGCAGGTCAAAGGCCGTGTTGATCTGTCCATGGTTCATGTGGTGCGTGATGTACGGATCCACGCTGAAATCTCCACGCAACCACTCGTCTACCATGCCCGGCAATTGGCTCCGGCCCAGGACACCGCCAAAGGCCGTTCCACGCCAGACCCTGCCCGTGACAAGCTGGAAGGGCCGTGTCGAAATTTCTTGGCCCTCACCGGCGACTCCGATCACGGTACACTCGCCCCAACCCTTGTGGCATGCCTCGAGCGCCGAGCGCATCAGTTCAACGTTGCCGACGGCTTCGAAGGTATAGTCCAGTCCGCCTTCTGTCATTTCGATCAGGACTTCGTGGATGGGTGCTGAATGATCCTTTGGATTCAAGCATTCAGTTGCCCCCAATGACATGGCGAGAGGGAACTTCTTGGGGTTGATGTCAACGCCGATGATCCGTGACGCGCCCTTCAGCACCGCGCCCTGGATCACCGCCATGCCGACCGCACCCAAACCGAAGACCGCGACCGTTGCGCCCGCCTCGACCTTGGCCGTGTTGCGCACGGCGCCGATCCCTGTTGGAACCGCACAGCCCATCACGGACGCCTTCGACAGCGGTGCCTCTTTCGAGATCTTGGCCACGGAAATCTCGGGCAGCACCGTATACTCGCTAAACGTGCTGGTGCCCATGTAGTGCAGAACTTGTTTGCCCTTATGGGAAAAGCGGGACGTTCCATCGGGCATCAGTCCAGCGCCCTGCGTGGCGCGGATTGTCTGGCAGAGATTGGTCTTTCCAGATTTTATGTAGGGGCAGTCGGGGTCCTCAGGAACATAGAGCGGGATCACGTGGTCGCCGGGCTTGACGGAAGTCACGCCCGTCCCGACCTCTTCGACAACCCCGCAGCCCTCATGACCGAGAATGCAGGGGAATAGGCCTTCGGGGTCTTCGCCAGACAGCGTGAACACGTCCGTGTGGCACAGGCTGGTCGTTACAATGCGGACCAAGACCTCGCCGTCCTTCGGACCTTCCAGGTCAATCTCCTCGATTTCCAGCGGCTGATTTGGGCCCCAGGCAATTGCGGCACGGGTTTTCATGGCGACCTCCAGATCTTTCAGTGAATGGTTGTGTGGGAAAGGTCCGGCTCGTCGTCCAGATCAAATACGGGGTCCAACACCAGGACGAGTCGGGCTTCACCCGTTCGTTCGATTGGGGGCGAGCGATGCAACAGCCCTGGCGGGGGCTGCACAGGCCACAGCGTTCCACGCAGCAGGATTGGAGAACCGGTTTGAACGGTGAACACACGCTTTGGATCATTGCCGTCAGTGGAAATTCCGTATTGCGTTCCCGTGCCGCGATAGGTGCAGACCAAACGGGCCGTGATTGCGTCGACATGGAACTTCCAGCAGGCGTTGGTCGTTACCGCGTCCAGCCGCAATCGCAGGAACCTTGCTTTCATCAGGCCCCCGAACATGTCGGCCAAGGACACGATATCCTCTTGAAGCCAGTCTCGTTCGGAGCCGGGCGGCAACCCCGAAATGTCGAACAGGTGCCCAACAGCATCAGAGATTGCGTTCCGCGGCAGAACGACCTTGCCACGAGGCAAAATCTCCGGGTCGAGCCCATCCAACCATGTTTGGACATGCTGAGGGGTTTGCCGACGCCAGATGGCTGCGGCGCAACCGGGTTGCCGGAAGCTGCTGAGCGCCGCCGGGTCATCCGCGACACCAACACCGACAGTCGCGCCCTTCACGGTCCCTCTGACGAAGTTCATGCCGCTTCCTCTACGCGCCGCCATCCCGGAAACGGGTCAGGCAGGTCCAAGGGCAAGGCATCCGGCCCATCCGCTGCGACAAGCGGCAAGATGCAAGCATCAAGCCTGGACTTCAGTGACGGCCAATCAATGTCCGACCCGATGAACACCAGTTCTTGACGCCGGTCGCCCCAAGGCTCTGACCAATGCTGCTGCAAATAGGCATGGGAAGAGGCGTGTTCCGGCCAACCCTCTTTCGGAACGGATGCCCACCACGTGCCGATGGGTTTGACACTGGACAGTGCGCCGGCCAGTGAGAACTCCGCCACCCAATCGGGCCTTGTCGCGATCCAGAAATGACCCTTGGCCCGGATGACGCCGGGCATATCGCCGTTCAGAACCGCCAGAATCCTCTCAGGGACGAACGGCTGCCGCGCCCGGTAGACATGGCTGGTGATGCCGTATTCCTCGGTCTCTGGCACATGTTCGGCAAATCCATAGAGCTCTTTCGCCCAGATCGGGTGCTCGTGCGCCTTGTCGAAATCAAAGAGGCCGGTATCCAGAATCTTGCCAGCAGGGACGTCCGAGTGATCTGTCTCGATGATCTCCGCATTCGCGTTCAGGCTGCGGATGATCTTGCGCGCGGCATCGACTTGGCCTTCAGTCGCGTCGGCGACCTTGTTCAAGACCACGACATCGGCGAATTCCATCTGATCCGTGAGAAGGTGGACCAGCGTGCGCTTGTCCTCGTCCCCCGTGACCTCGCCGCGGTCGCGCAGAAGGTCGTGGCTGGAGAAGTCCTTGAGCAGATTTGCGGCATCGACAACAGTCACCATCGTGTCAAGGCGGGCCACATCCGACAGGCTGTCACCAAACTCGTCCCGAAATTCGAAGGTCGCCGCGACTGGCAAAGGTTCGGATATGCCGGTCGACTCGATCAGGAGGTAGTCAAAGCGGCGTTCGGCGGCGAGACGGCGAACTTCATCCAGCAGGTCGTCACGAAGGGTGCAGCAGATACAGCCATTCGACATTTCCACCAGCGTTTCATCCGTCCGACTGAGTTCAGTGTCCGCCCGCACCAGGTCTGCGTCGATGTTAACCTCGGACATGTCATTGACGATCACCGCGACCCGACGACCTTCGCGGTTGTTCAGCACTCGGTTCAGGAGGGTGGTCTTGCCTGCTCCAAGAAAGCCGGAAAGAACCGTGACGGGAAGGCGAGTGTCTGCCATGAATGCGCTCCAATCGGGTGTCCCCGAGAGTCACGCAACTTATGCAGTTACTAGACGAATGCAACCGCAATTGTTACGTATACCGTCCATTTGGAGAAAATCCGGACATGAAGCGCAATAGCCGCCTGTCCCTTGCCCTTCATACCCTCGGCCACATGGCAGGGGACCCGACTCGCGTGAGAACATCGGCGGATATTGCCGACCATGCCGGGACAAACCCCGTGGTGGTTCGCCGGGTTCTGGGTCGGCTTCGTGAAGCAGGTCTCTTGACATCGGAGAAGGGTCACGCGGGTGGCTGGCGCTTGGCCCGTGACCCGGAGAGCATCACGCTGGCGGATGTGTATCTTGCGCTGGACGAAAGCTTGATCGCGACGGGCAATGAAGAAGTTGCCCCCGAGTGTTCGGTTGAACATGCACTTCATCGTCGCGTTTCCAGCGTGATGAAGGAAATCGAGCAGAGCCTGGTCGAACGTCTTGGCGAAACCACTATCTCCGAAGTCCGTGGCGAATAGCCGACGACCGCAGACATGCGCGTGCTTCATGCGGTCCATGCTTGCAAGCGGTCGAATTCCTCATTGTGACCGCACCTGCCCCTGGGGAAACACCGCAAAAATGATGCTGCGTGCCAAAACAATTTTCCGATCCGAAATCTCTCAGTCGCCATGACCGGCGGCAGCAAGTGAGATCGTACGGTGGAATACGGTCACACCGTCCCCCGCGCCCTGAAGACGTCCAACGGAATTCAACATGTCGAGTGGGTGCTGCTGGCCCACGACCTGCGACGCTGCCTGACCCTGTGGTTGCTTGAAATGGGTTTTTGTCGATGGATGAGAGGACTCCACGAGATGATCTTCTTGCACAGTGCCTTTTCCGAGACGCTGTCGTCTCCTTCATGTCCTGCTTTGACAAGGGCAAGGGACCCGCTTCCCTGGATGAGCAGTCCTTGTACGCTTCGCTGGACGGGGACCTGACGGCATTCCAGCGGTTTCCTGACGTGCGCAACCAGTCCATTGCCCACAGATACGGCCCGCAAGGGCCCGTCAGGTCCCCGGTATCGGACAAGGCGGCGTCCACGCCCGACTCGGCCACGAAACGGTCGAAGTCGCCGGCCGCCCCGACGCTCGCCCGGTCCGCCTCGCAAGCGCCCCGCGCACCGGAGTTGCGCGGCTGTTGGGTTTCAGGATGTTTCGGCGGGGAGGGTGCGATCTCGTGCCGGACCCGGACCCGAAACCGGAACGCCGCAGAACCCTGGAACTGCCGCCGCCCGCAGGCTCCGCGTGGCCCGCAGTCCACCGGTGGCTCACAAGGGAGAGAGCCCTCCCGCACAATCTCGTCGCAGCCC
>JAJEAC010000191.1 GCA_022824315.1 Silicimonas sp.
CGGCATCTCGCAACCCGCCATGCACTTCAGTGAAGGCCGGTGCCCGCTGGATTGCCTGCCACTGCCGGGGTTCTTCGACAATTGCGTCGCGGATCCGGTTCAGGACCTGTGTCGGCGGCATCCATATCCCGCCGCCAAAGAGCACTTCATCCGGCGCGATGTGGACGTAAAAGCCCGGGGCGTGGGCATCCTTGCCTACGCGATGGCGGAAATGGCAGCCGACATTGGTCTTGTAGGGCGTCTTGTCGGCGCTGAAGCGGGTGTCGCGATAGATGCGGAACAGCGACCCTCCGTTGAGACGGGTGTCGGCGACGAAGGCGGGCGCGTTTTCCGCCAGCCATGGCGCCATCGTCTCGATGAAGCCGATCATCGGCAGCTGCACGACTTCACGAAATCGCGGCTTGTTGTCCGCGAACCATTCCCTGTTGTTGTTTTTTCGCAGTTCCCGCAGGAATCGGAACAGTTCGGGAGTGAGCAAGTTGGGCACTGTCATGGCTCCAGTATACGCGGTCAAGTGTCACGCATCGCCGAGGCGCATGATGGCCCCAACTTGAACTTGTGCAGTTCCTTCATCGCTTGCAAGGACGACCTGCTGTCAAGAACGAGTTTCCTATGCCTCGTGCCCATTTTCGAGGAAAAGTCGAAGCGAGGGGAAAGGACGGTTGCATCGGCGGTCGGTGTCCGGCGGCGGGCGTGCCTTTCCCTTCCTCGGCTGGACATCCAAGGGCAACACCCAGTCGATTACGGCCCGTTTCGGAATAGGAAGCGACCAACTCAAGTGATGCCGGCTCATCACCATAGGCAGGGTGGCGAATTACCGAACTCGCCCACAATGCGAAACTGCGGGGACTTCGAACCATTCCGACGGATGCGCTCATGGGCCGTTTCTTGTCTCCAAGATTGCCAACCAAGATTTATCGGGGGAAGTCGGAGGTCAGGCCGATCAATTCCTTAACGCCTTGGAACGTGATCAAGGGCAGCCTGTCGCTTTCTTCCGCCGGTGCGTCCCAAGCTGCGTCAGACTGCAGCCAAGGTATCCGCGACCATTGTCGGATTCCTTTCAATCAACGCCAACAGCACCAGAGCGGCACGGTCCGGGGATCGGCGACCCTGCTCCCAATCGCGCAGGGTGCCTAGGGGCAATCCATACCGCTCGGCAAAAGCAACTTGCGAAAGGCTTTGCTTCTTCCGGATCGCTGAAACGTCCACGGATTCAGGAACGAATACACCAGCCGGTTCGGCCTTGCCCTTTGCAATCGCAAGGGCCTCTTCTGCACTTTGGATCAGTTCTTTACCGAAACTCATTTCGATCTCCTTCAATTCCTGCCGCGAAGCTTCCGGGCAATTTCTTTGACATTGGCCCGGTAGGCATCCGCGATCTTCGGCAACAGCTTCGCCAACTCATTTCTCTCTGCCTTCGTCAAATTGGCCTTTGCGCCCTTTCCGTAGACCGCCAGAAGAAACACAGGCACGTCGTCGCCACCGAAATAGTGGATCGTGCGAAAGCCGCCGCTTTTGCCACCACCACGGCTCGCATGACGCAACTTTCGTGCGCCACCGGTCGCGACTATTGTGCTGCCTGCCAGCGGGTCTTCGGCGAGCGTATTCACAATGGCGGTCATCTCGCCTTCAGATAGGCCATGACGCTTGGCCTGAACCAAAAAAGTCGCTGTCCAAATCACCGAATGCATGACGAATTATATACGGCAGTGCCGCACCTGTAGCAAGAAAAAAAATACGGCATTGCCGTATGAATTCCACCGAAGCAGGATCCGTTGGTTCCTCACCAGAAACTGCTCCATGCTCCAAGGCGACTTCCCGGGCGGCGATATGCTTGCGATCGTGGAGCACGAATTCAAACGCGTCCGGTCTTCTGACGATGTTGCAAATGGCTGCGGCACCACGATGCTGGCGACCGCAGTCGAGATCGAGAAGCGCGACGCGCGGGATCGAAATAGGCTTGGTCAAAAAGCTGCAGTCTGGGATTCATCACGCGAAACCTGTGTGACAGCCGGAGGCCACGCGCAGTTGGAGCCCTGCGGAGCTCAAGACGACGAGCTGGTCGCCTTACAATGAAGGTCTGAATCGGCACGGGTCGCTTACCATCTGGTTTGATCCCCAGGTGATCTGGCAGACCGCGACGACCTCGAAACGGACTTCAGCCTTGCGGGCACTCTCTCGAAACCGCGTCTGCGATCTTCAAATCGAAGAGTTGTGGAGATGGCCGAGATCCACAGTCTGCGTGCGGGGCATCCAGATCCGTTCATGCCTGCGGCGGGCCGCATCCTATGGCTGCGTCGGCGCGGGCTCATTCTGCCTGATCGCCTACAGGTTCACGCCAGCCAAGAGTTGGCGCTACGGTCTCAAATTCCGCCCAGTCTCGCGGATATGGCCGGTTCAACGAAGCGGCCAAGGACGAGACTGGCGCGTTCGTGAATGTCGCTGCAACAGGGTGGCGCCGTCAGTGTCCGGCCATGACGGCCAGATGGCACCTGTTCCGGTCGAAGCCGCGAACGCGTTGGTGGCCGAGAGTCGCACAGCAGCAATGGACGCGGCCTTGGAATGACGGTGCCGTTGCACGAGGGTGCAGCAAATTGAAACGGGATCCGCTGGGGCGGCGCGATCCGGTCCTCCTGCCTTTATGGCGGCGGGTTGCGATCTTTGGCCTTTGCTTCGGCTGGAACCTTCTCGAACGCAATGGAACAACTCGTTATGGTTCGTTCTGATCTTGGCCTTGGCGATCTATCCGGCGTACGAATTCGTCGGT
>JAJEAC010000144.1 GCA_022824315.1 Silicimonas sp.
TGGCACCTACCGGCGCAAGACCCGCTGGGGGGATGCCCATATTCCCCGCTGGTACTGCCGGGACGCCCACAAGACATGGTCACTGCTGGCCCGCTGCTTTGCGGCGCGGCTGCCGGGCACGCTGGACGAGCTCGAGGCGGCGGCAGTGACAGCAGGTCCTCCTCAAGGTGACTTCGCACACGCGCGTCAGGAGGGTTTTCGACACCTTCTGACGGCGCCGTTTCATCGTCCGCCCGCAATTCGGGCACTTGGGAGCGGGAAGCGACGCGTCCACCGCCTCAAGGCGC
Source organism: Silicimonas sp. (assembly GCA_022824315.1). Classification (GTDB taxonomy): domain Bacteria; phylum Pseudomonadota; class Alphaproteobacteria; order Rhodobacterales; family Rhodobacteraceae; genus JAJEFO01. The sequence goes on from JAJEAC010000144.1 coordinate 288, forward strand.
GCCCGGTAGAGCGCTGCCGATCCCGCAAGCGCGTCCCCCCGGAGCAGTTCCACCGTGTCGAGGTCCGGGCGCGCGGACATCAGCTCCTCCGCCACCCGACCGGGATCCCGCATGAACGCCCCGCTGGCAGCGTCGTCCTCCGAACCGGAGCGAGCCATGGAGAACGGCGCTTGGAAAAGCTCGATCCGCTCTCGCAGCGCATCAAGCTCCGCGCCCGAGACCTCCCGGACCGTGACCGCCTCACCGTCGCAAGAGCAATGAACCCATGTCCCGGCGCGTTGCGTCGGCACGCCCGGATGAGACGCCGCCGCCGCCGGACCCAGCCTCAGCAAAGCCTCCGCGATGCCCGCGTCCCGGAATCGGGAAAGATCCCCGCCTTCGTTCCGCCTGTCTGTCATCTGATGTCTTCCTGCCTCGATTGTCCTTGTTGCCGGCGGGTCCGAGGCAACGCCGCCACGGTCGCGCCGTTGAAGACATCAAGACAGCACGCGAATCACCGATCGACCCTCAATTCGGAAATCTGCGAAAAATTCCGGACACACCCCGTGTCAGCTACTGACTGGCATCGGATGTTCGGGAAGCCTGCAATGTGCAACTTCGATGGTTTCCATGATGATCTCGGTGACATCTGCAATGTCTTTCGCCTACAAATTGTTGCCGTTTGCTGCAAACGGTCCAAAGCGCCGCGACGTACCGCGCAGGATGGTCGCAGTCGGCGATCTGTGTCCGCCCCCCTGACAAATCCAGAAAGACGAGAGGACCTGATCCTAGCCGTGTATACGTTAGACATGAACCGTGCCCAGCGTCTGGTGACGTCTCGAAGGATTCACTTGATCCGCCCACTTGCGCCACTGGCCCGGCTGCCGAGCACGACATTATTCACCTTGGCCTATAGGAACGATTCGTAGCCGAACGCGGCAACGTCCCGGTTTGCTCACTTTTCGTGCGAGGCGGGAAACGTCACCAAATGTCCGCTGGTTGCCCCTCTCCAGTGCCGCCCTGACGGCAGGCGGGACCCCGACACACCAAGCACTCGACAAAGACAGTCACCCGATGCCGCCGGGCTTCTCTGCCTTGTTCCAAAAGACAAAGTACCTCTGCATCCAAACGACGGTGAAATACAACGCGAGTCCCAATAAGCTAAGGTACAGAATGAGCGCGAACACACGAGGCGTGTCCAATTGGCTCGCCGATTGGCGTATCAGCGCTCCGAAGCCTCTTCCGCCACCGAGAAATTCTCCGGTGATTGCCCCTGCCATGACACCGACAGATGCGATTTTGAGCCCGGTAAAGATGTATGGGAGACCGGTTGGCAACTTGAGGCGCAGAAGCGTCTGGAGCCGAGTGGCACCCATGGACTTGAACAGCAACCGCTCATTCTCATTCGCGGCATACAGGCCAGCCGCTGTTGCGACGACAATTGGAAAGGTGGCGATGAAAGCGGCAAGGGCAACCTTCGACCCTATGTCGAACCCGAGCCACGCAATGAAAAGCGGTGCAAATGCGACCTTCGGCATTGTATCGATTGCCACTAGGTAAGGCATCACTGCGCGTTCCCCGAACTTCGTTTCGCCCACGAGAACACCCAGAGAGAAGCCAATCCCCGCTGCAATCAGGAATCCATAGGCAACCGTGAGAGTGGTCGTCCAGAGCGCGTCCACCATGTACTCGCCCGCAATGAGATTTCCGCCAACGAAGATCAGGTCTTCGAGCGTTTCTGCCGGTGTCGGCAGGATGATTGCCGACACCCAGCCCATTCTCGTGACGAGATCCCAGATCGAGACAACGGCGACGAAGAGAAATGTCATCGCAATCCAGCGCGGAATCCGGTCGATCAACGCTTCTCGCTCTTCCCAGACGGTATCTTCGACTTCGGGTCGGCTCGCGTCCGTCATTCGTGGGCCTCCTTGCCCAAAAGTTCGCGTATATGGGCAACAATTTCGCCAAATTCCTGCGTATTGATCATTTCCAGAGTTCGTGGCCGACGCAAGTTGATCCTTACATCCTCGACAATTCGACCAGGCCGAGCCTTCATCACCTGAATGCGATCCGAAAGTATCACGGCTTCTTCCAACGAGTGTGTAACGAGAAACGCCGTGGCACCGCGTTCCATGCAGATGCGTTGAAATTCCATGTTCATGAAATCGCGCGTGAATTCGTCTAGTGCCGAAAACGGCTCATCAAGCAGCAACATCGCGGGATCGGCAACAAGCATTCGACAGATCGAGGCACGCTGGGCCATGCCGCCGGATAACTCGCCGGGATAGACATTCGGGAATTCGCCAAGCCCGACCAATTCCAGAAGATCCATCGCGCGTACGTGCGCCGCCTTTGCCGCTGCGCGACCTTCCCGGATCTCAATTGGTAGAACGATGTTCTCGATCGTGGTCTTCCAAGGCAGCAGGGTCGCCTGCTGAAACATCATTCCGATGTCGGGCCTTGGGCCAAGCACGGGACGGCCATCAAGAACTACGCGGCCGGTCGTGGGTGGTAGGAGCCCCGCCATAATTTTGAGCAGTGTCGATTTTCCACAACCCGACGAGCCGATTACCGACACAAACTCACCCTTATGGATGGTAAGATACACGTCGGAGAGCGCCGTCAGGTTGTTTCTGGCGTAAGTTTTCGACAACCTCTCGATTTCGTATACTGGCAATGACCGCGCAACAGTCGTTTGCGGTTCGCGTGGAAGGGGCTCCACCTTCGACATTAGGCGTTCCAGCCGCCTACGAAATCATTCGTATAGACCGCCGAAAGATCCGAAATTGGTTCGGACAGCGCACCTGAGGCGACTGCCGAATCATGAATCGCCTGCCAGTGCTCCGGGGGTTGATATCCGTAACCCTGCCCGATGTACGCGTCGGTCGGCGTCATGCGGACCAGCACGCCATCAAAGAGCGAGGCTGCGTAGTCCTGCTCCCCCTCCTGGGGGTTGCCGGCTGCGCAGTGGGCCAGACATGCATCCTTGTTCGCGGGATCTGACGCGTAGCGTGTCGCACGGACGAGTGCACGGCCGAAAGCAGGCGCTAGATCGGGCATGGCTGCCATCTGGCTTTCCAGCATCGCGATTCCGTTTCCGAAGAAACCGAGGTAGGCCTCTGGCGTGATTTCCCTGAGATTCAGGCCGCGCGCCGCGAGGATTGCGGCGTCGGACACCGCGCCGGCATAGGAATTGACCTCATCGCGCAGAAAGGCGACAGCCGCTGTCCCCCCATCGCCAACCGGCAGGTAGGTGAAATCATTGTCCACGGTCATGCCAAGATCTGCCATGATGGCGCTGGTGAACGAAACTTCCGCACCGTCGGCGGTGCCGACGCCAATGATCGTGCCCTTTAGATCGGCCGGTGTCTGGTATGGGCTGTCGTCCTTCACCAATAGGCCGAAAACCGACTTGGGATAGAGATTGTAGAGGAACTTGACGTCTACACCGCGTGCCCGGGCACCAAGCGTTGGTCCAGGTCCAGGCGCACCGATCTGTGCTTGCCCAGCAGTCATCGCCTGGAGCACTGCTGAAGAGCCATCAATTGCTTCGAGCGTCGGCGACAGACCTTCTTCTCCGAAGTACCCTTCACCCACGGCAACCCAATATGGGAGCCATGTCAGGGCCGACGGGTTCGGAACGGCGAATGTGATCGCAGTCTGCGCCCTGACGAATGCCGGCGAGCCGAGTGCCGCAAGCGCCGTGCCGCCGAAGGCAATCCTCCCAAATTCACGGCGAGTAAGTTGGCTTCGTGTCGTCATCTTTTCGTCCTCCTGATTGTTTGATTGGCTCCCATTGGAACAAAATCGTCCAGGGTGGCCAGATTCAAGGGTATACGAAGTCGTCTGTGAAGACAAAGATAATTGGGCCATGCCCATGTTGGCTTTCCATGCCCGCGCACAGAAAATCCACGCGGGGTCGGATGCTTGCACGATGCAATTGACATCAACGAGCCAAGAAATTCCACCGATTGGACGATAGCGACGCCCGCTGGCGGAATGGCATGCGGATCCAAGCCGTCCAGCCGAGATCAGTACACGGACACGCGACCCGAGACAATCGACGCCGCGTGACACTCCAGCGGTGCGGACAAAACCGTGGCACCGTCCCCACTTCCGGACGCCACGGGCCCAGTTCTTCCATGCCTACGCTTTCTGCATATGACGACGGTAACGCGCGAGGGTCAACGCAACGGTTGCGGCAAGGCGTCCATCCGCATTTGGCCTGTGTGACGTCCCTCCAAAATGAGGACAACGAGAAATTGCCTTCGCTCCAAATTCCTTCGGAGATGTCCTCCCTGCCCACCATCTTCTGAGTCCGGTTCCAGATCAATCGTTCGGCGGAGGAAGGACCGGAATCGTCGCGTGCGACAAGAAACGGATGCAGCCACCTGCGAACGGGAATGCGCGTCACTGGCAGGAAACTGGTCGGTTTCAATCGGCATTGCCGCATCAGCCAGTCGATCACCTGTCGGCCGGAGGTGATCGACTGGCAGCCTTCCCGCAGGACATCATTCGGCGTGTCCCAATCAAGCCGGTCGAGTGAGATGCACCTGGCCTGGAGATGGCTGCGGTCAAGGTCGCGCGGCCGGTTGGCCCCGGCAATGCAGTTGCGGCCCGTCTCCAGTGCCGGAACGCTGATCTCGCACATCTGGTCGTTGCCGTTCTCTCAACTGAGGGCGATCTCAATGAGCGGTGCACTACACGGCAACCGGGGCGAAGCCCCCGTCCGGATCGTACCGGTCCATGAAGCAATTTGTTCTCCGGTTGAAAATGCCCTTCACCGGACGACAACCATGGGATCTGAAATCGATCAAGACGTCGTTTCACTGCGTCATGGTGAGTTCCGTCCGCCGCTCGCATGCATGTGTCTGCGAACTTAGCTTGCTTCAAGGATTGACGACCTCATGTCACGTCACCCCAAATGATGCCCACGCCCTCATTCAAGGGGATGGGTTACAGCCAATTGTCAAGGAATGAGCACAAGACGAGGATCAGTGTCTTGAACCGGCGGACGATTCAAGGAATTCTCGCGCAATCGCGCATCAGGGCATGCAGGTTGCATCGCGAAGGACCCACATGCTTGAGAAGGAAAGTCCATGATTGCATATGCCGTTGAGCCGCCCGAAGTGCAATATCTCGATATCACTGGCTCGGACGAAAAATTTCCGGTGCGTCGTATCTACTGCATTGGCAAGAACTACTTGGCGCATATAATCGAGATGGACGCTGACGAGCGCGATCCGCCTGTGGTCTTCATGAAGCCACGAGACGCCTTGGTGCGGAACGGCGGCGAGATTCCATATCCGGTCTTCACAAAGAACTTCCACTATGAATGTGAACTCGTAGTCGCTCTCAAGTCCGGCGGATACAACATCCCCGAAAGAGAAGCTTCGAAGCACGTCTTCGGCTATGCAGTGGGGCTTGACATGACTCGGCGCGACCACCAGGCCAGAGCCTTGGAAAATGGTCTGCCATGGGAAGTGACCAAGGCTTTCGACCATTCCGCTCCCGTCGGCCCGCTAACAAGGATTGAAGATATCGGCATCATGAACTCGGGACATGTGAAGCTCATGGTGAACGGCGAAACACGACAGGATGCCGATGTTTCGTTGCTGATCTGGAAGATCGACGAGATCATTGCCAAGCTCTCTCAACAGTATGAACTCAAGCCCGGAGACATCATCATGTCGGGGACACCGGCTGGTGTCGGCGCCGTGAAGGAGGGCGACGTGCTGGACTGCCAGGTGGATGGCCTCTCACCGATGCAAGTTCGGATCAGCGAATGTGCCGCTTGAAGGGGCCAAAACACAGGAGGACGCCGGATGTCAGAAATAGCAATTGTCGGAACCGGGCGGATGGGCACCGCTTTTGCCAAAAGGCTTGTCGAGACCGGACATGACGTAACGGTGTGGAACAGAACGCCCAGCCACACGCGAGATGCAGCGGATGGCGGTGCACACGTCACCTCTGATCTGGCTGTCGTTGCAGCCATTGACGTGATCCTCTTGTCACTGTCGAATGCCGAAGCAGTGGAAACCGTCGTGGGCAAGCTGATAGACGCCGGACTCTCTGGCCGCGTAATCGTTGACATGTCCACTCTCCTTCCCGCCGACACTGTCAGGATCTCGGAAAGAGCTGTCGAGGCAGGTGCGGACTTCGTTGACTGCCCAATTGGCGGCACGGTTGCGCCTGCACTAAAGGGGCAACTGCTCGGCATGGCAGGCGGCTCCGAAGCGGCTTTCGCCCGAGCAAAGCCTATCCTCGAGAAGCTATGCAAAAGAGTGGAGCATCTCGGGCCTGCAGGCTCCGGCTCGCGCATGAAGCTCGCGGTGAACCTTCCGCTCGCAATTTACTGGAAGACACTTTCGGAGGCGCTTTCGATACTCAAAGGCAGCGGAATTCCTGCAGACGTCGCGATCTCAATTATCGCGGACAGTTCCGCTGGCCCCGCCGTGCTGAAGAACCGCGCCCAAGTTGTCGTCGACACGCTCAACGGATCCGACCAACCTGGCACATTTGACATTTCAGGGTTGGCAAAGGACCTTGACCTGGCTCTTTCGCAAGCTGATCTGAACGGCGTGGCGATGCCTCTGGCAAAGGCTGCGCGAGAGAGCTACCGCGGGGCTCTAGACGCTGGCTTGGGCCGGTTCGACGGAGCAAGCCTGACACGATCTCTCTTGGAGCCGTGAACCCGTGATTCTCGTCGACTAGGGCTAGGGTCGGCGTTCGAGTATCACTGCATCGAAGAATGGGAACGTTTTGAGGTCTTTGGAATGGGTCTCTTGCTGATCTTCCAACTCCAAAGCCTGAGAGAGTTAAGGTCGCCCCGCTGCCGAACCGCGCCGTCGCGTTCGAGCGCGCCGACCAGATTGACGCTCGGGAACCGAATTGGACCAGGCATCATGCATGCGGTCGCCGAGCCGACCACGGATGGAAGAAAGAGGCCCGGCGGCGAACGCGACGTGGACATTCCCGGAAACATGGAGGTGAGAACTTGAGCGAATCCTGAACTGCATCGACCCAGCCGGTTGCCGACGTCGCCGCCATGAAGGGCACTTCCCTCGGTCTCCTCCGTCCGTCGCCGACGTGACGTCCGCCCTTCATGCTCCCGCTGGCAATCGCAGACATCCATCGGTCGCGCTTGCAGGTTGAATTGTCATTTGGGTGGATCAAGCAGCACTTTCGGATCGAGTCATTCTTCGGCACTTCGGAGAACGCCGCGAAGAGCCAGACCCAGATTGCCGAGTCGGTTTGCATGATCGTCGCGATCACGCGCAAACGTCTGAAAATCGGGGAGGGCCTTCACACTACCCTGCAGATTCTGGGCTCCATGATCCTATAGAAAATACATCGAAATCAAATAGTTGGGACGACCGAACATCAAATTCAACCGGACACCCTCAGCAAGCAATTGAATCTGTCCGACTTTCCATTAGACAGTAATGGCACGATATCAGAAATGACCGGATATAGGAGGATCAAAGATTACTAGATGTATCGCTGTCATCGGCCCGTCAGCAGTTGGCAAGTCCGAACTCGTAGACCAGATGACCATGCTCGAAGGCAAAAAGCCACCTGCCGCACCGCCTGTCGACCTGCGCTGCGCAGAGTTTTCCTACCTCGGTGAAGACTGGGTTGCACTGGACTGCCCGGGATCGCTCGAGTTTGCTCAAACTGCGCTTGATGCCATTCTCTGTGCCGATGCCGTCGTCATCGTTGCATCTCCCGACCCCGACCAGGCCGTCCTTGCTGCTCCCTGGATTCGCCTCGCAGAGACGGGAAACGTTCCCCGCTTTGTTTTTGTGAACCGGATTGACGAGTGCCGCCACGACGCCCGCAGCATCATGTCTGCCATTCAATCCTATTCTACCCATCCGATCATCCTGAGGCAGGTTCCCATTCGCGAAGATGAACGTGTGGTCGGCGCAGTCGATCTCGTATCCGACCGGGCCTGGCGTTATCGGGATGGTGAACCGTCCGAACTCATCGAGGTTCCGGATGACCTTCAGGACAGGCAGGCAGAGGGTCGTGAAGAACTGCTCGAGACCCTTTCGGAACACGATGATTGGCTTCTCGAGGAAATCATTGAAGACCGAACCCCCGCGACGGGTGCGGTCTACGGAATCTGCGCCCGGACGCTTGCCGAGAATCTGACGGTCCCGTCCTTTTTCGGATCCGCCGCGACCGGCAACGGCATCCGCCGGTTGATGAAAGCCCTCCGCCACGAAGCTCCGCAGCCCGGTGACACGTGTGCCCGCCTGAACGGTGCTGTTGCATCCGCATTCATGAGCCGCGCCCGGAAACACGTAGGCAAGTTTGTCTGGTTGCGCAGTTTTGCTGACGAGTTGAGTTCGGGAACAACGGTCGGTGGAAATTCGATAGGCGGGCTGGTCGAGCCGTTCGGGGAGAGGCCCGCTGCGAAAGCATCTATCGATGCCGGCGGGGTCGCGGCGGTCGTAAAATCGGACCATCTGAATGCCGGATGCCTGTATTCCGAGGCCGGTCAGATCGATTCCCCCGAATGGTACAAGGCGTTTCCCGCGCTTTGGAACCGGGCGATTTCAGCGGTGAATGACCGGGATGACGTCAAGCTTTCGGAAGCATTGCACCAGATTGCCGCGGAAGACCTGTCGCTGACCGTGATTCTTGACCAAGAAAGCGGCCAGATCATCCTTGGCACCCAGGGATCGCAGCATCTTCGAAGAATCCAGCAGACACTGTCCGATGTCTTCGGTGTCGAAACGGATACCGGACCATTCGTTGCCCACTACAGGGAAACGATTACCCGGAAGACCGACATACATTTCCGTCACAAGAAACAGTCAGGAGGTGCGGGACAGTTTGCCGACGTCAAGCTGACGGTTGGGCCTGCCAAGCGTGGAGCCGGTTTCGACTTTTCGGAGACGATTCATGGTGGATCGGTACCCAGGAACTACATTCCCGCAGTTCGGTTGGGCGCCGAAGAGGCCATGGCGCGAGGACCGCTTGGATTCCCTGTCATTGATGTGCTGGTAAAGCTGTACGACGGCCAGCACCATTCGGTCGATTCGTCGGACATGGCTTTCAGGATCGCCGGTCGCAGCGGAGTTTCCGAAGGATTGAACAAGGCGCAACCGGTATTGCTGGAACCGATTTTCGAAGTCCGGTTCCGGGCGCCATCTGTCTTTACCGGCGCCCTCAATCCGATGATCTCGTCCATGCGCGGCCAGATTCTCGGATTTGATCGTGAAGCGGATGCAGAGGGCTGGGATGTTGTTCGCGCACTCATGCCAGGTACATCCCTTGAAGGCCTGATCAACAATCTCCGGTCGGCAACCCAGGGTGTTGGCAGGTACGAAGCTGACTTTGCGCATTTTCAGGAGCTGTACGGCCGCGAAGCCGATGACATCGTCGAGAGGCGCGCAGAGGAAAATTCACGCCGATAAGGTCGGTGCGGTCCATCGGTACCAAGCGGTCACAAGGTTACCGCATGGGGCCGCAATCGCAAGTGTTCGGCGAAGCCGGTTGACTGGATGGCCAAGCATCGAAGGCGCCCGCGCGAGGCGCTGTATCCCTCACTCAATGCTGACGGGGGCTGGAGCAGTTGCACCGGCATTCGGGGCTACTGGACCTGCTTGATCAGATCGCCGACCAGACCAACAGGCTGGACATAGGGTGGAACTTGAGCCCATCCCATGCTGCGCCCAACGCCTTGGGTCGCAGACTTGAACGACCGGATCGCTGCGTACGGTCGAAGTCTGGCCACGAAAAATCGCCTGCAAGGAGTTCAGGGGCAGGTCAACATTCGTGGCCGATCATCAAGGGTGAGAACAGCGCCATGCCGCTTCAAGCCAGGTCGACCTGTGCTCCGGACCTAATTTGTGGATCGGAACGCCGCCAATGACACCCTGCACACCTTGTTGCCAGTCCTTCCCTGACCTGCCGTCTCGCAAGCAGGGCCGATCTAGGTGCAGAGCCAGGAAGAAACCAGGCGCAATGGCCCTACGACCGCAACTCCCGGCACCCGTTTCTCACTTGCGGAAACGCGTCTCGCAACCTAACTTCACTCCATGCTAGACGCGCCACTCATGGATCCGTTTCAGCGCGCAATCACGTATTTGCGCGTTTCGGTCACTGACCGCTGCGATTTCCGTTGCGTGTATTGCATGTCGGAACACATGACGTTCCTGCCGAAGCGCGATTTGCTGACGCTGGAAGAACTGGACCGGATGTGCTCGGCGTTCATTCGACTTGGCGTGAAGAAACTCCGGATCACCGGCGGTGAGCCGCTCGTGAGGCGCGACATTCTCACGTTCTTCCGCGCCATGACCAGGCATCTGGATCAAGGCGCACTCAAGGAACTGACCGTCACGACCAACGGCAGTCAACTCGCGCGGTTTGCGGATGCCCTGGTTGATGCCGGAGTCCGGCGCTTGAACGTCTCGCTTGACACGCTGGACGAGGAGAAGTTCGCTCGCGTCACGCGCTGGGGCCGTCTGCCCCAGGTGCTGAACGGCATTGACGCCGCGCAAAATGCAGGACTGCGTGTCAAGATCAACACGGTTGCGCTCAAGGGATTCAATGAAGACGAGCTCTTCCGCCTTGCGGAATGGTGCGCGTCACGCGACATGGACCTGACCTTTATCGAGGTCATGCCCATGGGCGACCTCGGCGGCGAGGACCGTGTTGGCCAGTACTGGAGCCTGAAGGACCTCCGCAAGCGTCTTGAGGAGCACTACACGCTAGTCGACTTGGCCCACCGGACGGGCGGGCCGGCACGATATGTGCGGCTTGAGGAGACAGGCCAGCAAGTGGGTTTCATCACGCCCCTGACGCACAACTTTTGCGAGTCTTGCAACAGGGTGCGGCTGACCTGCACCGGCGAACTCTACATGTGCCTTGGCCAAGAGGACATGGCCGACCTCCGCGCGCCACTGCGGGCTTCGGAGAGCGACGGGCCGTTGGAGGATGCAATTCGGGAAGCCATCGGGCGCAAGCCCAAGGGCCACGACTTCGACTATTCCCGCCAGCGTGCGGACGGCCAGGTTAGCCGCCACATGAGCCACACGGGCGGTTGAGCGGCTGAGGGAACTTGCATTCCCGGTGCCAGAATGCCGACGTCCATAGTGCCAAGAAAATGTCGGTGCACGCTTGCTGGAAAGTGCACATTCCCGTGATCGTCATTGCAGACCGCGAATTGCCTGGGCGGCCGTCCGAAAGCGGTTGATGGAGATCGATGCCGGAGCGAACCGGGTCAGTCCCGGCAAGAATTGCTGGTACAGGAAAGACAATCGGCGCGGTGGATGAATCCGCGCTCCGCGACCTGATCCCCGCCAATCTCGAGGACCTCTGCAAGCTTGCGGACGTCAAGGAAGCATGGGCCGCAACAGAACCGGAGATCGTTGCACGCACCGAGCCTGGGGCGCCGTCCGGCAAGATCACCCTACAAGTGGTACATCTCTCCAAACTTCGCGTCGAGATAGTCGAGAAGCGGGGCTTCCGAAGGCGCTTCCCCGATTGCACGCTCCATGAGATCGCGAGGCTTCAAAAATCCGCCAAAGCGATGGATCCTCTCGCCGAGCCAACAGCCGGCAGGTTCAGTCACGCCGCCTGCTAGCGCGTCGCCCAATCCGGACACCTCTCGCTTCATGGCGGCGTGCAGGCAGCCTGCATAGACATTGCCCAGCGTGTAGGTCGGAAAATAACCCATGAGGCCCTCGGACCAGTGCACGTCCTGCAGGACGCCATTGGACGGCTTGTCGACGCCGATGCCAAAATCCGCCAGGAATCTCTCGTTCCACGCCTCGCTGGCATCACCGGCCTCAAGCCGCCCGTTGACCAGATCGCGCTCCAGGTCAAACCGGAGCAGGACGTGGAGATTGTAGTCAACCTCGTCCGCCTCGGTCCGGATGAAGCCGGAAGAAAACCTGTTGACCGTGGCGAAGAACGTATCCTCATCCGCGATGCCAAAATCCCCGAAAATGTCCCGCATTCTCCCGAAGAGCCAGCCGGTGAACTCCCGGCTGCGACCGATCTGGTTCTCGAAGATGCGGCTCTGGCTTTCGTGTACGCCCATTGATACGCCGTCGCCAAGCGGCGTCAGGAGATATGCACGATCGATTCCCTGCTCGTAGCAAGCATGACCGACTTCGTGAATCGTCGAATAGATGCAATTGAACGGATCCCTCGCAGCCGTCCGCGTCGTAATTCGCACGTCAAGGCCGGATCCGGACGAAAATGGATGCACTGCCTTGTCTATGCGGCCGCGCGTCCTGTCATAGCCGAACACTTCTGCAAGCTCGGCCGAAAGCCGGAGCTGGCCGGACTCGTCGAATTCGTGATCGAGTTCCGGAACCTCCCGGTCCGACCCCATGATGCGATCGCGCAAGTTCACGAGGCGAGGGCGCAGCGCACCGAACATCTTGTCAAGCTCGATCTCGGTCATCTCAGGTTCGAACCCATCAAGCAGGGCGTCATAGAGATTGCCTCCGTCGGCAAGCGCCGCCGCTTTCTCGCGCACCAGCGCCACGACCTCGCCAAACTTTGGCGCGAACAGGCCAAAGTCATCCGTCCGCCGCGCCTCGGCCCATACGCGCCGCGAAATCGACCCCGTTCGCGCGAGCGCCGCGGAAAGATCCTCGGGAACACGCATGTTGCGTTCGTAGTTTCGGCGGATCAACTCGACCTGCCGAACTTGCACTTGGTCTGCCGGGCGCGCCGCTTCAAGCCAGTCTCCGATGCGTGGATCGGTGCGCCTACGGTGCAGGACGCCTTCGAGGGCGGCGACTTCCTCCGCTCTCTGCTCGCCCGCACCGGACGGCATGACGGTCTCCTGGTCCCATGACAGCCGGCCCATGACCTGACTCAACGCTTCGGTCTCGCGTTGAAACGCCATCAAGTCGTCATATGCACTCATGCCGCATCCCTCACCGATTGTTCGAGCGGATAGCTCGCCAGGAACCGTGCCCGGAGAATCAGGAAGAACAGCAGCACCGCACCAACCTGATGCAGGATCGCAAGTCCCGGCGGCGCAACGTAGAGCACAGTCATGATACCGAGCAGCACCTGAAGGAGCATCATTGCGAGAACCGCCGTGAACGCCCCGCGGGTCGCCCTGTTGCCCGATCTTCGGGCTCGCAACCAGAATGCGATGCCGAGGGCCAGAAGCAGATAACCCGCGATCCTGTGCATGAACTGCACCAATCCGGCATTCTCCATGAAGTTCCGCCACACCGGCTCCAGGTCGAAGGCAGCGGGCGGGAAGAACTGCCCCGCCATGCCCGGCCAGTCATTGAACGTGCGGCCTGCGTCGATTCCGGCCACGAGCGCCCCGAGCAGGATCTGCAGGAACGCAAGGTGCATCAGACCCGTGGCCGCGGACAGGAGCCGAGCGTCGCGCATCCGCCTCGCTTGCAGGAGACCTACCTCGCCCCGGCCGAGAAGCATCACTTGCCACGCGATGATGCCGAGGATCACGAAAGCCAGCCCGAGATGCACCGCAAGCCTGTAGGAGGCGACGTCCAGCATGTCGCCGGAAAGACCGGACGAAACCATCCACCACCCGATCGCGCCCTGAACGCCGCCAAGTACACCGGGCAGCAGCAAACGCCCTGTCCAGCCGGCAGGAATGCGGCGCACAGCAAGAAAGTACAGGAATCCGACGGCCCAGACGAGACCCGTGATGCGACCAAGCTGCCGATGCCCCCACTCCCACCAGTAGATGGTCCTGAATTCGGCAAGGGTCATGCCTTCGTTTTGAAGCTGGTACTCGGGAATCTGCCGGTATTTCTCGAATTCCGCTTCCCACGCTTCGACGCCCATGGGTGGAAGTGCACCGGAGATGGGCTGCCATTCGGTGATCGAAAGCCCGCTGTCGGTCAGCCGCGTCATCCCGCCCGCGACAACTATCAAAACGACCAGTACGCCAAGCGCGGACAGCCAAATGCGAATGGCTCCCCGAGCGTCCTTTCGGGCACCGTCTATGACACCGCCTGCAGGCACGGCGGCCCGTTTCGCGCCCTCACCGACCTCCTCGAAAATGTTACGCTTCCTGCTCATCTCCAGCCTCTCGCCCCGTGCAAAATGTAATTCGGCGCCCGCAACGCGTCCAGTCAGCCGTCGCGCTCCTTCCGGCGAACCATCTGGCGCAAGATGCCGTGAAAGACCTGCACGTCCGCCGACGTGAGCGGCATGCGCGACCATAGATTCCTGAGCGTTTGCTTCATTCCGGCCGCCTTCTCGGGAGGAAAAAAGAAACCGGCATCCTGGAGACGGTCTTCGTAATGAGATGCGAGCCGTTCGACGTCCGCATGCGAGGCCGGCAGGGGAGCCGACGGATCGCGCCCCCGACGTGGCGCGCTCCCTGATGCCCTGTGCCACTCGTACGCGGTCAGGAGCACGCATTGCGCAAGGTTGAGGGACGGAAACTCCGGGTTCGCGGGCACTGAAACGATTGCGTTTGCCCGTGCGACATCGTCATTGTGGAGGCCCGCCCGCTCCGGCCCGAACAACACGGCCACGTCCTGCCCTCCTGCAATCCTGGCCACCGCGTCCTCCATCGCGACCTGAGGCGCAAGGACATCTTTCTTCAGGTCCCGGCGCCGCGCAGTGGTCGCATACACAAAGGACGCGTCGGTAACCGCTTCAGACGTTGACCCGACCAGCCGCGCCTCGTCGAGAAGCCGTCCCGCACCGCTTGCCATGGCCACCGCCTTGGTGTTCGGCCAGCCGTCCCTGGGCGCGACAACCACCATTCGGTCCAGGCCGAAATTCCACATCGCGCGCGCGGCGGCACCGATGTTCTCGCCCATTTGGGGCTCTACAAGGACAAAGAGGGGCTGGCTCACGTTTGCGCAAATAGGACGCCTCTGGCACGGACACAAGTCGGCAGCGAAGACCGGTTGCCAATGGTCGAGAGCAGCAGCTGGCGCACAAGGCCGGTCTGGGACACGGCACTCCGCGTGAGAAGGTCGCCAGCCTTCCCACGGGGACGGCAAGCGGCTATAGCCTCCAACGCAAATCCCGGGAGACGCCGGATGGCCGGATCGGACAAGCCACAGATATACTTGCTGACTCCACCGGAGTTTGATCTCCCGACGTTTCGGGATCAACTGGCCGCCGTGCTTGACGCGCATGAGATCGCCTGCCTGCGCCTCTCCATGGCGACCCAGGACGAGGACCGGCTGTCGCGCGCGACCGATTCATTGCGCGAAACGGCACATGACCGCGACGTGGCCTTGGTGATCGACTCGCATCTCGTCTTCGCTCGGGATCATGGGCTTGACGGCGTGCACCTCGTCGACGGGTCACGATCGGTCAGGACGGCGCGCGCAGCGCTTGGCAGGGACGCAATCATCGGAGCCTATTGCCGCGCCTCCCGCCATGACGGCATGAATGCGGCCGAGGCCGGTGCCAACTACGTGGCCTTCGGGCCGGTCGGCGCGTCAGCGCTCGGTGATGGCACACTGGCTGAACGTGAACTCTTTGCCTGGTGGTCCGAGATGATCGAGCTGCCCGTCGTGGCGGAAGGCAATCTCGACACCAGCCTTGCGGCACGTCTTGCCCCGATAACCGACTTCATCGGAATTGGCGAGGAAATCTGGCGGCAGGACGATCCCGCCAAGGCGCTAGCCGGATTCGTCCGCGCCCTCGGCTGATCCCTTGGGATGGGCCGACCGCACCCGCGCCTCCGCCTCTGCCGCAAGCGACTTTCGCCCCGCAAAGTCCGTGACGAGCAGAGGCTCGTGCCACGTCACCTCGACCTTTCCTTGGCGCCGTGTTCCGAGCGTCTTCACGACATGCGGGCCGAAGTCCATGCTGCCCCACCATCCGTAATAGCGTGGGTCCGTGCCTTCCGGCGCGTGATAGACGACCGTAGCGGGCTGGACCCAGAGTTCCGGCAGGCGATCCGAAAAGAGAGCGGCGAATAGCGTCGACTTGAATGGCAGGACGCGCTGGCCATCACTGGACGTGCCCTCCGGAAAGAACAGGATCCGGTGCCCGTCCGCCAGACGTTCTTCGAAGACCGTCTTCTGGGTCCCTGCCTCCCGCCGTTCCCGATGGACGAAAACGGATCCCGTGCCGCGCGCCAACCATCCAATGGCGGGCCATCGGGCCACTTCGGCCTTTGCGACAAAGTAGAGCGGTCCCGCCGCATTGAGCGTGAATATGTCCAGCCACGAACTGTGATTCGACACGATCACGCCCGGGCGGTTCACCGGAGCACCGTTGACTTCCATGCGAATCCCGAGAATGCGAAACGCGTTGCGGCAGACAAAGACCACAATCTGCGGCGTCCACGGCCGTTGGCGGCCGAAGAACGGACGCTCGACCAGCCGGACCAAGAGCAGGATTCCGAAACAGCCGAACACCAGTGTGCCCAGAACGATCCCTCTGAGCGCGACAAGCGGCCAGCCGAGCAAGCCGGGCCTGAACACGTCTGGTGCAATATTGGAACGCCAGGTCGGATCGCTCATGGGTCGGAACCCCTCGAATAGCGGGCACGGGCTGCGGGTTTCATCAGGTCAATGTCGATCACCAGGCACACGTCCGTCGTGTTGAACTTGTGATCCACGAAGGCGCCATCCCCGACAAATCCGCCGAGCTTCAGGTAGGACTTGATCAATGCCGGCGTGGCGCGCATGGCGGCTACCCGGTCGATGTCGTCCGGCGCGAGCAAGTCCATTGGCTGATAGACATCTTCCTGCGCGCGCACCCTGAGTTCGGGCGGTGCCAGGTAGGAATGGTGCAGATGCGACAACGGTTCGGCAAGCGCATCAATATCGGTGCCATGAAGGCTCGCGACGCCGAAGAGAATCTCGATGTCCCGTTCGCGCACGTAGTCGGCCAGGCCAGTCCAGAGAAGGTGCAGAGCAATTCCTCCCCGATACCCTTGGCGCACACAAGAGCGGCCAAGCTCGAGAAGCGTCCTGCCGCTGTCGACGAGCAGGGAGATGTCGTACTCGTCCTCGGAATAGAACCTGTCCCGACGGCCGCCCGGCAGCAGGCGGTAGACACCGACCACGTGATCGAGGGTCGCGCGTTCCCGGTTCCCGTCAACCAGGATCAGGTGATCGAAATCCGGATCGAAACGGTCCCGTTCGAAACGGCCATCATGATCGATCATGTCGCCGTCTCCGCCCAGTTCCTCGATGAAAACCTCGTAGCGCAGGCGCTCGGCCGCCAAACGATCCTCTTCCGTCGTGGCCAGGCCCAGCGACAGGTGTGCGGCATCAAGATCCATGGACCGCCTGTCGTCTCGAACCACGGGTTGTCCGCGTCAAGGAAAGCCCCGGGAGCATGCGAGTGCGGGTTGGCGCCAAGGACCAACCGGGCGCAAGACGACCCATGAAGACAATGTCGACCATCATTCGGAGTGGAAGACCGGGACCAGCTCGATCCTGCTGCTGTCGATGACGACCTTTCCCTCGTCAGGGAAGTTCACGGTAACGCGCCCGTCGATGTTGGACTGCACCTGGCCAGTCCCCCAATCCGGACGCTGGGGGTGCCGGACGAGATTGCCGGGGGTCAGCAGGAACGAAACGTCTGTCATTGCACGTTGGGCTTTCGGCGTGCGCGGCCTCTCCGTATCGGTCCGGCACGATATCATAATCCGATGCGGGCACAAGGAACGCGCGCGACCGGATTCGCGGTCACATTGGCGGAGCCTTCGCACGGAATCCCGACCGACTTGAACTCACTGCCTGGCCGCGATCCCTGGTGCACCGCCCTCTCGATGCAACGGGGCGGGTACGCGGCGAGATGCAGGCGGCAATGCCGGCGCCATCCGGTTGCCCGGCATTGCGCGGGCCGGCGAAGCAGGGAAATCAGCTCCGGACCGCACCCTCTGCCGTCACCAGATACTTGAAGCTGGTGAGCTGGACCGCGCCGACAGGGCCGCGCGCATGGAGCTTTCCGGTAGCAATGCCGATCTCGGCTCCCATTCCGAATTCGCCTCCGTCCGCAAACTGGGTTGACGCGTTCTGCATCAGGATCGCGCTGTCGAGGTTCCGGAAGAACCTTTCCGCCGCGCCGGCATCCGCCGTGATGATGCAGTCCGTATGTGACGAGCCATGGGTGCGGATGTGCTCAATGGCGCGGTCGATCGACTCCACGACCTTCACCGCCATCTTCATGTCCAGGTACTCGCGACCCCAGTCCTCCGCGGTCGCGGGCACAACGCCTTCGACGGCTTGTGCAGCTTCGTCCCCCCTTACCTCGACGCCCGCGTCCAGAAGTGACGTGATCACGGGCTGTCCAACCTCGCCAAAGGCATCCTCGTGAATCAGGAGGCATTCGGCCGCACCGCAGATTCCGGTGCGCCGGGTCTTGGCATTCAGGACCACGCGAAGGGCGGTTTCCTTGTCGGCGGCCGCATCGACATAGACGTGCACGATCCCCTCAAGGTGGGCAAAGACCGGAACCCGGGCCTCCTGCTGCACGACGCCCACGAGGCCCTTGCCGCCCCGCGGCACGATGACATCGACATGATCCGTCATGCGCAGCAATTCGGACACGGCGGCGCGGTCGCGGGTCGGTACGCGCTGCACGGCGTCCCTGGGCAAGCCAGCGGCATCAAGGCCGTCCAGAAGGCATGCGTGAATCGCGCTCGCAGAGTGGAAGCTCTCGGAACCGCTGCGCAAAATGACGGCGTTTCCGGACTTCAGGCAAAGCGAGGCCGCGTCCGACGTGACGTTGGGCCTGCTCTCGTAAATGACGCCGACAACGCCGAGCGGCGTCCGGACGCGCCTGACATGCAGCCCGCTCGGCCTGTCCCACTCGTCCATGACCTCGCCCACCGGGTCGGGCTGGGCAGCTACATCGCGCAAGCTGTCACACATTCCCTCGATGCGGCCCTCATCCAGCAGAAGCCGATCCATCATGGCCGCTGACAGGCCCTTTTTACGACCGTAGGAGATGTCTTCAGCATTTGCTGCGATGATCTCCTCGCGACGATTCCAAGCGGAATCGGCGGCGCTTTCGATGGCGATCCGCTTCGCTTCGGAGGACGCAACGGCAAGTTCCGCGGCGGCAACCCGGGCGCGCCGACCAATGTCCGTCATGACGTCCTGAACATCCGTAACGTCTTTCATTGCTCGTTCCTTTCCGGCATCGGCAATCGATACACCTCCCCGATGCAGTTGTCCAATCAGCGTTCAGATTGCCATGTCGTCACGGTGAACTAGGGCCGCTCGTCCCGGATAACCCAGGATCGCCTCGATGCGGCCGGATCGCTGGCCCTTGATCCTGTCGGCCTCGTCCGACGTATATCGCGTCAGGCCGACTCCCAGCCGCGATCCGTCCGGTCCAACAATCACCACCGGCTCGCCCCTTCCAAATGTGCCCGTCACTCCGGTGACGCCCGCCGGCAAGAGGGACTTTCCACCAAGAAGCGCGGACACGGCACCGGCATCGACATGGAACTCGCCCTTTGGCTTCATCGCCGCGATCCATCGCTTTCGCGCCGCCTGGGGATCGGTCTCCGCCGCGAACCATGTCGCCGTTGCACCATTGACGAGCGATTTCAGCGGGTTGGACACCGATCCTTTCGTAATCGCCATGGCCGCACCGCCGGCAGCGGCTGTCTTGGCGGCGAGAATCTTGGTCTTCATGCCGCCTTTCGCGAGCCCGGTTCCCGCATCGCCTGCCATCGCTTCGATCTCTGGCGTGATAGTGTCGACGAAGTCGATGTGTCGCGCCTCCGCGTCGGTCTTGGGATTGCCGGAGTAAAGCCCGTCGACGTCCGAAAGAAGCACCAGGACATCCGCCCCCACCGTGACTGCAATCTGGGCGGCAAGGCGGTCATTGTCACCGAATCGAATCTCGTCGGTGGCAACGGTGTCGTTCTCGTTGACGATTGGCACGGCGCCCAGACCCAGGAGTTGCTCGAGCGTCGCCCGGCTGTTCAGGTAGCGCCGCCTGTCGGCGCTGTCCTCCAGCGTGACAAGCACCTGTGCCGTCGAGATTCCGAACGGCGCAAGCACCTCTTCGTAGGCACGCGCGAGCCGAATCTGCCCGACCGCTGCAGCCGCCTGGCTCTTTTCCAGGGGCAGCGTTCCGTCGGGAAGGCCAAGGGTCGCCCTCCCGAGCGCAATCGCGCCCGACGAGACGAGAGCGACGTCCTTGCCTTCCGTCTTCAACCAGGCGACGTCCTCGGCAAGCGAATTCAGCCACGACACGCGCAGCTTTCCGTGCTCGACCAGAAGGGCCGAACCCACCTTGACGACGACACGTCTTGATTCGCTCAGGGATGCCACGCCGCCAGTTCCTCGGTCTCGTCCTTCGCGAACCCCTTGCCGTCGTCGATCCGGCGCTTGAGCGCACGAAGCACATCCTGCACCCCCTCGCGGCTGACGCCGGAAACCCGCATGACGGGGCCGGCGACAGCTTCCAACTCCACTTGCCGCGCGACTCGATCGGCTTCGGTCAGCGCATCGATCTTGTTGAGCGCGGTAATTCGGGGCTTCTCGGCCAATTCTCTCCCGTATGCCTCGAGTTCGCGGACAACGGTCCTCCAATCGCCTGCCACGTCTTCGGCGGTTCCGTCGACGAGGTGCAGCAGCACGGAGCATCGCTCGACGTGGCCAAGAAACCGGTCACCGATTCCGCGTCCCTCGTGGGCACCCTCGATCAGGCCGGGAATGTCACCGAGGACAAATCCGTCGTCATCGACGGCAACCATGCCGAGGTTGGGATGAAGGGTGGTAAACGGATATTCGGCGATCTTGGGACGCGCATTGGACGCTGCCGCCAGAAAGGTCGACTTGCCTGCGTTTGGAAGCCCCAGAAGCCCGGCATCGGCAATGAGCTTCAGCCTGAGCCAAATCTCTCGCTCGACTCCGGCCTGGCCGGGGAGAGCCCGACGCGGAGCCTGGTTGACCGAACTCTTGAAGTGCACGTTGCCGAAGCCGCCATTGCCGCCCCTTGCCAGGCACGCGCGCTGACCGATCATCGTCAGGTCCGCCAGCACCGTCTGCTTGTCCTCGTCCAGGATCTCCGTGCCTACCGGCACGCGAAGCGCAATATCGGCACCGTTTTTTCCCGTTCGTTGCCGTCCCATGCCGTGCTGGCCGTTCTGGGCATGGAAATGCTGCCGATAACGAAAATCGATGAGCGTGTTGAGCCCGTCAACCGCCTCGACCCAGACATCACCGCCCTTTCCGCCGTCGCCTCCGTCCGGGCCGCCGAACTCGATGTATTTCTCGCGACGAAAGCTGACGCATCCTTCGCCTCCGGCGCCGGAGCGGATCGTCACCCGTGCGAGATCAAGGAACTTCATGTCGAACCCCTCAGGCGCGTACCTCGGCGGGAAGCGCCATCCTGCGCCGCATCACCCAAGACGCTTCAAGTAGGTCCAGGTCGAAACGGTCGTTCCGCGCGCCAGGGAAAACGTCTCGGCATCCCCGAGATACTGGAAACCCGTGTTGCGCAACACCCTGTCCGATGCCGGGTTGTCCTGGAACACGCTGGCAAACATCGTCTTGTCGTTGTGAGGATTGGCGTCGATCAGGGCTTGCAGTGCCTCCGTCGCAAGGCCGGTGTTCCAAAAGACGGGTCCGACCCAGTACGAAACTTCCGACTGCTCCCGATCCATCTGCTCAAGGCTGATGAGACCCAGGACTGCACCAAGGCCGACGGGCTTGCCGTCCAGTGCCCAGACATCCTCCGTCCTGTCATCTGCGAGCGCGCGCTCCACGAACGCCTCCGCGCCCCCAGGCGGCTGCGGATGCGGAATGTCGCGCGTCATTCTCGCCACGCGGGCATCCGCCGCGAAAAGCTCCAGGAGCGCCGCGTCAGAACGGCGCAGCGGACGCAGGATCAGACGCCCTGTCTGAATCACGGGCTGGCTGGTTATCGTATCGAGTTTCACTGGGCCCTCCTCCCTAGTCCCGGGCAGACCGTCCGCGACCCGTAGAACGATCAGCCCCTAGTCACATGGGCCTGCCAGCGCATTCGCGCAACCGGCATCCCAAAACACGAAGGGGCCGGTGCATGTGCCGACCCCTTAACACGTTGACTGCGTCGTCGGCTATTCCGCAGCGCTTGCCCTTGGATGCACCGAAATAAAGGTGCGGCCCTTGAATCCCTTGCGAAACGCAACGTTGCCCGGGACGGTCGCGAAGATCGTGTGGTCCCGTCCCATGCCGACGCCCTCGCCCGGCCACCACCTGGTGCCGCGCTGGCGCACGATGATGTTCCCGGGAATGACGGCCTCGCCGCCGAACTTCTTCACGCCGAGCCGGCGCCCGACTGAATCCCGGCCATTCCGGCTGGATCCGCCAGCTTTCTTGTGTGCCATCCCACCTACTCCTTTCCGGACATCAGGGCCTTGGCCTGGTCAACCCAGCCATCCCGCTCGATTCGCCCCTTGAGGGCCAGTGCTTCGTTGATCTCGGCGATGTCGTCGGCATTCCAGGCGGCGATCTGTGCGTATGTCGTGATGCCCGCCTCGTTCAGCTTCTTCTCGAGAGCCGGACCCACGCCAGCCAGCGTCTTGAGATCGTCATTCCGGGGCGCCTCTGCGGGTGCATCCGCCGCCTCAGCCTTCGGTTCCGCCTTGGCCTGCGGTTCGAGTTTCGCTGCAGCCCGCTTCTCGCGCTCTTGAACTTCGTCCTTCTTGGCGGGTTTCGTCGGCTTCTCTGCGACGTCTGCCGCCTTCGCAGCGAACCTGGCACCAACGGCGGGCTTGACGCCCGACTGACCGGCACCCGTTTCGAGGATGTTCGTCACCCGCACGAGCGTCAGGTGCTGGCGATGTCCCTTGGTGCGCTTCGAGGAGCTCTTGCGTCGGCGGCGGACGAAATTGATGACCTTCTCGCCCTTGATCTGGTCCACGACCTCGGCCTGCACGGCAGCCCCGTCGACCAAGGGCGTGCCGACATTCGCGCCAACCATCAGGACTTCGTTGAATTGAATCACGTCGCCGGCACCGGCAGCGAGTTTCTCCACGCGGAGCATGTCACCGGCCTTGACCCGGTATTGCTTGCCGCCGGTCTTGAGAACCGCAAACATTTGCTTTCCTTCCATCTTCCCGCGTTCTTCGGCCCCGGTCGCCCCGGCGTTTTCGGCATGTGCCGCCTCGAACTGCGCGCCCGATGTGGGCGTCAATCAAACATCAATGGCGAGCATCGCCCGCCAGAGGCCCGGCTTATCGTCGGCGATGCCCCGCAAGTCAAGCCCCTCGTTTGAATTGACCAAGGCAATTACTGCCGAATGAGTCTGCTCCTTCGGATGATCAGTCCGCTGCGGACGTCGGGCAGGTCGACGGAACTGACTTTCGGGACGCAACGATCCGGCGTGGTGCGCCTCGTGCGGATTAGCTCGACCCTTGGACATTTGCGCCTTGGTCTTCCAGCATCCGAACGCCTCCACGGCGCCTGCGGCATGCGTCCATGCAGGCGACCGAGCGATGCGGATTCCGAAAGTGCCATACCTGCATCTGTGCAGATTCGATCCCCGGTCTCTACGGATCCTCGCGGGCCAGTCACCGGTCACGCGCCTTGTGCATGCGGCCGCCCTCGTGCCGAACCGGGCCTGACATTCCTGACGAAATGGTCCGAACCTCGCGATCGCCGGGCATTCGGCAGCGTCACGCATCGAGCCCATTCGTCAAGGAGATGATGGCGGCGCTTGATTTCCCCTTTGCCGGGTTGCACCTCCGGGGCCATCGCCGGGAGAGGGCGCGCGTGAATCCGGATCCGTGTCGATTTTCATGAGCAGTGGGGGGAGCAGGAAAAAATCGGCGAAGAGCGCCAAGGCGATGACGAGCGCCGTGAGCCTGCCCATCCCCGCGTTCAGCTCGAAGCTGGAGAGGCTGACCACGGTGAAGCCGGCAATGAGCACGAGAGAGGTCGTGAGCAGGGCACGGCCCACGGTGCGGAATGCGATGCGCACCGCATCGGGGGGCGTACTTCCGAGCTCGCGTCGGGCGCGCCGATACTTGCTGAGGAAATGCACCGTGTCGTCGACCACTATGCCAAGCGTCATGGCGGCCACCGCCGAAAGCGAAAGTCCTACCTCCCCGACCGTCAATCCCCATATGCCAAAGCCCAGTGCGCCTGGAACCAGGTTCGGAATGAGGCTGGCAAGCCCGAGCCGCAGCGATTTGAGGGCAAGCACGAGGATGAAAGAAATTCCAACGAGCGCGAGCGTGGTCCCCGTGAGCATCGCGACGATGTTGCGTCGGCCCAGATGGGCGAACATCAGGGTGCCGCCGGCACTCTCGGGACGCACGATGTTCGGCGCATGGTCGGTCAGCCATCGCAGGGCACGTCGATCAAGCGCGATCACCTCGTTGGACGACAGCGTCCGAATTGCGACCGTCATCCGGGTGGCCGACCTGTCCACGGCGATCTGGTTGTCGAGATCAAGGCCGAAGGGAAGCGACAACTCGTAGAGCAGCAAGTATTGTGCAGCCAGCTCCCGGTTCGCGGGCAGTCGGTACTCGGCCGGGTTGTCGCCGTGCATGCTCCTGTTGAGCCGGCGGAATGTGTCGGTGATGACGTTGACGTGAAGAGTCTCGGGTTGTGCCCGGTACCACTCCGCGAATGCGGCGACATCCGACAAGTAGGAAGGATCGCTGATGCCTCCCGGCTCACCCGAGGGGAGCGAGTACTCCATGGTGTAAAGACCGGTGAGATTCTCGACTGTAAAATCTGCGTCGCGGCGAAACTCGACGCTCTCGTCGAAATAGTGGAGGAAAACGTCATTCAACTCGTTGCTGGGTACCGAGGCGACGAGCGCCACCGTGACCGCTCCGAACCCCCACCCCAGCACACGGCGTCGGCGGATCACGAACTCGCAGAGCGCGGCCATCGCGGCATCGCGGCGGTCCTCGGTTGCGCGCACCCGGATCGGCAGCAGCGAGAGCAAAGCAGGCAGCAGGGTCACCGACAGAAAAAACGCCGCGCCGACACCGAACGCGACAAAGGTGCCCATGTGGCGGATCGGCGGCACCTCGGAGGCGTTCATGCTCAGGAAGCCAAGCATGGTGGTCAAGCAGGCGAGGAAGACCGGTTGAAGATTGACCCGCATCGCCTCGACGATGGCGTTCCGCTTGAGCGCGTCATTCCCCGGCTCCGAAAGCGGCCCGTCGGAACCTTGGTCTGCCAGCGTTCGTGAGGCAACTCTTTGCATGGAATGGACGAGGCTCGAGAAGATATGCACGCAGCTTGCGATCGCGACCGTGAGCACGACGACCGGCGCAACGGCGGACGGCGCCGTCATCGGCAGCCCCACCCAACCGCCGAGTCCCACCGAGACCATCACCGAGAGGGCGACCACGAGCATGATCGCGAACGTGCTGCCGACCCCTCCGGTCAAGAACAGCAGCGCCAGCGTCATCGTCGCGAAGCTCGCAGGAACCAGCGTCTTGAGATCGCCTAGAGAGACCTGCATGAATGCCTGGTTGAAGATCACCAGGCCGGTCACGCGCACGTCAATGCCTGGGAACCGTGCGCGAACCTGGTCGGCGAGTCCGTGGGAGACCTCGGCCACCCGGGCACCTTCGCGCACCTGGTTCTCGCCTGGCAGCGCGAAGGTCACGTTGATACCGCTGACCCCGCCGTCACGCGCGATCAGGCGCCCCGCGAGGAGCGGTTCCGCCAGCGCGATCGCACGAATCCGAGCCCGTTCCCCGGCATCGCCCAAGGCGCTGTCATCCACGAGATCGCGAACCACGATGTCGTCGTCGTCAGCCGTGTTGTGCTGGAAGTTGGTCAGCGAGTCGACCCTGATGGCAAACGGAATATGCCAAGCTCGTTCAGTGAGCCAGAGGGCCGCCTCCAGCGCCAGGGCGGAGGTGGCGTTGCGGTCCTCGGGCGCGATGGCGAAAAAGACGTTGCTGGTCTCGCCGTACGTGTCCTCCATCGCTTCGGCCGCGACGAGCTGGGGATTGTCCTTGGAGAAGTAGATCCGGTCGTCGGCGGAGAATTCGAGAAACGCGGTGCCGCTCGCCGCGATTCCGGACAGGACCAAGGCCGCCGCAATGATCATGCGCCTTCGCTCAATGGCCCAGACGCCAAGCCGCGACTCCAGTCTCCGCACCGCCTGCGCGATCGGCACTCCTGTCGAGCGGCTCACACCCGTCCCCTGGATCCGGCCTTGGTGGCCTCGGCCGTCTCGCGGCACGCAATTCGCGAACGGGCGGTGGCGACATGCCGCCGGTCAATACGACCGGAGCGACGTCCCGTGCTCCACAGAGAACCCACCCCATCGGCCGAGAAACCTGACCAGTGCGCGAAAACGGGTGATGCTCCGCGAAATGTCGTGGCGCTGCGCGATGCCGTGCACCCCGGGCAGGACCGGCGCGCAGAAGAGCATCGAAACCACGGGGCGGTACCGCACGTACAATCGCGCAAGCAGCGGTGTGAACACGGCGGGCGAGAAGCTGAATGCCGCCAAGCTCCGGAACATCTCACCTCGCATGGACCAAGGCAGCATTCCGTCTGGTGCACCGCCGGGAATCGACGAGAAAGCAGGCGGCGATGGCGACACTCTCTCCGGAACCGCCGTTCACGGCCGGCCGTTACGACTGCATCATGATCATCACCCGCAAGGCGGATGCGACGAAGAGGGGGGCATCGCGTGACCGGACTTATTTCTCGCTTGAGCAGCATCATTCGGGACTCCACCCACGGATGTCGGCTGTGGCAACCAACTCCTGTCCGTCACCTGTACACATCCGGGCGGGCTTTCGGAACACCGCGAGGCTGAAATCTGCCCGATACGCACCGACTTCCAGGTGTTCGGCCAACACGGAGTCGGGTTCGCTCTCGACATTCAATCTGTGGCAGCGGTTTGAGGAAATGCAGCTTGTTCAACGCCGATCCCCCCACAGAAGCGCAACTCGTCGGACAAGGACGAATCAGAAGAGATTTGGGAATACGCCTAACTGGCGCCCGCCCGAGATTGCCACAAGACATTGACTCCATTTGATCAATCCCGCGGTCTTCGGATCGCAGATCCAACAGGAGAGGCCGGTTTCTGGCCGTTCTCGAGCGATTCGGGCCGAATTCGGCAATTCTTCGCGAGGCCGGCATGAGAAAGACACGCGATCCGCAACCGGAACTCGGCGAGATCGGCATCGAGGACATCGAGCTGGACCACCGCTTCACCCCGCTGAATGAGGCGACGTGGACGCTCCACTGCTCTCTGCTCGGCTTGGCCGACGTCATCAGCGGAAAAGGCGTGTCATGACAGATACTTGGGATTGAACGAAGCTGCTATCGCAGCAGTTTGGGCTGACCTCTGGGTCTTTCCCGAAGTTCCTGACCTTTCGCGTCGTGGTGCCGGCTGCGGAGCGGGCCATGTTCGCGCGGCCCGTGCAGTTTCTCGACCCGCTTTCGTCTG
>JAJEAC010000017.1 GCA_022824315.1 Silicimonas sp.
TGTGCCGATCCCGGCGCGTCGTGCAGAAGGCCCATCGTCTGCACCAGTTCCTCGTATATGCAAGCCCTTTCCTCCTCTCCGGAAAGATCGTCCCTGATGAATATGTGGGCGATCCTCATCTCGTTCCTCAGGGACATCGCGTTGAAGAAGCAGGGCGTTTCTCCTTCAACGAACTGACGTGACAGACTCCATGACCCCTTGGCAGTTCGGCTCAGGACCAGGAACAGCGAACTTGAGGCAATGTCGAGCTTGTAGACGAATATGCTGGCTGACATCGTCTCGCCATCCGGGAACAGGACTCTTGCAATTGCCGACTTGTCGCCTCGGGATCTTCGATACTCCAGCCGTGTCTCCCCGAACAGACTTCCTTCCATCGAGCTCAAGTTCCTCTGCCTTGCGTTCGTGTCGATCCCGAGACCGGTATGTGAGTTTATGAACTCAATTGTCTTCCTCAGGTGGGCAAAGTCGAACTCGCCGGTGTGCAGCACGGCGACTTCAGGCGGGTACCGCCATCTTTTGACCACTCCCGCCTCTCCAGCGAGAATCCTCCTGGCGTCGTCCAGTTCGCCGTCCTGGGACAGAGCCGGTGACGGAAACTGGCTTGAAAGGCAGACAAGGATGCAACAAAGGAAAATGCGCAATCTGGATCTGATGCCTTTCCGTTCGCGTGAGCGCGAGCATGCCTGGCAGGCCGCCATGATCAAGAGGTGAAGCAGCACGCGAACTGACGCGGTCACCCGGTCCAGTGGCGCGGGCGGCCGGTGTCGACATGCACGAAGCCGGGATAGAGACCGACGCCGCCCAGTCCCGTCCGCCGTGCCGCCCTGGCCAAGCGAGAAGGCCGCAGGCCCGGCAGAGAGATGTCCGCCGCCTTCGCGCGCAGGTGCAGCGAGTTCGCGGCCGCCCCCTTGCCCGCGCGGCGCAGCATCTCGTTGGTCTTTCGTGTCCGGAACCCGGAATGCAGAAGGATCTCGCCTTCGTGCCCCTCCAGGACCGCCGCGTGGCGAATACGGGCCAGGAACCGCAGCAAGTCGGGGTCGACGGGCATCGACTGGCCTTCGCGCCAATCGCGCATGAACCATTCCAGGCGGCGCGCCTCGTCCGGATCCAGACGGCCCCGCCGCTCGAACAGGGATGACAGGACCTCCCCTGTCTGCGCGTGACGCAGCAGGAGGAAGGGCTCCGGATCTGGATCCGGCGGCCTGGCGGCCCTTGCGCCGGCCGCGAGGCCAGACAGGAGCCCGGCGACCGCGCCAAGCACCACGGCGCGGCGTCTCATTGACCGTGCCTGGCCCGCACGGCCATGGTGTCGGCCGACACCGTCCTGCGTTCGCTCATCCTGCATCTGCTCGCTTGCCTGTGCCGCCGTTCCGGCGGTCGCTGGGGCGAAGAGGTGGCAGCGGCCTGCCCGAAGCGCAAGCCAATTACGCATTCGATGCGAATTTCGTGACCAATGCGAGCCGGAGCGGATTCCCGAAGGAAACAGACTGCGGCCCGCATGCATGAGCATCATCGATCCGCCCCCAATGTGCCGATCATTGCCGCCCGGTCCGACCTGTGTCAAGCCAGCCATCGCGGGCGCTTCGCTCACTCTTGTCGGGACGGACCCGAGGTTGCCATTCGATCGAGATGGAAAGGGGGCCGGTCGCCATCCGACAGAAAATCCCGGCCCCGCCGCTTTGCGAAAGCGGCTCCCGGCGAAGTCACATGGAGAGACCCTCGCCAGGAGCGAACGCAGCAAGCTAGCGCGTGTTGCCGATGTCAAGACGACCCCGGACATGCGAAGCTGTTCGCCACGGGAAAGGTCGGCGGGCATCCGGTCCTTTCACGACCGGAGGACGCCGGGCGGATGCCGATGACGACAACGACGATCAAGCACCCTGACGCCGCCGCGTGGATCTCACGGGCCATCACCGAGAACGGAATGGCCTTGCGGCAAGGCGTCAGGTCGTCGAGGGCAGACGGCGAGGACAACGCGCCGGCGGCCAGGTACGCGCTGAGGCCGTCCGCCGACAGCCGCGAGGATTGGCAGGCTTCGCCAGCCGATCGCTGTTTCCGGTTCCCGGCCCCAGACTCGCCGATTCCGTCCCGATCCTGTGCCGGACCGTCTTGAAGACGGCGTTTCTCGTGCCGCTCAGAGCCGTGTCCGTGCCTGATCGGTCGCAAGCGCAACGCGATAGCCGCCTCGGGTCCGCGAACGCCGGGATCCTGCCGTGAGGAACGGCTGGCGAGTTGACACGGTCGGGTGCGTACGGCTTTCCAGCCCGGGCCAGCCGGTCCGGCAGCGTCGCATGCTCCACATCCTCCGTTGCTGGTGCAGGCCAACCACCGGCCGCCCGCACCGGGGCACAAGCGGGCGCTTTCCCGAAGGAACGGGATTCCGGCCAATGCCGTGACGATATCCACGAGCGGCTGGTCCAGCTCGACATCTCCTTCGAGAGGCGCAGGCTGCCTGCATCGCTGCGGCCGAGCCTCCTTTCGCGCACCGAGGTGTCGCGCGGCGACGGACCTCATGACGGTTCGAGCCGCATGGAACAGGATGCTCGGAGCGCTGGTCCACGACATCCGGTCCGGGTGGTCACGGAAGACGGCAGATGCCGAAAGCTGCACGATGCAGCACAACGACGACAAAGTGGGGCTTTCGAAACACCCTCCGCCGGATGAAAGACAGTCGACGAGCTCTAACGAACCGTTTCAGTTCAACCCGTTACAGAAAGCGCAAGCGGCTCAACATCGCTAAGGACTCGAAGAATTTTTGGTTCCCGGAAACGTGGGCGTTACGAAGTTCATTTTCATCGCGGAAGGTTGAAAAACCGCAAGATTCGGGTCGCTCGCCCAACTTACGGGTGACAAACGGAGGCCTCACTTTCATCCCAAGGAGTAGCAGGCAGTGAACGTTGATTTAGGACTTCGGTACGACCAAAGCACCAGCCGCCGTGTCGCGCCGTTGAACGACGGTCTCTTGGCCAAGCGGTCATTTCCCACATGGCATTTTGCCATGATGAATGACGTTAGCCGTACCCAAGCAATCGAGCATTCGATCCGTGATGCTGGCGTGACCGACAAGACGGTTTTTGAGATCGGCACCGGGGCGGGACTGACCGCGATGCTCTTTGCAAGGCACGGTGCACGACACATTTATACCTGCGAGGTAGACAGGCAGCTCTACGACGTCGCGCGCGAGGCGATCCGCACTAACGGCCTGGAGAAACGCATCACGATTTTTCCTGCGTCAAGTACCGAAATTGTCGAAGGCGGGGGGATCGATGTTGTCCCCGATGTGGTGTTCACCGAAACGCTGGATTGCGGCGTTGTCGGAGAGGGATTCTTCTCGATAGCCAACGACATCCACCGTATCGCCGGGCCGGACACGATCATTCTGCCGAGCTTGGTTGTGCAGTATGGGTATCTGGTCAACTCCGATGACATACGTGGGCTCAATGTCGCACACAACCATTCCGACCTGGACCTGTCGCCAATCAACGGCCACTCAACATCATCATACTATCCGGTACGGCTGCCGGCTCATGCTTCGCGTTCGCTTTCTTCGCCATGCCAGATTCGAAACTACTCCTATGGTGAACCGCAGCACGCGACAGCGACCTTCAGAATCACTGCCTACCGTGACGGGATGTGCCACGGGCTGCTGAGCTACTTCCACGCCTTCTACGGAAATCATGTCATTTCCAACGACATTCGCGACGGCGGCCATTGGCACCAGGCGTTTCATCCGCTCGCAACGCCATTTCTGGTGAAGGCTGGGCACGTCTACGGGTTCAACCTCGGTGATGACGGTAGCCTTTCCGTTGCCGAAATCAAGGAGTCTTGACGTGTCCAAAAGCGAAATCCTGGATCCCCGCGTCACACGCGACTTCTCGACCTCCAATCACGATTTGTGCCGGGACGCGGTCCTGGCATTCTGCGACAGCCCGCTCTACCACGACAACGAGCACCGTTACGAAGAAAATTACTATGGCCGGAGGTTGCGGCCGCATGTTGCAAAGCATCTCGACTTTTCCCAGCCTTTGACGACAGAGCGCCTGGCGAGCTACGAGGCACTTTCGGCAAACCGCATTTTGTTTGCGATGAACGAGGTAGATTTCCTCATGCTCCCCGGCGAAGCGCCTTGGGAGGAAGCCGAATTTCAGGCCGCCTATGCCGAGAGCCACGCTGCGGCTGCTCATGTAGGCATGCCGTATCTTGAGCGGTTCCTGTTCTCATTGCTGGAAAAGGAGATCCGCCTGTCGGACAACTGGTCGCTGCCCGCAGTGGAGGAATATTTCCGCAGCTATGCAACGGAGAGCCGTGAAGTTTCCTCCTTGCCATCAGCCGAAGCAATCCGTTCGTCCGGCAGTCCAGCAACGGCAGCCCGTGATTGGCTGGTGCAACTCGCTCCGGACTTCCTGATCGAGTCCAGTCCCATGGCACGATATGCAAGCGGGAACTACGGCAGGCTTTCATCATCATTGTTCAAGATCATCATCGACGAGCTTGGGTACGGCGATTTCGAGCGCAAGCACTCGACCCTCTTCGAAAACACGATGCGATCCGCAGAGCTGAATTCGGTTCCGCATCGCTACTGGCAATATTACCTCAACGGCAGCCTGATGCTGGCGAACTACTACAACCGGATCACCCGCAACCGGAAATACGTTTTCCGGTACATTGGGGCGATCTACCTCGCTGAGACCGGATTCATAACGAGCTGCCGGATATGGCGGGACGTCCTGAAAGAGGCATTGCCCGATCTTGACACGCGCTATTTCGACGAACACTGCCACATTGACATCGATCACAGCCGCATGGCCTTTGACGGGCTGGTCCGGCCCGCAATTGAAACCTATGGCATCTTTGCTGCCAACGAGATTGTGCGCGGATTCGAGGAAGCGTGCTGGATCGGCGAGTTTGCAGAGCAAGACTTCGTCCGGCAAACCTGCTGGAAGGATTCTGCCGAACGCAACCAGGATCGTTACCGACAGATCTTCGACAAGGTTCATCGGGCCTGGGAGACGGGAGAGATCACCAGGGACTGCCTGGATGAGCCAAAAGGAGAGTTGTCGATTACCCATACCCATGACGGGGACGAGCTCTGCCATGTAGTGAGCGGTGAAATGGAGTTCCTGAACGGATTTGAATGTTCCACAACGCTGCGCGGCGACCAAGGGATCATCATCGAGCACAACCGGCTTCACGGCGCCCTGATCCACTCGGAGCGCTGCATGTACGAGATATACAATATCGGCGACCTGAACAGATGGCTCTGAAAACACTGCGCATGGAAGAGGGTGCGCGCATTCTGGTTGAGCTTCCGCATGAAAAGTCGCGGCTGCTGGTGCATGTTCGAGAAAATTCCTTGAGCGTGACAAGCGACATGTGCCGACATCGAAGTGGGCCAATCCATTTGTGCTACACCGACGCGGCAGGTCACCGGCGTTGTCCGTGGCACGATCGTCGCATCACGGCGGAGGAGCGCCGCGACGATGTCTGCGCCGTTTATTGGTCGCAGCGCCAGATGCTGCTGCTGGTTCGCCGCGACGGCGATGCCACGCCTTGGCCGGTGCGAAAGTTAACGCCATGATCGAAACCCTGATACCGTTCCTGCTCGCCGTTTTGGCACTGCTGCTCATTCCAGGTCCCGACATGGCTTTTGTCATGGCAAATGGCATCGCCTATGGCAGGCGCGGTGCGTTTTTTTCTGCGCTCGGAATCAGTGCCGGGGGGCTGGTCCTGGCAGTCGCCACCGCACTCCTCGTGGCAGCCACGTTCGCGATAAGTCCATCAGTCCTTCTCGCGCTGCAGCTTGCTGGCTGTCTCTATTTGCTCTACGTCGCTGCAATTACGATCATCCCTCGGACCGAGCCCGCAGACACTTTTGCGCTAGCGCCCACGTCCGGAAACATGTTTCTGCGCGGAGTGGTTACCAATGTCTCCAACCCCAAGGCACTGATATTCTTCTCCGCGTTCATCCCGCAGTTCGTTCCTGACGATGCGACGGGGCCGGCACTCCATGCATTCCTGCTTGGTGCCTTGCTGTGTTTTGTCGGCGGTGCAGTGAATTTCGCAATCGGTGCATCAGGAGTCCTGTTTTCCGGTTTGAATCGGCTTGGCTTTCTAGGCCGTAGTTGGAGCCAGTGGATTGTCTTCACGGTCTTTGTCTCGATCAGCGTAGCCTTCACGGCACAGGCCGTAGTACGCGGATGACGTATCGCCAGTCCCGGTCGCTCTCGGATGACTATGCGAACTTAACGGCCGGGCAGGAGTGGTCGTTACCGCGGTGAACGTTCCACCAAGACTTGATGGCACGGGCTGCCCGGACCGGCAAATGGTTCGAAACCCAAGAATACTGGCTTCCTGCGAATCGATGGACCTGAAATGCGGCTCATTTCCTTGGCCAGACGGAATGTTTATAGCTGCCGCCGAGGCACCGTGTTGCGATAGTGTTGACAAAACGCAAGGACGGATCGAGGGTCGAAAAATATTATAATGATTACAAACAGTTAAGATATGTACAGTCGTCTCTTTTGAACGTCCGCAACGAGCGCAACTTCCGCACCCGCCTCCTGAAAACGGCCCAAGTTGCCGTGAATCGTGCATGGCGCGAAGCCCAACACGCAAACGTCAATCAACGCGATGATCTGACTTGGATTTCGTCCTTTCCCGCATCGCAAAATGCATACCTGGATCACTGGAACAAAGCAAGAAAAAGTCGGCCTGCGTGGTCCGTACGCGTGAAATGTTGCGTTTGTTGCTTGAACATGAAGCAGTCGGACTGATTCTGAGTTGATCAGGGTGGACCAACGCCATTTCGTCCGCTTGCAGACTTGGTTGGAGTTCACCTTGAGGGCTTGCAACGCCCTTGGCGATGCATTTGGGATCGCGCAGAACCTGAGGACATTGGTGTCCATGATCTGCACTGAGCTACGCCTCGCGAACGTCGGCACATGGCAAGATTCGACGATGACAAGAATGCTGCTCGACCACGTGCCGACACAGGCCGACGTACGGTGCCCCCATATTGCTCAGGATTCGATACGGAACGTCGCCTCGCCGATCACCGATTTCATTGGAAGCGATCTCTTGGCCGATCATGCCGCGATCTGCGTGGCTGCCAACAGGGTCGTGCAGGTTGCGGCGAGCTTTGCCCATGAAGTCGCGACAGATTTCTTGGGTCCTTTCAATTCCGAATTCGGAGCACGGTCATGTCTCTGGCCAATTCTGTCGGCGGCACCATCCTCAGAGCGTTCCCCGCTGGATCGCCGCCGGGCGTTCCTCCATCTCCGGAAGGTCGCGGTGGCGCACGGTTAGCGTCCTGCACTGGTCGAAATAGGTCACGCTCCTGACGACATTGACGCCCCGGTCCCGGGCGAATCGTTCAAGGCTCTCCGTGAACCGCCGGGTCATGGACGCCATCAGGGCCGACGAGGGCATTGGGTTGCCGGGGACCTCCGGGAAGAAGCGGGCGGCGCCACCGCCGATCTGCAGAAGAGGAACATAGGCGTTGAGATTGAGCCTGTTGGAACATTCAAGCTCCAGCGCAACGTGATTCCTGAGCGCTTCCCCGGCGGAACGTGCCATGGTCATGTCCTGGACTCCGGTCGAAGGGTTCCCTACGCGGCGCCTTGCAGCACCGACCAAGCTTCATGGCTTCATCAGACGGGTCGGACCGCAGGGCGGAACAGCGGCCGGAGTCCTTCAACACCATGAAGGCTCGCTATGCGATCTCTCGGCGCAAGTCTTGCCGATCTGCCGCTCCGGATCCGTGACGGTCATGGCGATCATGTGTATCTTCAGTTATTCAACCGTCTGCCGAGCCATCTGACGGGCGTCCTGGCACGTCGCGACTGCGCTTGTACCGGCACCTATTGATAACGGGGATCAGGGGAACCGGCGCACGGCCGCGAAGGACGTGTTTCAGGCGATCCGGTAGGGTCGCGGGACAGAAAATCCTGACTTGGTGCGACTCAATTTCTCGGCACTGATGATTGAGGAAGGGGCGGCCTGCATCTTCCAGGCGGTGGACAATCTCGCCACGATGACCCCAGATTGTCGGGAAATCTACAAGGTGGACACAGTCACCGTTAGGTTCACGGCTAGATATAACCAGTGAGGCACTGCGACTACATGACTGGTCCTTTCTCGAACCTTGCCTTTGGCACGTCCTTTGTCGCACAGGCCGCGTTCTTGACGGCGGTCGGGCTGCTGATAGTGCCGTCGACGCTTGTGGCTTACCGGATCGGCGGCGTTTCGTCGTGCAAGGTTCCGGATCCCTTGCCGGTGCTGAAGATGGTGGCCTATGTAGTCCTTGCCTGGCGCGCCGAAGCGTTGTTGGGCGGCATGCCGCGAAAGCCGGTGATGGTCGGCCTGGATCTGGGGCGCATGTTGCGCCTGGTGCCGATGGCCTTCGCCGCGACCACGTTGCAGATCGCGATGCTGACATCCGCATTTTTCGTCTTTGCTGCAGCGTTTACGCCGCTCCACCAGTCAGTCATTCCAGACCTGTTGCCCGAGAAAGAGAGCTTAACCAGTACTCTGGTTTGGCCGCGGATCGCCCATGCGCTGGAAACGGTTCTGAGGGCGGCGATTGCCGCTGCCTTGCCGGGCGTGATATGGGCTGCGCAATTGTTCCTTGCCGTCGTGCTTGCGGTCGTCGGGTTGATCCTTGCACTCTTGGCCACCCGATTCCCTGCCAGAGCCTTCGGTGACGGCACGAAACCATTCCTGGAGCGCGCGGTCATCGGTTTGAGGATTTACTGCTACACACCCAGGCTTCGCGGCCTCAATTCTCCTGAACCTCGCGCTGTCGCTGGCAATGGTCTGGGTGCTGGTGAACTCGATGATTTTCGCCGGACTGTGTCAGGGCGATGCGGAGAAGCACTTTCTGATCCTGATGGCGATTTGCGGGCTGGGCGCTGCGTCGGGGCGGGCTTGGCGCCAACCATGGTCATACGAATGGGTGAGCGCATGACGATGATGTTGGGTGCATTCCGCTTTGCCGCGCTCGGACCCGTCATCCTCTTTCCTTTGACTTTCGCCAGCTTGCTGGCGTTCAAGGCAAGCTTCGGGCGGACCTCTTCACTGGTGTCGACCCCGGGCGGTCTTGCGGTCACGCACTCAGCGCCTCAACAGGATTGCCCGGCGGCATTCGCCGTGCGGTTGTCGCCCAGCCACGCCGGTTGGCTGTGGGCCTATCCGCTGGCGGGTTGGCTGGGCACCGTCGCCGGACTGGAACCAGCGCTGATTTTCTTCTCCGGGCTGGCAGCTGCGGCGGCCTTCGCGGCACCCAAGGCTTTGCCAGCCGATGATCCGATGCAACGCACGCACGGGCACCCGGTTCCGGCGAAGGATCACCTGCATCAGCGCCACATTCCCGCGTGCGGTCCGGGCTACGCACACCGCCACGACATCCACATCGGTGACCTGCATCGGAGGTGGGTCGGGTCAACAGCCTGACGGGGCGGCCAGGATGCAGACGACAGGACAAGACATGCCAGACACCGAGCCTTCTCCGATCGACGCCTGCGGACTTCCGGTGCTTGAGGCGCGCCTCAATGAGGACCTTCGCTTTCTTTGCTATCCTGGAAAGGACTGGGTGCCGCGCCGGGAGGGAGTGACCGACGTGACAATCATCGGTGCGGGCATGTGCGGGATGCTGGCATGGTTTGCGCTCAGTATGGGCGGAGTGCTGAACACCCGTATGCTTGATCGCAGCCCGAAAGGGCTAGAGGGCCCTTGGTTGACCTATGCGCGGATGGAAACGCTTCGTTCGCCCAAGGAACTGACCGGCCCATGCTATCGGCAGGGCACATTGACGTTCCAGGCTTGGTTCCGCGCGCAATTCGGGGCGGCGGCCTGGGGCGCGCTGGACAAAATTCCGCGCCCGATGTGGATGGAGTATCTTCGCTGGTACCGAAGAGCCCTGGAAGTGCCGGTCGAGAACGACGTTTCGGTCGATCTGGTGGAGCCCGAGGGTGATCTGCTGCGACTGCATCTTTCTGGGGCGGACGGCGACACGATCCTGACCCGGAAACTGGTCTTCGCCACCGGCCGCGACGGCATCGGCGAAAAGAACATCCCCGGCTTCGTCGACGGCCTGCCCCCCAAGTACTGGGCACACAGCGCCGACGAGATCGACTTCGCGGCTCTCGAAGGCAAGCGGGTCGCGGTAGTCGGTGTTGGCGCTTCGGCCGTCGACAATGCCGCGGAGGCGCTGGAGCACGGCGCCGCCGAAGTCCGCCACCTGATCCGTCGGCAAGAGATGCCGACGGTCAACAAGATGATGGGGATCGGCAGCTTTGGCTTCACGGCCGGCTTCGCGGAATTGTCCAACGAGTGGCGCTGGCGATTCATGCAGTATTCCTTCGCCACGCAGACGCCTGCGCCACATGGCTCGACGCTGCGGGTCAGCCGACACGACAATGCGTCTTTCCATTTCGGCAAGGCGGTGACATCGACGCAGGACGAGGGGGATGCCGCGCGTGTGAACTTCGCCGATGGCACGTCTTATCTTGCAGATTTCCTCATCCTCGGCACCGGGTTCACGGTCGATCCGTTGTCGCGAGTCGAGTTTGGCAAAGCGGCGAGCGAAATCCAGCTTTGGGAGGATGTCTATACCCCGCCCGAGGATGAGCTATCCGCCGATCTCGGGCGGTTCCCCTATCTCAACCCTGATTTCAGCTTTCGGGAAAAAGTACCGGGCAGGGCACCCTGGCTGGAAAATGTCTATTGCTTCAACTACGGCGCTTCGGCGAGCCTTGGCAAGGTGAGCGGCGACATTCCTGGTGTATCCGAAGGGGCCGAATGGCTGGCCCGCGCGCTGGCGGCAACGCTTTACACCGAGGACATCGAAACCCATTGGCAGGGCATGCTTGACTACGCCAAGCCTGAATTGGACGGCAGCGAATGGACAGCCACCGAGTTGGAACCGACGGAACGGGAAGGGCAAGTGGCATGAGTGCGAATGAGACCACGCTGGCGACGGCCGGCATCGGCGAAACGGGATCTGCGGCCGATGCGGTGGCGCTGCGGTCGAACATCTTCGAAATGACCTCGGTGGCAGAACAAGCGGTTCTGCGGCCAAGGGAGACGGGGCGTTGGCCGCATTCGCTGCGAGCTGCACTAGCCGCGCGGATCGCGACGCTGAATGGGGCCGGGGACCTTGCAGTCCGCTACGCGGCGGAGGCAGGCGATTTTGCCGGACTGGCCAACCCGGCCCATGATGGCGCGGCGGAGGGGTTTGGCCCGGTGCTTGCCTTCATGGACAAGGTCGCAGTCGAAACGCGTAACGTGGTGGCACCCGACATTTCCGCACTTCAGGACGTCGGCGTCGCCGACGCCGACATCGTGCGGCTGTCCGAGTTGAACGCATTCCTCGCCTATCAGATCAGGGTTGTCGCCGGGCTGCGGCTGATGATGGATGGCAAGCCATGAGTCGGGTGGTCAGGAAATTCACCCGCAGCGTGCCGGAATGGCGTCCGCGCGTGGACCCGGTGAAGCTTGAGGAGGCGAGCGAGGCGCAGCTTGATGCGCTGAGCGTGACGCCGTCCAACACCAAGGTTTCGGATTATGTCCTGACGTTGGCGCACGATGTGGAATCGCTCAAGGTCCGTTCGCCCCTGTTCAACGCGATCATGTACGACAAGGGGGGCATGGGCCGGGCCGAGCGCGAGATCGGCGCGATTGGTGCCTCGATGGTCAATCGCTGCATCTATTGCGCCGCCGTTCACGCCGCGCGCCATGCGCAACTTGAGGACAGCACCGAGATCACCGACCGGTTGTTCCTTGATGGTCGCGCGGCGACGCTGCCAGATCGCGACCAGGCGATCTTTGATTTCTCCGTAGCGCTCTCCGAGGCCCCGCCCGAGGCCGGACCGGAGCAGATGCAGGCTCTGCGCGAAGCGGGCCTCGATGAAGCCGAGATCCTCGACCTGATCCTGTCCACGGCCCTGTTCGGTTGGGCCAACCGGCTGATGCATGTGCTCGGCGACCCGGTGCGGTCTGAGGGTGGGGAGGCATGACTTGACGACACCAACGATGTGGCGCTTTATGGATTGCGGGGGGGGCACGGCGTCTGATGGGAGACGAGATCCGGATCGGCATTGCGGGTGCAGGCTCGATCGCCTTCGGAACAGCGGCGCTGGTTGCCGGGAACGGGCATGACCCGATGCTCTGGTCACCTTCTGGCACTGGAACAACGGCGCTGGCGGACGGAATTCCGTTGACCGCAGAGGGAGCGCTCAACACTGTTCTGACGCCGCGCATCGCCGCGACAGCCGGGCAACTGGCCGCGGAGAACGATTGCCTCATGATCGCTCTTCCCGCCTATGGCCATAAACCAGTGATGGACGCGCTTGCGCCAAAGGTCCGGGACGGTCAGCACGTGATCGTCTCGTCTCACGCCTCGCTTGGCGCGATCTTTCTGAGTCAGCAACTGACGGCGCGAGGCATTCGAGCCCCTGTGACCGCCTGGGGCACGACCGCGGCAACCGGGCGACGGCAGTCGCCGTCGCGGGTGCGGATCAACACGATTCGCGAACTGATCGACTTCTGCACCTTGCCAGAAGATCTTTCGGGTGAGGCTCTGACGCTTTGCCAGCAACTGTTCGGGGATCGATTCCAGTCGCGAGACGGGTTGCTGGCGATATCGCTCTCGAACCTGAACCCGCAGAATCACATGGGTATCGCACTGGGCAACATGACCCGGATGGAACGCGGCGAGGACTGGAGCCAGGGCCAGAACGTCACCCCCAACATCGGTCGCCTGCTTGAAGCGCTGGATGCCGAGCGGTTGGCAATCGCGGAGGCACTGGGGGTGAAAGTGCGCACGATATTTGAGCATTTCCACTTGTCCTTCCATGTGCCTGTGGCCTCGATCTCGGAGATGAACCAAGAGATGCACGCCGTGGGAAACGGAGGTACCGGACCCGCGACGGCAGACAGCCGTTACGTCACCGAAGATGTGCCTTACGGGCTGGTGCTGACCGCCGCGCTTGGCCGAATGGCGGGTCGACCGGCGCTGCTGCACGAAGCAGGCATTCGCATATTCTCGGCCATGTATGGCCGGGACTTCATCGCCGAGAACGCGCTTCTCGATGCTATCGACTTGTCGAGCCATACGCTCGACGACCTGAAGGAGGCTGCGAAGACCGGCCTTCTGAACCACCCGGATGCCGCCATGGCGTCCGCTGTTCAATAGCCAACCAAACAGAAAATGGAGAAAGAAATGACCAATCCGGCTATCGACCGTCGCCGTTTCCTCGGCACCACTATCGTTGGGGCGGCCATGCTGGCAAGCCCGGCCTATCTGCGCCGCTCCTATGCCCAGGGCAGCGGCGAGGTGAACGTCTGGACTTACAACCAGTTCGTTCCCGACGCCTTCAAGGAGCAGTTCGAGGCCGATACCGGCATCAAGGTGAACGTCCGTCTAGTCGACGATCAAGGCAAGCAATTCAACCTCCTGGCCGCCGAAGCACCGAATCCGACTGTAGATGTCGTTACCGTCGCCGGTCATCGGTTCCTTCAGTTCATCGACAGCGAGTTGTTGGCACCGATGGACACCAGCCGACTGTCGAACTGGGGAAATATCAATCCGACCTTCTCCGAAAGCGACTGGGCCACGATCAACGGCAACAAATGGGGGGCACCGATCCTCTCAGGCATGGAGGTGTTGTCCTACAATACCGAATTCGTTTCCGAAGACGAGGCCCAGACCTGGGACACGCTGTTCAGCGAGAAATACAAGGGCCAGACCGCCTACATCATCCAGGACATGATGTCGATCGTAATGCTGATGATGGGTTATGACGGCAATATGGTCGCCTACTTGGACGATCCGGACGAGGCCGCGCGAATCGTCGAGGAAGCGAAGAACTTCCTGATCGAGAAAAAGCCGCTTGTTCGCAAGTACTATGACGGCGGTGCGGAGGTGCAGCAGATGTTCATCAATCAGGACATCGTTCTGGGGCATTCGTGGAACGGTCCGGCTGCCGCATTGATCAATGATGGCTTCCCGTTGGGCATGTCTATCCCGAAGGAAGGTTCGTATGGCTTCGTGTACACGCTGAACATTGCCAATAACGGTCCGAATCCGGACAACGCCTATACGCTTCTGAACGCGCTCTTGGCGTCCCCCGAAATCGGTGCCTCCATGACCAAGGCGTCGGGCTTCATCTCGACATACAAGGATGCCTCGCAATACCTGACCGAGGCCGAGAGGCGGTCCACCTCGTTCCCGGAAGAGCAACTGGCCAACCTGCAGTTTTTCCGCGCCGAGGCGAATGAGATGAAATACGGCCTCGTCGACCCTGCTGTGGAGGCCGTCAAGGCGGCCTGAGGTCCTGACACGCC
Source organism: Silicimonas sp. (assembly GCA_022824315.1). Classification (GTDB taxonomy): domain Bacteria; phylum Pseudomonadota; class Alphaproteobacteria; order Rhodobacterales; family Rhodobacteraceae; genus JAJEFO01. Next base: position 14,344 of record JAJEAC010000017.1, read on the forward strand.
GCACGCCCCTCACCGGGGCGTGCGGGCCGAAACTGATACCTCCGTTTCCACCCATTGGAACCCACCCTTTCACCGAGGGCGCGCGGGCCGACCCGACCTGCTAGGGGAGCGTCATGAATTCAGAAGTCGCATCTGCGTCTGAACCACGGGGCGCACCGGGGGAGGGCCCTGCGGCGTTTTGGGGCCGAGCGACCCGTTGGGGCCCCTACAAGGCCTTGTTGACGTTCGTTTACGCGTCTCCGCGGCGTCAGTTCTTCATTCTCGCCGCGCTGCCGGTCCTCTGGGTCCTGACGCAGCATCTCGGACCAATGCTTCAGATGCTCCGTGTCAGCCTGACCGATGCCTATCCGGTTGCCCAGGATGTCCAGACCCAATTCACGCTGGAACATTACGGGCGGTTCTTCGGGGACAGGCTGTTCTGGATGCCGTTCTTCCGGACGCTCGTCTTCGCGAGCACCTTCACCCTGGCGACGCTCATCATCACATACCCCGTCGCGTATTTCCTTGCCCGGCATGTCAGCCGAAAGAACCAGCTCCTGTTCCTTCTATTGCTTCTCGTTCCCTTCTGGGTCGGCGAGATCGTGCGGACCTACGCCATCATGATCCTGTTGGGCAATACCGGAGCGGTTAACCTCGCACTGAAATGGATTGGGCTGGTCGATCGGCCGATCCCGTTCATGTATACGAGTTTCTCGATGGGAGTGGGCATCGTCTATCTGACGGCGCTTTACATGCTGCTTCCGCTCTATTCGGCACTGGAAAAGCTTCCGCAAAGCTACTGGGAAGCGGCGGCCGATCTCGGCGCAGGCGCCTGGACCAGGTTCCGGCGCGTGACGTTGCCCTTGACGATCGAGGGTATTTCTTCGGGGTGTACGCTGGTCTTCCTTATCTCGACGGGATTCTACGCGACGCCGGTGCTTCTTGGCGGCCCCTCGACCACGGTCTTTGCCGAGACCATCGCGGGTTTTTTCCACGTCGCAGGAGACGAATGGCCCACTGGCGCGGCCTTTGCGACGATCATGTTCCTTGCGGCACTGGCGATTTCAGCCGTCTTTCAGCGGTTGATGTACATGCTCAGAAAAGGCGACACCAAGTGACCCGCAATTCGCGAATCTTCCTCTCCTGCGTCTACTGGGCCTTCGTCCTCTATGTGTTTGTACCACTGATCCTGATGATTCTCATGGGATTCAAGGATTCGAAGTTCATTGGGTTTCCGATCAAGTCCTGGACGCTCGACTGGTACCTTGGTGTGTTCGAGGATTCCGAGGTGATCTCGGTCTTTGGCTATTCGATCGCGATCGCAGTGTTCGCATCCGTCATTTCAATCGCAATTGGGCTTTGGATCGCGGTGTTGCTGGAGGGCCGGAAGTTCTGGGGCCGTGCGACGGTGTTCGGTCTAGCCATCCTGCCAGCACTTGTGCCCGGCATCATCTCGGCAATCGCGTTCCGAATCTATGCCCGACTTCTTGGCATCGAACCGGGGATGTTCGCGATAATCTGGGCCCACGCGGTCCACAATGTACCCTTTGTGGTGCTGGTTGTCATGGCGCGTCTTTCCACCCTGCCGAAGAGCCAGATCGAGGCGGCGCGCGACCTGGGCGCCGACCCGCTGGTCGCCTTTCTCAGGATCACTTTGCCCTATCTTACCCCCGCCATCATGGGCGCCAGCATCTTCTGCCTGCTGCTCAGCTTCGACGACTTTGTCCGCTCGTTCTTCCTAGGCAGTTACGAGCCGACCCTGCCGGTTCTGATCTTCGCCAAGCTGCGCTCGGGCATGTCGCCGGAAATCAACGCAATCGCCACTGTCGCGTTGGTCCTGACTGCCGTCCTCGGCATCTGGGCCGAGCGCTATGTGCGCCGTACGAACAAGGATTCCGGAAGATGACCTCGCAGCCTCCCGTCGTCAGCATCGAAGGGGTCTCGAAAACCTTCGGAAATGCGGTCGCGCTTGAGCGGATGGAACTGGATATCGCGGAGGGCGAGTTCGTCACCTTCCTGGGACCCTCGGGGTGCGGCAAGTCGACGACGTTGCGTCTTCTCGGCGGGTTCGAGCGTCCGGACACCGGACGCATAATGCTCGAGGGCAAGGACGTGACCCGGCTTCCGCCAGACCGGCGCAACGTGAACATGGTGTTCCAGGACTATGCGCTGTTTCCGCACATGACGGTTCTGCAAAACATGGCCTTCGGACTGGAGCTGACGGGCATGAGCCGAAGTGCCATCAAGGCCCGACTGAAAGAACTGATGGCGTTCCTCGAGCTTGCCGACTATGGCGACCGATATCCTGGCCAGCTTTCCGGCGGCCAGCGCCAGCGCGTCGCCTTGGCACGTGCACTTGCGCTTGATCCCGCGCTTCTCCTGCTCGACGAACCGCTTGGCGCGCTGGACGCGAAGCTTCGGGGACAGGTCCAGCAAGAGCTAAAGTCGATCCAGAGGCGGACCGACAAGACCTTCGTTTTCGTCACCCACGATCAGGAAGAGGCGCTGACCATGTCCGACCGCATCGTGGTGATGAATGCCGGGCGCGTCGAACAGGACGGCACTCCTGAAGATCTCTACATTCACCCCGCCAACCGCTTCGTTGCGGAATTCATCGGCGAAACAAATCTGATCTCGGGCGAAGTCCGCAGTCAGGAGGGTGAAGAGGTGGTGATCGAATGGCACGGATCGACCTTGCGCGGTCACAGGCGGCCAGAAGACCCGCATCCCGAAGGACATGTCACCGCCTCGGTCCGGCTGGAACGACTGGAGTTGCACTGTGAGAAGCCCGCAAGGGTCAACGCGGTTCAGGGCCGGGTGGTCGGCAAGACCTTTCTTGGCAGCCGGATGATGGTGGACCTGCTCGTCGAACAGGCCGCGGGTGCAACTCTGAAGGCCTATGTCAATATGGAAACGGGTCAGGCGGTGGGCGACGCGCCGGTGTGGATCTGTTGGGACGCCGACAACATGGCCGTCTTGAGCGACTGACCTTGACGCTGCGTCGGGCGTGCCGGGGCACAGATGACAATAGACAACCTAGCCGAAAGCACGCGCATGCCACGCCAATAGGAAATTCCACGCTTCATTGACAGTTTAGATCGGGGGTCGTCCGAGGGTATCGCGAGGAGGTGTACAGCTGACTGATGGTCAGTCATGTACATGAGTCCCATACCGATCTATTTGCGCAATTCGTCGGGCCTGACGCCCCAGATCTGGTCTTTGCTGACCCAACCATGAAAGCCGTTCGCGCTGATCTTGCACCAGTCCGGCGCGCATGCGCCAAGCCGTGCGACAACGCCGGTCTCGGCGTAGGCCTTGACCGCGGCCTTGGTCGACGGCTTGGCGTGAAGCGGTGTCAGGTCGTCCTCGACGATCACGTGGCGCGCGCCCGACAGCAGCGAGTAGTGCATCCACCCACCTTGTCCGTCCCGATCCTGAACGCGGCGCCAATGGCCGTATTCCGCTGTGACTTCCAACGGCATGTTGCGCCTTCGGAACACCCAATCGATCCGATGGCTGAGCGACGGTCCGCGCCGGACGTTGCCTTTCTCGGCCTTCAAGGAAACAAATCGCGGAATCGGCAGGTTCGTGACCTTGCCCCGCTCGGTGGCGAGAGTCGGGCCCGCCAATGCCAGAGAGAGCAAGACTGCAAGATTCAGTCGCATCAACGCCGTGGTCCGTTCCCTAGGCACCATGTACTGGCGCCTTGTGCCCTTGTGTCCGCCTCGGTTCCTTGCCACTTTGCCAGCAATCGAAGGCGAGGGAAAGACGGGAGCGCAACTCGCATGCCAGACAAGTGCCTGACCGTTGTTGTCACGCGACGCTTGCCCGAACCTGTCGAGCGCCGCATGTCCGAACTGTTCGACGTTGCGCTGAATGCCGACGATGCGCCAATGTCGCGCGATGCACTGGCAGTGGCGATGAAGTCTGCCGACGTACTGGTGCCAACGCTGACGGACCGGATTGATGCGACATTGCTTGCTCAGGCTGGCGGGCGGCTGAAATTAATCGCGAATTTCGGGGCTGGCGTGGATCACATCGACGTCGCGACCGCGCGGCAGCGCGGAATCCATGTCTCAAACACGCCGGGCGTGGTCACGGAGGACACGGCCGACATGACCGTGGCGCTGATCCTTGCCGTTACGCGGCGCATCCCGGAAGGGCTTTCCGTAATGCAGAAGGGCGATTGGCATGGCTGGGCGCCGACCGCGCATCTTGGCGGGCGGCTTGCCGGCCGCAGGCTCGGCATCCTTGGCATGGGTCGAATCGGCCAGGCTGTTGCACGCCGTGCCGCGGTCTTCGGCATGCCGGTCGAATACCATAACAGGCGTCGCCTGCGGCGGGAGACAGAGGCGGATCTGAATGCGACCTATCGGGAGAGTCTCGACCAAATGGTAAGCCGGGTGGACATTCTGTCGATCAACTGCCCTCACACGCCTTCCACGTTTCACTTGATGAACGCGCGTCGGCTGAAGCTCATGAAACACAACGCTGTCATCGTGAACACGTCGCGCGGCGAGGTCATCGACGAAAACGCGCTGACGCGGATGCTGCGGTCCGGCGAGATCGGCGGCGCGGGGCTGGACGTCTTCGAGCACCGGCACGAGATCAACCCGCGGCTTCGCGCACTGCCCAATGTCGTGCTTCTTCCCCACATGGGATCGGCGACGATCGAGGGACGCGTCGAGATGGGCGAAGCGGTGATCGTCAACATCAAGACGTTTGCCGACGGTCATCGCCCACCTGACCTAGTCGTGCCAGCCATGCTCTGATGCGTACCGCGCTCCAGCCGCTCGAGACTTGCCCGAGACCTTTGGCAGATGGGGGGTGGGTCGACGGAAGCGAATTCGGAGGGCAGGTCGGCTGATGAGAGGCGCCGCACGGAACATTGCGCTCTACCCATGGTTCAAGTTCTTCCAGAACCTGCTTTTCTGGCAGGCGATCTGGTTCCTGTTCCTGCAGTCTGAGCTTTCCGCGGCGCAGGCAATACTGTTTTACGCGATCTATGACGTCACGACGACTGTGCTGGAGGTGCCCTCGGGGTATTTCTCGGATCGGTGGGGCAGGCGGAAAACGTTGATTGCGAGCGCCTGCGCCGGGTTTCTGTCCTGTGCCCTCTTTGCGCTTGGTGAAGGCTTCTGGGTGTTCGCGCTCGCGCAAATTGCCGTGGGCGCCCACATTGCGCTGGCCTCGGGAACGGACAGTGCTCTTCTTTACGAGTCGCTGGCTGCAGAGGGTCGAGCTGAGGACGTCGAGAGGGAAGAGGTTCGTGCATGGCGTTACAGTTTCCTTGCGCTTGCGATTTCGGCGGTTGTCGGAGGCCTCTTGGCGCTCTCTGGCCTGCGCCTGCCATTTGCTGCCAGCGCTGTGGCGTTCGGAGCGCTGGTCCTGATCGCCATTCAATTTTCCGAGCTAGACCGCACTGGTCGCGTTCGCGGCGAGGCAGAGCGTTTCGAAGCGTTTCGCAGGGCCTTGTTCCATCCGGTTCTGGCATGGCTCCTTGCACTCTCAATACTGATCTACGGCTTCGGTCATCTGCCATTCGTGTTCGGGCAACCGTTCATTCTGGAAGTTCTTGGCGGCTCGGGCGCCATCGCCGAGGCTGCGGTTGTGAGCGGTGTCGTGACCACGCTCATGATGCTGGTGTCGGTCGCGGTGTCTTGGGTGGCTCCGGGGGTTAGGCGCCAGCTCGGATTGAAGAGCATCCTGTTGCTGGCATTCTGCATCCAGATCATGCTCGCTGCCGGGCTGGCAGTGTTCGGCAACCTCTCGGCAGTGCTGCTGCTGCTCCTGCGAAAGGTGCCCGACAGCTTGGCGCAGCCGTTCATTGCCGCGGAAATTCAGCCCATTCTGGCGGACGAAATGCGCGCGACCTACATCTCGCTCAGGAATCTCGTGGCGCGGCTCTGCTTTGCTGCGAGCCTGCTGCTGGTTTCGGTGAACGCGTCCGAGGTCGGTGCAATGGCTATCGAGGAGATTCAGGCAATTCTGGCAGTTTACGCGGCGTTCGGGGTGGTCTGCCTTGCGGGCCTGGCCATGACCGGTCGCAGTCTCGCGTCTCGCGGTCGCGACTGAGGCAGCCTCTGGGCTTCGGTTGCAGCAAGCCGGGGAAAGAAGCCGACGCCTCTGCAACTGTTCACGATCAGCGATCGATTGCGTCGTGCATGTGGACTTGAATCGTGGAATTGGACCACAATGCCGCAGCGCATTGCCCCTCGGATTCGAACGTTGTCTGACAATGAAGGCGGCAAGAGTGTTGGCAATGTGAGGCCAGGCCGTTAGGACGCACAGGTTCAGAAAGGAGACCGACCCGTGTCCGCACCGAGGAAACTGTTCATCAAGTCCTTTGGCTGTCAGATGAACGTCTATGACAGCGAGCGCATGAGCGAGGCGTTGGCCGCCGAAGGCTACGTTGCCGCAGATGGCGCCGATGACGCAGACATGATCCTTCTGAACACGTGCCATATCCGGGAAAAGGCCACCGAAAAGATCTACTCCGAGCTTGGTCGGTTCCGCCCGCTCAAGGACGCAAGGCCAGACCTGAAGATCGGAGTGACGGGATGCGTCGCCCAAGCCGAGGGGGCTGAGATATTTGCGCGCCAGCCCATGGTCGACATGGTCATCGGCCCCCAGAGCTATCACAGGCTTCCGGAACTCGAGCGGAAAATCCGAACCGGAGAAAGGGCCCTGGACACCGACTTTCCACAGGAAGACAAGTTCGACCATCTTCCCAAGCGATCAAAGGCGGCGCGAGGGCCGACCGCGTTCCTGACCGTTCAGGAAGGTTGCGATAAGTTCTGCACCTTCTGTGTCGTGCCCTACACGCGCGGTGCCGAAGCCAGTCGCCCGGCCGGACGCGTCATGGTGGAAGCGCGGGAACTCGTTGCGCGGGGCGTGCGCGAAATCACGCTTCTGGGGCAGAACGTGAACGCTTATCACGGGCATGAGGACGGCTTGGCCGGGCTGATCCGTGAACTGTCCGGAATTGACGAGCTGGCCCGCATTCGCTTCACGACGAGCCATCCATCAGATATGAGCGACTCCCTGATTGCGGCATTCGGAGAGGTTGCGAAGCTGATGCCGTATCTGCATTTGCCCGTGCAATCGGGCTCGGACAAGGTGCTCAGGGCGATGAACCGCAGGCACACCGCAGAACAGTACACGAGGGTGATCGAGCGAATTCGTGCGGCGCGACCGGACATTCTCCTGTCGGGCGATTTCATCGTCGGCTTCCCGGGCGAAACCGAGGCGGACTTCGAGGATACGTTGGCGTTGGTGGAAGAAGTCACGTACGGGCAGGCCTACAGCTTCAAGTATTCGCCGCGTGCCGGCACGCCCGCCGCGGAACTCGAGGGTGTTGACGATGCGGTCAAGGACGAACGCCTGCAGCGGTTGCAGGCGATTCTGACCCGTCAGCAGCGCGCCGCGCAAGAATCGATGGTCGGCCGTACAGTCAGCGTCCTGTTCGAAAGGCCGGGTCGCCTTCCTGGGCAGGTCGTGGGCAAGTCGGAATACCTGCACGCGGTTCACGTGGCCGATGGCCAGGCCGCTGTCGGCGAGATCCGGCCGGTGCGGATCAATGCGTCGGGCAGCAACTCGCTTTCGGGCGAGGTTTCGCAAGGCTAGGCATTGCCATCTCGGTTGCATGACCGATTCATCCCTGCCGGGGCGAGCATGCAAGTTTGGCGGCCGCGGCTTCCCGACCCTGGCAGGTTTGGGGGTCGGCGCGCCGCTTCCGGTTTCATTTCGCTCCGTGCAATTCGACGTGGAGGCGAAGCTGTCGGCGCACCGAATCCGGATCGCTGCGGAATTCCCGGGGACCGGGGAAGACGAGGCCCCCTTGCGTTGCCGCCAATCCCTTGGCAGCATCAGGTCAATCAGGCCCTTCATGCCCGGAGTGACAGCATTTGACCGTTCGTGCGTTGAACGACCCAAAGCAGCAAGATGGAGCTTTTCAAACGCAACTGGAGTTTCCCGACAACCGCCTGCTCATCGACCTGTTCGGAGAGTTCAACCGCAATCTCGTCCAAGTCGAGGAGGCGCTTTCCGTTCAAGTCATGCATCAAGGCAACAGGCTGACGGTCTTCGGCGAATGCGCGGATGTTGGCCGTGCGGTCGAAGTTCTGGAGGCGCTTCACCGGCGGCTGGAGACAGGGCGCGAGATCACGCCCGGCGACATCGACGCGGAAATCCGCATGGGCGAGGATATGGACGTCGTCGCGTCTTCCGATCAGATGGAACTCTTTCCGCGCGGCAAGATCGAGATCAAGACGCGAAAGAAACTGGTTGAGCCGAGGAGCGGGGCGCAGAAGGCCTATGTCCGTTCCCTGGTCTCGAACGAGCTTGTGTTCGGCATCGGTCCGGCTGGTACCGGCAAGACGTATCTCGCCGTTGCCGTGGGCGTGAACATGTTTGTCAACGGCCATGTCGACAGGATCATTCTCAGCCGACCTGCCGTCGAGGCCGGCGAGAGACTGGGTTTCCTTCCGGGCGACATGAAGGACAAGGTCGATCCGTACATGCAGCCGCTTTACGATGCCCTCCACGACTTTCTTCCGGAAAAGCAGCTGACCAGGTTGATCGAGGACAAGAGGATCGAGATCGCGCCACTTGCCTTCATGCGAGGGCGGACTCTCTCAAATGCCTTCGTGGTGCTGGACGAGGCACAGAACGCCACCACCATGCAGATGAAGATGTTCCTGACTCGCCTGGGTGAAGGCAGCCGAATGGCGATCACCGGCGACAGGACCCAAGCGGACCTCCCTCACGGGGTCGCTTCCGGTCTCATGGACGCCGAAAGGCTTCTGGCCGACATTGACAGGATTGCATTCTGTCACTTCACCTCCAGGGATGTTGTCCGTCATTCGCTGGTTGCCAAGATAATTGATGCCTATGGCGCTCGCAGCGAGCGCTCGTAGAATTCGAGGACTTCGGAGTTTGAGGCGTTCTGGAGGCGCGGACGCCCGTGCGCACCATGGTGCCCGGGAAGCGCACAGAATTCGCAGCAGGTCCTTCCGTGGGTATCTATGCGATATTCCCGGTCAAGGCTTTCCAGATCCGGCGGCATGGGCCCGTTCCGATGCGCGCTGTTGTCTTGAATGGGTCGGGTCTATCCAGACCCGATCAGGATTCCGGCCGCCAACACGAGCGCGCCGCCCAGCACCACCTGCAGCGTGGCCCGAAAGAACGGTGTTTCCATGAAGCGGTTCTGGATCCAGACAATTGCCCATAGCTCGATGAGCACCACGAAGAACGCGATCGTGGTCGCAGTCCAGAAATCCGGAAGCAGGTAAGGAAGCGCGTGTCCGAGCCCGCCTATGGTGGTCATCACGCCTGAAGCCAAGCCACGCTTGACGGGTGAGCCGCGCCCGGAAATCTGCCCGTCATCCGATGCCGCCTCGGCGAATCCCATCGAGATTCCGGCACCCACCGAAGCGGCGATTCCAATCAGGAACGTGCTCCATGTGTCGCCGGTGGCAAAGGCCGCGGCGAAGATCGGCGCGAGTGTCGACACCGACCCGTCCATGAGCCCGGCCAGGCCAGGCTGAGCCCATGTCAGCACGAATTGCCTGTGCGCGGCCCGGCTCTCGCTTTCCCGGGTTTCTTGGTCAAGATGAGTGTCGGACAGGTTTTGGGCAACAGTTTCGTGTCCGGCCTCGATCGCGGCAAGGTCACCCAGAAGCTTGCGGGTCTCTGCATCACCGGCCCTTCCGGCCGCGGCTTCGTAGAACCGGGCGGCGGCGTGCTCCATGGCGAGTGCTTCCTCGCGCATGCGCTCCAGCCCGAGATTCTCGATCAGCCATACTGGCGGGCGGGAAAAATAGCCGGATACATGTTCGCGACGAATGAACGGGATCGTGTCGCCGAATCGCTTTCGGTGAAGGTCAATCAGGGCGTCGCGATGGGCATCCTCCTCAATCGCCATTTCGTCAAACACGGTGGCGGAACCGGGGAACTCCTTCCGGAGCTTGCTGGCGTAGGTCCGGTAGATTCGGGCGTCGTCCTCCTCCGAGGAAATCGCAAGGGCAAGGATTTCCTGTTCTGACAGGTCGGAGAACTTGCGACGTCGATCTAGGCCGGGGATCATTCATTTCTCCTGCGGAACTGTCCACATTTGTGGCCTGCGCCTCGAACCTGCAAGACCGGCCCGCAATCCGTGAACGGACGTGCTTTTGGGAAAGCCCGATGAGCGCGGTGTCACGTTCGCCACGCAGGTCATCCCGCAACAGTGCCGGAACCGGTCGAATTGTCTTCACGATCTCGCTTCGGCCGATGAACGCGCGGGGAACGACCCGGACCTACTCCAATTCCCTGGCGCTGGATATCACCTTGCCAAGCAGCCCGTACTTGATGGCCTGGTCGGTGTTGAGCCAGAAGTCGCGCGCGGTGTCGCCTGCGATCCTCTTTGTGGTTTGTCCCGTCGCTTCCGAAAAGATGCGGTGGAACCGCTCACGCATGATGCGGATTTGCTCGGCCTGTATCTGTATGTCCGAAACAGATCCGCCGACCCCGCCACGGGGTTCGTGCAGGAGAAAGCGCGTGTTCGGAAGGCAGAAGCGGTTGTTCTTCTTTGCGGCGACGAAGATCAGTGCGCCTGCGGACGCAACCCAGCCGGAACCGATCGTCCGAACCGTGGGCCCGATGAACTTGATCATGTCATGGACCATGTCGCCCGATTCCACGTGTCCGCCGGGTGACGATATGAAAACGTTGATCGGGTCGTCACCATCCTCGGCGAGGGCGATGAGCCGGGTGGCGACCCGGTTCGCCAACCCGTCGTTGATCTCACCGGTGATCAGGACATTGCGCGATTTGAAGAAGAGTTCTGAAACCCTGTCGCGCATGGTGTCGTCACGATCCTTGCGGTCGCCTTTGTCGCCGGACATCATGGTCGCTCCCTCAAGTGCATTTGCGGAATGTCGTTTCTGGTGCGGCGAATGACAAGGCGAATTGCAGTGCGCGGCACTGCGTCGTCCTTCAGCATGCAACTTGGCTCTGTCGCAGTCCGGTCAGTAGACCACGACCGACCTGATCGACTTGCCTGCATGCATGAGGTCGAACCCCTCGTTGATGCCGTCGAGGTCCAGGGTATGCGTGATCATCGGATCGATTTCGATCTTGCCGTCCATGTACCAGTCGACGATTTTCGGCACGTCGGTCCGGCCTCTTGCGCCGCCAAATGCCGTTCCGCGCCAGACCCGTCCGGTCACCAGCTGGAATGGCCGTGTTGCGATTTCCGCACCGGCAGGCGCCACGCCGATGATCACGCTCTCGCCCCAGCCCTTGTGCGCTGATTCCAGCGCGGCCCGCATGACGTCGACATTCCCGGTGGCGTCGAACGTGTAGTCCGCGCCGCCTCCCGTAAGATTGACCAGGAAGGCAACGAGATCGCTGTCAACCTCATCCGGGTTCACGAAATCGGTCATGCCGAACCTTTCGGCCATGACCTTCTTGCCGGCATTCACGTCGACGCCGACGATCTGGTCGGCACCTGCAAGCCGCAAGCCCTGAATGACGTTGAGTCCGATTCCGCCGAGCCCGAACACGATGGCGCGGCTCCCTTCTTCGACCTTCGCCGTGTTGATCACGGCACCAATGCCCGTGGTCACGCCGCAGCCGATGTAGCAGATCTTGTCGAAGGGTGCGTCCTTCCGGACCTTGGCGACCGCGATTTCGGGCAGCACCGTGTGATTCGAAAACGTCGAGCATCCCATGTAGTGCAGGATCGGGTCGCCATCGAGCGTTGAGAACCTTGACGTGCCGTCCGGCATCAGGCCTTGGCCTTGAGTCGTGCGAATCGCCTGACAGAGGTTTGTCCTGGGATGGAGGCAGTATTCGCATTCCCGGCATTCGGGCGTGTAGAGCGGAATGACGTGGTCCCCAGGCTCGACGCTACTGACGCCTTTGCCAACTTCGATCACGACGCCGGCACCCTCGTGTCCAAGGATCGCCGGAAAGAGCCCTTCCGGATCGGCGCCGGAGAGCGTGAACTCGTCTGTATGGCAGATCCCCGTGGCTTTAATCTCGACCAGGACCTCGCCCTCCTTCGGCCCGTCAAGATTAACGTCGATGATTTCCAGCGGCTTGCCGGCGGCGGTGGCGATTGCGGCTTTGGTGCGCATCCCTTGGCTCTCCCTGTTCGTTTCGGAGCCGACCTTGCGCGACGAGCGAGGCGAAATCAATGCAATTTCGGGCTCTTGATGCCAATCTCGGCACAGAGGTCTGCGGCCCGAAAATGCTCGACCGCGCGAAGTGGTGCATCATTGCGCCTGGATGCAAGGACTCGACATCAGGCAGGGTTTGGCATAGCCTGAAACAAAACAGGAACGAACGGTTCTGCCCGTGATGCTGTCCGATCAGTCAGCGGCCCCTCCCTGAAGGGAGGGGCTTGAGGGGCGGACGCCCCGAAGGCCCATGCTGACCAGCACGAGAAAGGAGACGACCATCCGATCTATTTTGCACCATACGTTTCCGGGACAGGACCGGACGGGGGACGCAGCCCCTGGACCTGAAGATCGATCCGGGGTCGAGGAGGACGGGCATGGCGCTCGTCCGGAATGACGGCGAGGTCCTGTCCCTTGCCGAGATCGAGCACAGGGGAGAGAGGGTTCGGAAGTCGATGCAGCAACGGGCCGGCTATCGGCGGCGGCGGCGAACCTGAGATACAGGAAGGAGAGGTTCCTGAACCGGCGTTCCGGGAGACGGCTCCCGCCCTCGCTGCAGTCACGGGTCGACAACGTGCTGTCCTGGACGGAACGGTTCAGGAGGCTTGCGCCGGTGACCGGGATCCGGTGCGAGACGGTGCGCTTCGACACGCAGGCGCTGGAGAGCCCCGGCATCGGGGGCGCGGAGTAACAGCAGGGGACCCTGGCGGGATACGAGGTCCGGGAGCATCTGCTCGAGAAATGGGGACGCAAATGCGCCTACTGCGGCGCCACGGGGACGCCCCTCCAGATCGACCACGTCTCCGACCGAAGGCCCGGGGCGGGTCCGACCGTGTCTCCAACCTGACGCTCGCCTGCCCCTCCTGCAACCGGGCCAAGGGATCGCCGACGGTGGAGAGCTTCCTGGCCAGGCGGCCCGGACGTCTCCGGAGGGTTCTCGCCGAGGCCGGGACGCCGCTTCGCGACGCCGCGGCGGTCAACGCCACCCGCCGCGTCCTGTTCGAGGAGCTGAAGCGGACCGGCCTTCCCGTCTCCGGCTTCCCGGTCGGGCACCTGATGGCGGGGACGTCCGTCCGGGGCTTCCGTACGGGGGACATCGTGCGCGCGGTCGTGCCGTCGGGAAAGAGGCGGGGCGTCCATTCGGGCCGCGTCGCGGTTCGGGCCTCGGGATCGTTCAACGTCCAGACGGCCGGCGGCACCGTCCAGGGCGTTTCCCACCGGCACTGCCGCATCGTCCAGCGCGGCGACGGGTACTGATACCGCCTCGGCACGACACGGAAGAAGGAGACGGCGACGATGCACGGAACACGAGACCCCGCATTCCTCCCCGACCTGAAGGACGGGGTTTCCTGCGGGGTGGACAGATGAAGCCGCGACGGATCATGTCGCTCTGGTTTCCCCGTCTCGCTGCCGAACATTCAGTGCGGCAAGGTCTTGGCATGCCTGGCATGCCGTTTGCGGTCGTGGGGCAGGAGGGTCAGAAGCAGGTGCTGGTTTCCCTTTCGACCGAGGCTGAGGCGGCGGGGTTGAGACGAGGCCAGCCGTTGAGCGATGCCTACGCCATGTGTTCCGCGCTCCAGACGCGGCTCATGGACCCGCACGCCGATCATGACGTTCTGACTGCGCTGTGTCGCTGGGCGGGAAAGTTCAGCCCTTGGGTTTCCGAGGAGCCGCCCGAGACGCTTGTGGTCGACATCACGGGCTGCGCACATCTCTTTGGAGGCGAAGCGGCCCTGCTGGACCAGGTGAAGACCGAATGTGCGGGGCTGGGGCTGACATTGCGGGCGAGCATTGCGGATTCGGTGGGTGCGGCCTGGGCCCTTGCGCGGTTCTCGGGCAAGGAGGTGGCGGGCACGCGTTCAGGGGATGACATCGCTCAGGAGGCCCGGGCGACGCGCTCGCGGGCTGTCAGGCGGGGGCATTGGGAACGGGGTGGTTCGAAGCCCGAGGCGATGGTGCCATCTTCATGCGGGGCACGCATTGTCTCACCCGGACAGGTCTGGGCGGCATTGGCCGACCTGCCGGTTGCGGCACTGCGTATCGAGGAAGACATCGTTGTGAAGCTGAATCGGCTGGGATTGCGCCGGATCGGTGATCTGGCGGGTCAGCCGAGGGCGGGACTCAGGCGTCGTTTCGGGCATTCCCTGCTGCAGAGGCTGGATCAGGCGCTCGGAACGGAGCCCGAGCCCGTGAACCCCGCGCGTCCGCGCCATCATTTCGGGGTGCGCCTTACCTTTCCTGAGCCGATCGGGTCGAAGGAGGACATTGAAGCGGCGATCAGGCGGCTTCTTCCAACACTGGAGGAAAGGCTTCGGACGACGGGCCGGGGCATGCGGCAGGTTTGCCTCGAATGTCACCGAAGCGACCACAAGGCGAGCCGGGTCGAGGTCAGGCTGGCGCATGCCGTGACTGCACTTGATCGGGTCTGCGCGCTCTTGATGATGAAGGCAGACGGTATCGATGCAGGCTGCGGGATTGACATGATCCGGCTTGTCGCCACGGTTGCCGAACCGGTGACGTCCCGTGCACATGCGACCCTTGCGGCAGCGGCGCACGATGGCACGATGCAATCCACGCGCGAGAGGCAGACGGAGTGCCTGCTGAACCGGATCGGTGCGCGCATCGGGCTCGAAACGATAATCCGGCTGCATCCGGCTGAAAGCCACATCCCCGAAAAGACGTTCAATGTGCTTCACGCCGCATGGTCGGAGCCGGCCAAGGCATGGCCGCAGCCGCGTACGCTCCGGCCGCTGGAACTCTGGCGACCGGAAATCGTGACCATGCCCCAAGAGGGGCCGGAACTGCCCGCGACCTTCCATTGGCGGGGGCGGGCATTCGAGACCCGTGCCGCTCTGGGACCCGAGCGGATCGCGCCTGAATGGTGGCTGGACGAGCCTGAGTGGCGTACCGGCGTGAGAGATTACTGGCGGGTGACAACACGTACGGGGGAGAGGTTGTGGCTCTATTTTGCACATGGCGCCGCCAAGTCCCCGGGCTGGTTTTGCCAGGGCAGCTTTTGTTGAGCCGGCATTTCCCTGCAGCAACGGGCGGGTCAGGGGTCCATGGCGGTGAATGGACGATCAGGAGGCATGGAACCTCCCACACGCCTTCGCTGTGCGCCGGTCAGCGGTTCGACGCATCATGACGGGATTGAAAGAAACCACGCGGCGAATGACGAATCCGTGAAGCCGATTGCCCAAATGCCGATCAGCCGCCATTTTCTGAAACACCCGCAACGGAGGACAGCATGGCAGGACGATACAAGAGCGACTTGAACTGGTCAGACGTGACACCCAAGGACGTGTGGCTGAACCGGCGGAAACTCATGGCGGGCGCTGGTGCAATGGCCCTCGGTTCGATTGCCGGGCCTGCGGCAGCGAGCCTCAATGCTCGCAAGACCGCGTATGGCGAAGGGCTTGAGTCGAACACCTGGGACGAGATTACCAGCTACAACAACTTCTACGAGTTCGGTACCGGAAAGGACGATCCGTCACGCTATGCCGGAGAGCTGACGACCGATCCTTGGGCGATCGAGATCGGCGGCCTGGTTGACCGGCCCGGCTCCTACGGGCTGGACGACATCCTGAAGGACGTCACGCTCGAAGAGCGCATCTATCGCCTGCGCTGTGTCGAGCGCTGGGCCATGGTCGTCCCTTGGGTCGGATTCGAGCTCGCAGACCTTCTCGACCGTGTCGGAGTTCAGCCTTCGGCCAAATACGTGGCTTTCGAGACCGCACTTCGCCCCGAGGAAATGCGCGGGGTCCGCTTTCCGGTCATTGAGTGGCCGTACAAGGAGGGTCTGCGCCTGGACGAGGCGATGCACCCACTTACCATACTGGCCACCGGACTGTACGACGAGCCGATGCCCAACCAGAACGGAGCGCCGATCCGGGTCGTCGTGCCGTGGAAATACGGCTACAAGTCGATCAAGTCCATTGTGAAGATCACGCTCGTCGAGGAACAGCCGCCTACCGCGTGGAACGAGTACAGCGCACACGAGTACGGCTTCTATTCGAACGTGAATCCGGACCGTGACCACCCGAGATGGAGCCAGAAATACGAGCGTCGCGTAGGCGGCGGTCTCTTCGCCAAGCAGACCCCGACGGCCAAGTTCAACGGCTACGGGGAAGAGGTTGCGCATCTCTATGCCGGCATGGACCTGATCGTGAATCACTGATGACGTCCGGATTTCCAGATTGCCGGACCGGCCGTTGCCGGGCCAGGGGCTTGCGCAAGTGAGCGTGGTCAGGCGTGTCAACCGGGCCATAGGTCTTGTACCGCCCCTGGCCATCTACGTGCTGGCGGTGCTTCCACCGGTCTTGTTCCTGTGGCAGGCCCAAACGGGCCGCCTGGGGGTCGAGCCGATCAAGGCCCTGGAGCACGAACTGGGCGAGCTTGCGCTCCAGGTGTTGATCGCGACGCTTGCCGTGCGCCCGGTCAACAAGTGGACCGGGATAAATTTCCTGAAGCTGAGACGCGCCTTCGGCGTGGTGACGTTCTTCTATGTGCTCTTGCATCTGCTCGTCTGGCTGGTTCTTGACGTCCAGTTCCTCGACCAAATCTGGGCCGACATCGTGAAGCGCCCATACATCACGGTGGGCATGGGCGCCTTTGCGCTGATGATCCCGCTTGCGTTGACCTCGAACAACCTCTCGCTGAGGAAGCTCGGACCGATCAGATGGCGGCGACTGCACAGGCTGATGTATCCGGTCGTGCTGCTTGGGGCGATCCATTTCGTGATGCTCTCGAAGGGTTTCCAGTTGGAGCCCTATGTCTATCTCGGTGTCATTCTCGCCTTGCTTGCGACGCGGGTCAGGTGGGCCGAGTGGCGGGTGGCCTGAGCCGGGTCCGCTTCCCGAACGCTGGAAGCCCTGCTTCAGACCGGGCTTGACGAGACCCGGCCCATGGACGAGCTATCGGCCATGCGCGCCACGTTCCTGATCATGGCCATGTTCTTTCTGCAGCCGCTGGTGATCGGCGGGTGGCTCGCGATCATTCCGCTCGTGCAGGAAGATCTTGGCCTTTCGAAGGCGGAATTGGCGCTGGCCTTGATGGGCACGCCGATCGCGTTGATTCCGTTCCTGCAGGTCGCAGGCAGGATTATCGCGAGATTCGGTCCGCGGCGCATCTTCGTAGCGGTCTTTCCACTGCAGTCTGTTGCGGGACTCATGCCCCTCTTCGCTTGGTCGGGCCCGTCCCTCTTCGTCGCGCTCTTCCTGCTTGGCGCGGCCATCGCGTTTCTGGAAGTCGGCATCAATGTCTATGCCGGACGGCTCGAGAAGCGGGCGCACCTCGCAATCATGAACCGGTGTCACGGCTTTTGGGCGCTCGGCCTGGCCTGCGGGTCGGCCGTAGTGACGTTCCTGGTGGCGAGCCCCTGGCACGCATTGGCGTTGCTGGCACTCATTTCCACTTTGGCCGGCGTTTCCGGAGCACGCGCGATGCCGGCGTTGGGGGACGGGGATGTCGTCGCATCTCCACCCCGGCGCAGGATTGCCGATGTCCCGGTCGCTCTCGTGCCGGTTGCCGCATTCATGTTCTTCGCAACGCTTGCCGAAGGCTCGTTGGCGGACTGGGCAGCGGTTTATCTCGCCGAACGAACGGGCAGCGTGGGGGCGAGTGCAGGGATCGCGGTCACGATCTTTTCCGCCTTCATGGCTGGCGGGCGATTCGCCGGTGACTGGCTGAAGCTGAGACTCGGGGCGGTTCGGCTGGCGCGAATCACCACTGGCTCGGCAATTCTGGGATTGTTGCTGCTGGTGCTTCCCTTGCCGCTTGCACTGGCCTTTCCAGGGTTCGCTCTTGTCGGGTTCGGCATCTCGACCGCCTATCCGTTGGGTGTTTCCGCGGTCGCCGCGCTTGACGACCGATACGAAGCATCGAACATCGCCATCATGGCGACGGTGGCACTGGGCGGATTCCTGGTTGGGCCTCCGTTGATCGGCTTTCTTGCGGAGGCTTTCTCGCTTCCGGTTGCCCTTGGTGCGCTGGGTCCCGGGCTGGTGTTGGGGCTCTTCCTGACCCGCTGGCTTGGGGTCGGATGCTCCGGCACGGCGGTGCGGAAATCCGGACCCAACTTCGCGTCGCGATGACTTCAGACAAGTCGGTCTGCGCCCTGGCAGCCAGGAACGTCCGTTGACAAGATGATTCGGCATGCACCGGTTCCAGGGAAAAAATTCTGTTCCGCAAGAAAAAGGTCTTGCAGGTTCCGTCCGGGCTGCGTAAACAGTGCCTTACCGATGGCACTGCGATGTGTCGGCGGGGCGCCAGACGGGCCGGTCGGCTACGAGGCGCAAATGCAAACAGGAACGAGCGAGGCGGGTCGCGCCACAAGAACGTGGCGCATCCGGTAGGTTTGTCTCTGTGGCTCTTTGAAATCGTTGGTCACTGAAGAGATATGTGGGCGGTCTGGTCCATGCGATGACTGGACATCTGCATATCGGCTCCGCAGGGGTTCGCCCCGATGACCGGAGTGTCAGCTTCACTGTTTGCGGAAACTTCCCTTCGGGAGGTGGCCGCAGACGGAGACGGTTCCTGCGCCGACTGGGTGCAGGAACGATGTGCAGGGGTTCGGACGTCAAGGATACGCCGGTAACGGCGTTTCAACTTGAGAGTTTGATCCTGGCTCAGAACGAACGCTGGCGGCAGGCCTAACACATGCAAGTCGAGCGCGCCTTCGGGTGAGCGGCGGACGGGTGAGTAACGCGTGGGAATATGCCCGGTACTACGGAATAGCCTCGGGAAACTGAGAGTAATACCGTATACACCCTGCGGGGGAAAGATTTATCGGTACCGGATTAGCCCGCGTTGGATTAGGTAGTTGGTGGGGTAACGGCCTACCAAGCCGACGATCCATAGCTGGTTTGAGAGGATGATCAGCCACACTGGGACTGAGACACGGCCCAGACTCCTACGGGAGGCAGCAGTGGGGAATCTTGGACAATGGGGGCAACCCTGATCCAGCCATGCCGCGTGAGTGACGAAGGCCCTAGGGTCGTAAAGCTCTTTCAGCTGTGAAGATAATGACGGTAGCAGCAGAAGAAACCCCGGCTAACTCCGTGCCAGCAGCCGCGGTAATACGGAGGGGGTTAGCGTTGTTCGG
>JAJEAC010000097.1 GCA_022824315.1 Silicimonas sp.
GGTTCCCATGCCGGGTCCATCAAGAAACGCGCCGAAAAATACCGCGAATCGAAACAGTGGACATTACAGATGATCGCCGCTTGGAACACACGTGCCGGCAAGGATCGTGCGCCAAGAGTCTTGAAATTTCGCATTTCCCGACACCATGGAGCCGAAAGCGCGAGATGCGCCGTGCCTCGGTTGAGCGCGCCCGGATGGGCCTCGCAGTCTGAACGTTCTCTCTCGGCGCGGTTCCCGCGCCGGCGCAGTCCTTCCTTCTTTAGACGGGCCGCCGCCCGGACGTGGCCGCGCGCGGTCTCTCTTCGCCCCGGTCGCGCCAGTGCCGCCGTGGCGCTCGTCTCACCCGTGACCCGGGCATTCCCTCTTCCGGCGGCGGCGCATTTTGAGGGGGGCGTCAGCGCGACAGCGGGGGCGGCGCTCCCGGCGTGCGGGGAGAGCGACACTTTCTGCGTCGAGTACGGGCGCGCGCTTGACGGGCCGCCGGAATCGACGCTTCCGGGGCCAGCGTTCTCGCCTGGAGGGTCCTCAGGCTTGTCGGGGCCAGCCGGAAACCGGCATCGCGCTTTTGTAAAGAACGAAATCCGATGCCTTGGGCCCCTGCGATCCGGGCCACGTCACGGTCGTCGCCCCTGTTGATCAAAGAGGTGGATGTCTCCGATGCTGCAAACTGCAACGCCTTCCCTGAACTGGGGCATCACGAACGACCATGGTCCGTTGCGGCACGTGCTTCTGGGTCGGCCGGAGCACTACAAGTGGGTTGAGGCCGGGCCGCTGATCGGCCGCACCCTGGCGAATGCCGATCGCACCGGGGTCAGGTTCGACCTGCAGCTCGCAATGGCCCAGCACGCGGAAATGGTCTCGATCTACGAAGAGAACGGCGTCACCTGCCATTACCTGGAGGCCGATCCGGTGCTGCACCGCAACTTCTTCGCGCGTGACAGTTCGGCCATGACGCCTTGGGGCGCGCTGATATGCCATATGCAGCTCAAGGTCCGGCGCGCCGACCACGTGGCGGCAATCCGGTTCTACCAGGCGCACGACATTCCGATCTGGAATTTCGCGACCGCGGGCCATTTCGAGGGCGGCGACTTCAACATCATCGAGACCGGCCGGGTGCTGATAGGCTATTGCGGCGAACGCTCCGAGAAGGAAGGTGCCGAGCAGGTCGCACGGTTCGTCGAGGCCGAGGGGTGGGAGGCCCTGGTGGCTCCGATCAGCCGGGAGTTCGTCCACATGGACGGCCTGATCGTGCCCCTTGCCGACAAGCTCGCCGTGGCATGCGTTGACGCAATGGAGCCATGGCTGGTCGAGACCGTCCGCGGATGGGGCATCGAGCTTGTCGACGTGGGGTATGCCGAGGCCAGGAACCTCGGCGTCAATCTCGTGGCGCTCGGAAACGACAAGGTGCTGTCCATGGCCGGCGCGAGCGATCTCAACGATCGCATGCGTGCCATGGGCTTTGAAGTCTACGACCCGGACATGTCGATGTTCACGCTTGGCGGTGGCGGCGTCCACTGCCTGTGCCAGGCCCTGAAACGCGACGACGTGTGAAGCCCGGTCCTTCCAGGGCCGACAAGGAACCGGGCACCAACGCAGTCAAGAAAGAAAAGGGGAACGGAAATGAAACTCAAGACACTTGTTGCGGCAACCGCACTCTTCGGCGGCGCCGGGGCGGCGGTTGCGGATGACGTCATCATCGGCGTGCCGAACTGGGCATCCGTGCGCGGAACGGCGCACATCCTCAAGGTCGCGCTGGAAGAGAACCTGGGCCTGTCCGTCGCTCTGCAGAACGGCTCGAACCCGGTGATCTTCGAGGCGATGGATTCCGGCGCCATGCACGTGCATCCGGAAGTCTGGCTCCCCAACCAGCAGAACCTGCATGACACGTTCGTGACGGAAAAGGGCACCGTGACGCTCAATCCGAACGCCGTCCTGGCGGAGCAGCACATCTGCGTGACCAGGGACACGCAGGAAAGGACGGGGATATCGTCGCTCAGCGACCTGACCGATCCGTCGCTTGCATCGCAGTTCGATACCGACGGCGACGGCCTGGGCGAAGTCTGGGTCGGCGCGGCGGGCTGGGCCTCGACCAACGTGGAGAAGATCCGCGCCAAGACCTACGGCTATGCGGAGACGATGAACCTGGTGGAAATGGACGAGACGCTGGCGCTCGCGCAGGTCGACAATGCCATCGCCCAGGACGAGAACATCGTGTTCTACTGCTACACCCCGCATCACATGTTCTCTCTCTACGACCTGGTCAAGCTGGAGGAGCCGCCCTTCGACGCCGCGGAGTGGGATGTGAAGCAACCCACGGATGATCCGAACTGGCTTGAGAACTCGATGGCGGGCACGGCGTGGGATTCCACAAAGCTGCACGTCTTCTACGCCAAGGCACTGGAGGAGCAGCACCCTGCAGCCGCGGCAATGCTCGCCAATGTCGAACTGAACACCGAGCATGTGAACGGCATCGTGTTCGCCCTCTCGGTTGACGGCAGGGACCCGGACGCGTTCGCCCGCGAATGGGTGGCCGAGAACTCCGACCTCGTCGATTCCTGGTTCAACTGACAGTCGGTTCATCTCAGTACCCGGTCGGCCTTGCCGGCCGACCGGGTCAAAGCGCTTTCGATCCGGGAGGGCGACATGTCTGATGCCGTGATCGAGATGAAAAACGTCTGGAAGATCTTCGGTGCGGACGCGGACGCCGCGATGGAGGCGGTGCGAACGCGCAACCTCAGCAAGACGGACGTTCTGCGCGAATTCGACTGCGTGGTCGGCATCGCAGATGTCTCGTTCTCGGTCGAGAAGGGCGAGATCTTTTGCGTGATGGGCCTTTCGGGATCCGGAAAGTCCACGCTGGTGCGCCACCTGAACCGCCTGATCGAACCGACCGCCGGTGGCGTCACCATTCTTGGACAGGACATCATTTCGCTCAGCGATGCAGACCTGCGTCAGGTTCGTGCAAGGCATATCGGCATGGTGTTCCAGCACATGGCCCTCCTGCCGCACCGGACCGTGCGCGACAATGTCGCCTTTCCGCTCCAGGTACGGGGCGAACCGAAGTCGTACCGATGGGCGGTCTCGCAGCGATGCCTCGACCGGGTGGACCTGACAGGCTACGAAGACAGGTTTCCGCACGAGCTTTCAGGCGGAATGCAGCAGCGCGTCGGACTGGCGCGGGCCCTGGCCTCCGACCCGGACGTCCTGTTGATGGACGAGCCGTTCTCGGCCCTTGACCCGCTCATCAGGCGCCAGTTGCAGGACCAGTTCATGGCCCTGTCCGCCGAGTTGGGCAAGACCACCGTCTTCATCACGCACGACCTGGACGAGGCGATCCGCATCGGGAACCGGATCGCGATCATGAAGGACGGCCGCATCGTCCAGACCGGCACGCCCGAAGAGATCGTCACGCGACCCGCCGACGACTACGTGCGTGATTTCGTTGAAGGGATCTCCAAGCTGAAGCTGGTGTTCGCGCACTCGATCATGGTCCCGATCGACGAGTACGTGCCGTCCCGGCCGATCGATCTCGACGAGTCTCCGCGGGCGCACCATGGCACGGACCTGGATCATCTGATCGACATCGCGATCACCACGGACCACGTGATCGTCATCACCGACGACGACGGCGTCGACATCGGGATCGTAGACCGCGCGACGCTGCTGAAGGGCATCCAGGGGGGCAAGGCATGACCACGACGACCGAGGCCGCCGGCGACAGTGTCGGCATCGCGACGGGCGACGGACGCGACGTTGAAGCGTTCGCCGTGGAGTGCGCCGACTACTACGAGGCGGAATTCGAGAGGATTGAGGGCAAGGCCGGATTCGTCGTCTCCTGGAACGCGGCGGCGGCGGCGCTTGGGCCGGTCTGGGGGGCGGC
>JAJEAC010000060.1 GCA_022824315.1 Silicimonas sp.
GGCATGTCTCTACGTGCGTCAGTCCTCGCTTCGCCAAGTCATGCAGAATACCGAAAGCGGGCGGCGCCAGTACGGGCTGAGGCAGAGGGCGATGGCGCTGGGCTGGCCTGCGGAACGCATCCGGGTGATCGATGAAGACCAAGGCAAGTCGGGCGCCAGCAGCGAGAACCGTGACGGCTTTCGCGACCTCATGGGGCGCATCGCGGCCGGCGACGTGGGCATCGTTCTCGGCCTGGAGGTCTCGAGGCTGGCCCGCGACAATGCCGACTGGCACCAGCTGCTGCGCATCGCCGGCATCACCAGCACGCTGATCCTCGACGAGACCGGCATATACGATCCCAACGACTTGAATGACAAGCTTTTGCTCGGGGTCAAGGGGACCCTGAGCGAGTTCGAGCTTCACGGGATCACGGCACGGCTGCTCGGCGGGCAGCGCAGCGCCGCCGCACGGGGCGCCCTCAAGCTGCCTTTGCCGATCGGCCTGGCCTACAACGACAGGAACGAGGTGGTGCTCAATCCCGACCGGTCGATCGTCGATGCGATCCGCCTCGTCTTCGACGGCTTTCGCCGCAGGGGTTCGGCGATGGCGGTGGTGAAGTGGATGCACCGGGAGAACATCGCGCTGCCGTCACGTCCGCTGCGCGGTCCGACGCGGGGCGAGCTTCGCTGGGCGCTTCCGAGTTTTGCCCAGGTTGGCCGCATCCTGAAGAATCCCCGCTACGCCGGCGCGTTCGTCTACGGCCGGCACCGTTCCCGGCGAAATAGTGACGGAACCGCGACGCATCGGCGCGTGCCGATGGACGAGTGGGAGGTCTGCATCCCCGGCGCCCACGCGGGGTACATCGACTGGGACGGGTACCTCCGCAACCAGGCCACCCTGGCGAGCAATGCCGCGGCGTTCTTCCCGTCGGGATCGCGCGCCGCGGCGCCGCGCGAAGGGGCGGCGCTCCTTCAGTCGCGGATACTGTGCGGCCGCTGCGGACGGCGAATGTTCGTGTGCTACAACCGCGGCACCAGGCTGTGCGGCAACGACCGGGCCCCGTATTACTACACCTGCAAGGAAGCCCTCGTCCGCTACGGCCGAAAGACCTGCCAGAGCATGCGCGGCGACCTCGTCGATGCCGAAGTCTCCCGCTTCGTGATCGACGTGATGAACCGGAAGAACATCGACCTGGCTCTCGCGGTCCAGGAACAGGTCCGCGCGGAGTTCGCCACCGCCGACGCCCAGCGCGCCCGACGCATCGAGGCCATGCGCTACGAGGCCGACGTGGCGCGCCGCAGGTTCTTCGAGGTCGATCCCGCGAACCGGCTCGTCGCGGCTGCGCTCGAAGCCGAATGGAACGGCCGGCTGCGCGCCCTGGAGGAGGCTTGCCAGGAGCGCGAGGCGCGCACCGCGACCCGCGATGCCGAACTCTCCGAGCGCCAGGTCGAGCGCATCGGGGAACTGACGCGGGACTTCGAGCAGGTATGGAACGCTCCCGGGACCGGCAACGCCGACCGCAAGCGGCTGCTCGGACACCTGATCGAGGATGCGACGCTGACCCGGGACGGCTACGATGTCGCCATCGGCCTGCGCATGCGCGGAGGCAAGTGCCTGACGCTCGATGCCCGACTGCCGAGACCGATCGCGCAGATCCGCAAGACACCCCCCGAAACCGTCGTCGAGCTCGACCGGCTGCTGAGGATGCACACCGATGAACGCACGGCAGAGGAACTCAACCGGATGGGGTGCCGAAACTGGAAGGGCGAGCGCTACACGGCCAAGCGCGTCAGAAGCACGCGGCGGACA
Organism: Silicimonas sp.; assembly: GCA_022824315.1. Classification (GTDB taxonomy): domain Bacteria; phylum Pseudomonadota; class Alphaproteobacteria; order Rhodobacterales; family Rhodobacteraceae; genus JAJEFO01. The sequence continues at coordinate 1,790 of JAJEAC010000060.1, forward strand.
TACGGATTGCCCAGCTATCGCGAGCGGGAAAGGAAAAGGCTTCGCGACCAGGGCTTCATGGACGCCGCGGAATTGGCCGACCGGCTCGGCCTGAACGAAGGAAGCGTCCGGAAAATTGGCAGAACCGAGACCGACCCGCGCGTTGAGAGAGCGATCATCCACACGGACGGGCGCACATACTGCATGTACAGGGCCGATTGCCTCGACGATGCGGCTTGCAAAGAGCCGGAAGAAGGCGGCATGATCGCGGAGCCAACGCCGGGAATCGCAAACGCGCAACAAGGTGCATCATGAATCCAACGACTTGTTGTTGGTCACGATGAAAAACCCAAAAGACGATTGCATGAATTGTTGGAGGATCAGGGCGTCACGATGAACCAGGAGGTCATCTTCCTCTCCGACGGAGCGGACAATCTCCGCAATCTCCAACTCTACATGCGTCCGAATGCCGAACACATTCTGGACTGGTTTCACATCGCCATGCGCCTGACTGTCTTGCAGCAGATGGCCCGCGGACTCCCGCCACCGTTTGACAAGGACAAGGACGCCCTTGTCGAATACCTGGATCGCATTCGATGGTGCATATGGAACGGCAATATCGGCCTTGCACTTGAACGCATTGAAATGCTGGAAGACACGTTTGAACCGATAAGGAAAAAGATGAAGAAGGTCGGAAAGCTCTGCAGCAAGCTTGAAGAACTGGGCCAGTACATTGCTGCCAATTCAGGTTTGATACCAAACTATGCCGAGCGACATCGCTATGGTGAGACCGTATCAACGGCCCTTGTTGATTCAACGGTGAATCAGGTCGTCTCCAAGCGCTTTGCGAAAAAGCAACAGATGCAGTGGACCCCGCAAGGCGTGCACTTGCTCATGCAACTTCGGACAAGGGTTCTGGATGGAACTCTGCATGCCGATTTCAGGCGGTGGAAAGACGAGCGGATCGGGCAGCAAGCGGAAAAAATCGCGGCATGATACCCCCAACTTTTTTATGCTCTCGAAACAGGGTTATCCGGCCCGGATCGGGCCGAAAGCGGCCGCAAAACGGCTGCTCTCGTCCAGCTCGTGCCCTCCGGCCCGGGCAATCACCGGCGAGCCGAGCCTGACGTCCGTCCTGCAGGCCGATCGGGGTGGGAAGGGCCCGCGGACGCCGCCCTACGGCAGCGCCAGGCAGTCGCCCTTCCGGTAGCCCTTGCCCTCGAGATCGTTCAGCGCGGCGATCTCCTTTCAGCGGGAGGTCCTTGCCGGCCTGCATGAAAGCCCGGCGCGCCTGGCCTCAAAACCCGATGTCGGTCGCGTCGTCGCCGTCTTTCCGCGTGCCGGACGCGTCGGGCCTGCCCGTTTGGCAGGATCCTTCGGGTCCGTATTCAGCTATCAGGCGCGCGGTCATCTCCCGGTCGATGTTTTCGAAGGACGGCATTGCTCCGCCCCATTTGGGCGACACCCAGAATCCCTGGCCTGCCGGAACCGGCTTCCGGTCAAGCACCGGTCGGCCCGCGCTGTCCATCTGCAACTTGCCGAGGCGCTCGCCGGGCAGACACCGCAAGATCTCCCGCGCCTCGCTGATCGCGGCGCGAAGTCCGGCCGTCGGTTCGCCTTCCGGCATTTCGGCCGTGGCAATGACCCTGGATTGTCCGGTCTTTCGCGTGAACGCCGGAACCCGGTTGCGCGCGATCATCTCGACCAACGAGAGCGGCCCTTCGTCCGGAAATTTCCCGCTGGCTGCGCAGGCCATGCGCCACAGCGGCATGACGTGTCTGTCCAGCATCCAGAGATCTATGAAATCCCGCATGGCCATCCTGTCGGCGGCGGCCAGCACCTTGTTGGCCGCGAGGTCCGCGAAATGCAGCCTTTGTCCGAAATCCGCGTCCGGGACGGGCGCGAAATACTCCAGGGCAAGTGCCTGGGCCCATTGGAGAACGGCCGTGCCAGAGGCCGGTTTCGCGACACGACACTCCCGGAAGCCAGTGTGGGACCGCGTCTCCTCGACGGTGAACCCGGCGGCGGCAAGCGCCCGGACATCCTTCTGCATGACCGGCCTGGGATCGCCTTCGGTGAAGATGTCGAGGTCGTCGCTCAGGCGCGCCCCATGATGCTGAAGCACCGAACCGCCAGCAAACGGGCTGGACGCCGTCCGGTTGTGCCGGATGACGCCCAGGATCTCCTTCTGGAAATCGTCAAGTGGCAATGAATTCGTCCCATCCGGTCTTCTCGAGAATCTCGGCCGCAAGCCGTGCCGCCGCCAGGTCGCCGTGCTCCTGCAAGGCGCCGGCGATCCCCTGCATGCCGCTGACGGTCGCGTGACCGGGGACGCTCCAAAGGCACCTGCCTCCATAGAGATCATAGGCTTTCTTGCGCAGTTCCAGGAGGTCCTCGCCGATGTCCTCGTATTCGAGGTCGACGCGGAAGCGCTGTGCGCGCAGCTCCGCCTCGCAGCGGAACCGTTCGGGGAGCAGGGGCCGCATCGCCTCTCGCGGCCCCTCCTTGCTTGCGGCGACGGTCATGTCCGTTCCTCCGGTTCATGAGTGCCGGCACACCGCCGATGATGGCATGCGAGCGCGAGCGCGGCAAGATCGGTCGACCGGCCTCAGGCGGCGCGGGTCTCGACAACGAGATCCCGGCCGAGCGCCCGCAGCGCTTCGTGAATGCGGTTCGCGGAACTGCGGTGGCGCGGATCGAGCATCCTGCGCACGGCCCTTTCGTCGATGCCGAGGCGGACGGCCAGGGCCACGCGGCTCGTGCCGCTCTCTTTCAGCGCAACCCAGAGCGCCGCCTTCGCCGCGGTATCGGCGGGCACGGACACCGAATGTTCGCCCGCACGACGCGGGCTGGGCGCCGGGATAACATCGGTCCGGTTCATCCGTCCGGCGATGGCCTCTTCCAGCGCGTCGGCCGCCTCGGCCAGCGCTTCCGCCTTGTCGGCGCCCGACGTCAGGCATTCCGGCAGGTCGCGGAACGAGACGACGATCTCGTCGGCTCCGGTGCGCTGCAATTGCGCGGGGTAGGTGAATCGCATGGCTGGCTCCTCCTTTCAGCCCTGGCCAAGATCTCGGCGATCAAGGCCCAATTGACGGATCATCAAGGACAGCAGGCCGGGCCCGATATCCTTTCGGCGGTCCGTCACGATCATGAATCGCGTGCCGTAGTAGAGCGTGACCTCGAATACGCGCGCAATGAAATCCCTGCCTTTCACTGCCAAGATATAGGACAGTTCTGTCCGATTTCAAGAGGCGTCCGCGTTCCGTGGCAGGGTGGCGCCGACTGGAACGAGGGCACCCCATGACCCTTGACACCGAGATGCTCCAGGACTTCCTTGGAAGCCTGCGGACCAATCCCGGTCGCCGGCTGCCGTGCCGTCTCCGCTTCGGCAGCGCCAGGCAGTCGCCCTTCCGGTAGCCTTTCCCCTCGAGATCGTTCATCTCCGCGATCTCTTTCCAGCGGGAGGCCTTGCCGAGGGTGCGCTTTGCGAGGATCGACAGCTTCGTGTCGCCGGCGAGCACGATAACGCCCTCGCAGCCCGTGCCCTCGTAGGTGAGGCGCAGGAGGCGGTGGCCAGCGTCGGTTCTCAGAAGGGCGGGATTGTCATCGCGGGCAACGTCAAGCGGCATGAATCCGTTGTCTTCGCTTACCGCATGATCGTCCGGGAGAGCCAGCCGTACCAGCGGGTCGGCCCCGAAGTCGAGCAACAAATTTACCACCTCCGCGTCGTTGTCCTTAACGGCCCAATGCAGGGGCGTAACGTCAACGTTGTTTCTGGCATTCACGTCCGCGCCGGCATTGATCAGCGCCCGCGCCATGTCCGGAGTGGCGGTCTTTGCGACCCAGTGCAGCGGCGTGTTGGCCGAAGACCGGGAAGTCGCGTTCACGTTCGCTCCGGCCTCGATCAGGAAGAGCATCATGTCTAGGTTATCGCCAGCTGAAGAGCTCATCAAAGGCGTTTCGTCCGTGTCCGCCTTGGCAATGTCGACATCAACACGATGACATGTAAGCGTTCGGCCGTGCGGTGACGGCTTGTTTTCCACGCCCGTTTGACGGTCTTTCCTGATTTCCGAAGCCGGCTGGAACTGTTCCGTGCACTGCAGCGTCTGATCCCCGCCCGCGTTGAATGCGCATTCGTGCCATCCGTTTTCCGTTGCG
>JAJEAC010000021.1 GCA_022824315.1 Silicimonas sp.
TGATTGCGGAATAAATCAAGTGATCCTTGTTGAGTTGCTTCCCGTGTCGGCAGTCATGTGCAAGTTGGTCATGCTTGCCGACTTGTTCGCACACGAGGTCCGGGATTGGTCGGCCATTGCCCGAAACCGAGCGTCGGCTGAAAGTCCAGCCTGAGGACAACTTTGTGGATAAGTACGGCATAACTTTCTGGTGACGGATCGAAAACCGCAATGCTTGTCCCAAGTCGCGATTGACGCCAAGCACAGGTGCCATCGGACCCGGCCTCGGATCGTCGGCGCCTTCCGCCACGTGAGTCCCATGCAGAACCCTCACGGCCAAAGATTGTACAATTCCGCATGCATGGACCATCAAGCCTACCGGTCGCAGCGGTAATTTAAGCTGCTTAACTGCCGCGGATGCCTATTTAAGCCAAACGGCTACTGCTTAATTGGCGCGCGCTGCATGGTGCGCGCATGAACACGGACGTCGAACACCAAGGACCGGGGCGATTCGTCGAAACGGCTGTAGGTGGGGAAGCGGTACGTGCCTTTGTGCCGCCACCGTTGCCGCCGACGCATCCCATTGATCTTCAATCGATGATGGAACCGCTTGGCCTGGCAGAGCGTGCCCTGGGTCGGCTTGACGGGATCATTACGCTCCTGCCACATCAGGAACTCTTTCTCCATTTGTACGTCCGCAAGGAGGCGGTTCTGTCGTCCCAGATCGAAGGGACGCAATCGGCTCTCTCGGATCTTCTGCGTTTCGAGACCGAGGCGCAGGCCGGAGAACCCATTGATGACATTCGCGAGGTTTCAAACTACGTCGATGCGATGATGTACGGGCTGGAGCGATTGGAAGCCCTGCCTCTGTCACTCAGACTCATCAGGGACATGCACGCCAGACTTCTGCAAAGTGGTCGCGGCGAGACCAAGGACCCTGGCCAGTTCCGACGCTCGCAGAACTGGATTGGGGGTACCAGGCCCGGAAACGCCCTGTTTGTGCCACCTCCGATAACCGAGATGGATGCATGTCTTGGCGACCTCGAGCGATTTGTGCACGAAGAAACGTCACGGCTGCCAGCCTTGATCAAAGCCGGGCTTATCCATGTTCAATTTGAGACAACCCATCCGGTCCTGAACGGAAATGGTCGGATAGGCCGACTGATTGTAACGTTGTTCCTCTGCACCGAGGGTGTATTGCGCGAACCGCTTCTCTACCTGAGCCTGTTCTTGAAGGCCAACCGCGCAGAATACTATCGACTGCTTCAGGAAGTCAGGGAGCAAGGTGCCTGGGAGGCGTGGCTGGAGTTCTTCTTGGCAGGTGTTGCCGAAACCGCCAACCAAGCCTTTGAAGCCGGAACGCGTATCGTCGAGCTCTTCAAGTCGGATCGGGACTTCATCACGCAAGAAAGCGTTCGAGCCGGTTCGGAACTGCGCATTCACGATCATTTTCAGCAGACCCCTTATTTGACTGCCAACCAGCTGGTAGAACGCACTGACCTATCGGCTCCGACAGTAAACGCCGCACTCGCAGATCTGGAACGCCTTGGCATTGTCGACGAGGTCACTGGTCGGCGTCGCGGTCGCGTTTTCGGATATAGTCCTTACCTCGCAATCTTGAGCGAAGGTACCGAACCGCTCGCCAACGCCTTGTCAGCGTAGGACGGAATGGATCGGTTGCAGACAGGTCCCAATAGGCTGTCCGAAAACTGGCATGAAGCGCCATCGGACACGAATGCAGGTTCGACTGCCATCTCGTGAAGGGGCGTCCCGTGTCCCGAACCTTTGCCCACGCCCGCGTCTCAGCCGCCGGCCAGGAACCCGGAACCCGGTTTGGATCCAGGCTGCCTGATACTGCGCGACTACTCCTATGGGCCGCGTTCCGCCCGAAACCCCGTCGCCACAACGTATTTCTCTCGCGAATCGGCGCGGCTCGCCGGCGGCTTCATGTTGATGACCTTGCCAAATTTCCGCTTGAGCACGACCTGAAGGCTGGAATCGGCCCCGCCTGCCAATACCTTGGCGACAAAGGTTCCGCCTTCGTCGAGCACGTCGAAGGCAAGTTCGGCCGCCGCCTCGCAGAGCGCCATGATCCTCACGTGGTCGGTCTGCCTGTGTCCGGATGAATTCGCCGCCATGTCCGACATCACGACGTCGGCCTTGCCGTCGAGCCAGTCCCGGATGAGGTCATCCGCGCCATCGGACAGTAAGTCCAGCACGTGGATTTCCGCTCCCGGAACCGGGTCGACCTGCTTCAGGTCTATGCCGATGACTCGCCCGGCCGCCTTGCCGCGCTGCTCGCCGAGCGCATTCACGCGCCTTGCCGCGACCTGGCACCAGCCACCCGGGGCGGACCCGAGGTCCAGCACCCGCGCGCCAGGCGTCAGGAACCGGTGCTTGTCGTCGATTTCGATGAGCTTGTAGGCCGCCCGCCCCCGGTAGCCCTCGGCCTTCGCGCGGCGCACGTACGGGTCGTTCAGTTGCCGTTCAAGCCAGCGGGTGGAGGACAGCTTCCGTCGCCGTGCCGTTGTGACGCGCACTTTCAGGTCGCGTTCCGCTCGTCCGCTCGTCTGCCGTGCCATGGGCCTCACTGAACCAATGCGTGCCGGAATTGCAAGGCGCGGCGTTCGGAATGGCCGCCTGCCTCGGAATCCGCCGGTCGCCGATGCTTCGCGGAAGTTCGGTGCATTCTCATGCTGTGTTCGTGCAAACCGGCTAGTAAGTCCAGACGACGGGGAACCGTGTGGCTCAGACCTGTCCGAGCACTTCTCTCACGTAGCGCCGGGTTTCGCGGTACGGAGGAACTTCGCCAAATTTCCTCACCGCGTTAGGTCCGGCATTATAGGCGGCAACCGCCAGCCGCCATGACCCGAAGACGCGAAACTGTTCGGACAGGTAGCGTGCGCCGCCCTCAAGGTTCTGAACCGGATCGCGGGGGTTGATGCCAAGAGACTTGGCGGTTGCAGGCATGAGCTGCGTCAATCCGATGGCGCCTCGGCTCGAACGGGCCTCCGCATCCCATCTGGACTCTTTCATGATGAGCCGTAGGAACACGCCTTCCGGGATTTCGTAGCGCCACGCCAAATCGCAAGCGACATTCAGAAATTGCGGAGAATCCGCGACGGGCTTCCGTCTCAGAGCCGTCACTTCCAAGGTCTCGGATGTGCATGCGTTCCGAAGTCTCGGTCGAAGCGAACTGATAAGCTTCGGAGCAACGGCATCCAAAGTCGCAACCTCGCTTTGGGATAGCTCCGCCTTGCCCTCCGACACCGGCGTTTCCGCTGCGACGGGGCATGCCAAAGCCAGACACGAAAAAAGGACTGCTTTACTTATGCAGGCAGGTCGATGCAAGAAATCCCCCCAAGGGTTCCATGCCGTGAGGTCGCACCATAGCCTTGGGGCCTGAGACGGGCAACGGGTTGGCATTGACGATCGAAAATGCTGTGGCAAAAGGGTCACAATGAACAAAGTCGCCATTGTAACCGGAGCCTCGCGCGGGCTTGGGGCCGCACTTGCCGAGGCGTTGGCCAAAGACCATCATGTCATAGCCATGGCACGAACGGCAGGCGGTCTCGAAGACCTTGATGACCGCATCCGGGCAGCCGGCGGAACCGCGACGCTCGTGCCCGTCGACCTGATCGATTCCGATGCCTGTGCGTCAGTGTGTCGCAGCATTCGGGAGCGATGGGGGCACGCCGATCTTTGGGTGCATGCGGCAATCCATGTCGCGCCACTGGCACCCGCCGCACATCTTGATCCCAAAGACCTGGCGAAGTCCCTAGCAACCAACGTCACTGCAACTGCCACGCTGATCGCTTGTGTGGCTCCGCTTCTCGAGGCCGCCGAAGGCGGCACGGCGGTTTTCTTCGACGATCCCCGTGCGGGCGAGCGGTTCTTCTCCGCATATGGCGCGACGAAGGCGGCCCAGGTCTCGATTGCCAGATGCTGGGCTGCGGAAACCGTGCGCACAGGGCCGCGCGTGATGATTCTCTCGCCACCGCCCATGCCGACCGCGACCCGGGCGAGGTTCTTCCCGGGCGAGAACAAGAGCGCCTTGACCTCGCCCGGTGCCGCTGCGCGCAGCATCCTGGCTGCCATCGGCTGACCCGTCGCATGAGTCGGCACTTGGCTCATCGAGGATCAGGGGTGACCGGTCGACACATGCCCTGGATGCGTGCTGTCCCGCCGCGCGGCAAGACCTCCTGTTGCAGGCTCGATCCTGCCGGGAGATTCGGGGGCTCATGGCCACATGGGCGACAGCCGCACCTTGTCCGGCGCGACGCGCTCCCCTAAAGCAGTCGCATGCGCATTCTCATAACCAATGACGACGGCATCAATGCACCTGGCCTCCGGGTCCTGGATGAAATCGCACGCAACATCGTTGGCGAAGACGGCGAGGTCTGGACCGTGGCACCTGCATTCGAGCAGTCAGGCGTCGGGCATTGCATCAGCTATACGCATCCCACGCTCCTGTCCGAGTTCGGCCCGCGATGCTACGCCGCCGAAGGGTCGCCGGCTGATTGCGTGCTCGCGGGGCTTCACCAGGTGATGAGGGATGCGCCCCCCGATCTCGTGCTGTCCGGCGTCAACCGAGGCAACAACGCGGCCGAGAACGTCCTCTATTCCGGTACCGTGGGGGCGGCCATCGAGGCGGCGCTGCAGGGGATTCCCGCGATCGCGCTCAGCCAGTTCTTCGGACCGGAAAGCGCCAATCTGCAAAGCCCGTTCGAAGCCGCTCTCGAACACGGGGCCGCGACCGTGCGTGCGCTCCTGAAGAACGGGATCTGGGAGGACGAATCCTATCGGGTCTTCTACAACGTCAACTTCCCGCCGAATTCCGCAGCCGCAGTCCGGGGCGTTCGCGTCACGACCCAAGGCTGGCGCGAGGGAACCAGATTCGGAATCGAGCCGCATCGTTCACCGTCGGGCCGCATGTTCCTCTGGGTCAAGGGCGGCCCTCAGCACACGCCGACCGGGCCTGGAACGGATGTGGCCGCAAACCTTGACGGCTACATCTCGGTGACCCCGCTTCGCGCGGACCTGACGGCGCATGACGTGATCGAGACCCTGCGTGGCCGACTTGATTCATGACTCCCAAGGACGAGCAGCGCATGCAGTTCGTGTTTTCGCTCCGCCGGCACGGGGTGACGGATGCGCGTGTACTGGAAGCCATGGAGACGATTGACCGGGGGGACTTCGTAACAGGCATCTTTGCCGAACGAGCCTATGAGGACACGCCGCTTCCGATCGCGTGTGGCCAGACGATCAGCCAGCCGGCCATCGTGGGTCTCATGACGCAGGCGCTCGCCGTCGCCCCGCGCCACAAGGTGCTCGAGATCGGCACCGGATCGGGCTACCAGGCGGCCATTCTCAGTCTGCTGGCACGCCGGGTCTACACGGTCGACCGGCACGGGCGCCTGGTCCGGGAGGCGCGGGAGGTCTTCGAGCGCCTGGGACTTGCCAACATCACCGCAATCACCTCGGATGGATCCCGGGGATTTCCCGAACAGGCTCCGTTCGACCGGATCATCGTGACCGCGGCCGCCGAGGATCCGCCAGGACCTCTCCTTGCCGAGTTGAAGACCGGCGGCATCATGGTCGTGCCCGTGGGCCGATCCGACGCGGTGCAGGTCCTGATCAAGGTCACCCGAACCGAAACCGGGTTCGAGTACGACGAGCTCTTGCAGGTGCGATTCGTGCCGCTCATCGAGGGCATGGGCGACGGCTAGAACCGTACCTGGACCGGACGGCCCTCGCCGGCATCGGGCGAGAGGCGGCATCGGTGCGGCCGCCGCCTTTTTTTGTTGGCGTGAATCGGGCAATCAATGCTATGATGCGAACAGTGTCGCGGCGTTGAAGTACAGGCATGTGCGTCACGCGACATCGCCGACAGTCCGGAGATGGCTGCGGCATCAGGCATGAGGAGCAACTACATGACTCATTCGGCGTTTCCAATTCGGCTGGCTGTCCTGCTGTCCGGCTCCATGGCGCTTGCCGCCTGCGACGGTACTGATCCTCGTGATTTCGATTACGACTTTCGAGGAGCGGCCGGGCAGTTGGACACGACAGACGCTGTGCGTGCTGCCATTGGTTCCGCACCGACGCCCGAAATCCGGAGCGAGAGCCTCTCGCAGCCGCGCCAAGCGCCGGCGTCCGCCACAGGTTCGGCAAGCGTCGTTGAACTCGCCGGTTCGGCGATAGAGAGGGCAGGCGGATCATCCGGAGAATCCCCGGCCTCGGTTCCTGTGCGCCATCAGGTGGAAGCCGGAGAGACCGTGTTCACGATCGCTCGGCACTATGGCGTGTCGGCCGATAGCATTTCCGAGAGGAACGAGCTTGGCCCCAACCCGGAGCTTCGGGTCGGTCAGTACCTGGTGATTCCGCCAGCGGACGCCGGGGCAATCGAGACCACGACAGTGGCAACGCCGGGCTCGGGATCCGAAACGCCGCTGCCGCCATCGGCTTCGAAGCCGCTGCCGGACACGACGGTTGTAGCGGCGGCGGCGACGTCGAGACCAGCAGGGCTTGACGACAAGCAAACGGCTGTTTCGGACAACGCCCGACTTAGGATGCCGGTCCAGGGCAGCATCGTGCGGCCGTTCCAGAAGGGGTCGAACGAAGGCATCGGGATATCGGCGGCGGCCGGCACGGCCGTTGTCGCTGCGGATGGCGGCACGGTCGCTGCGATCACGCGCGATACCGATCAAGTGCCGATCCTGGTCCTTCGGCACGAGGGCAGCCTGCTTACGGTGTATGCTGGACTGGACAATATCGCGGTGAAAAAGGGCGACAGGGTCAGGCGCGGCCAGAAAATCGCGGTCGTGCGCGACGCGAACCCTCCGTTCCTGCACTTCGAGGTGCGCGAGGGCTTCAACAGCGTGGACCCCGGCCCCTACCTGAACTAGTACGGCCTTTTCTGTCTGGGAAGCGTCGTGCGCAGCGGTGTCCGTGGAGACTCCGGATGGGGATGATAACCAAAGGGATATTGCGCAACCGCATGTTTGCGCTCGCCACAATCGCAGGGGCGATTGCGTTCTTTGTCTATGATCTCGTCTATGACGCACTCTTTGAAGATGCTTTTCCGTCCTACCACTTCTTTATTGAGTTGCTTGTCTTTATCGCCGTATCAGCGGCGCTATTGATTGGCATAAGTGATCTGGTTCGATTGCGCAGCAGGCTGTCTCGCGAAGAACAGCGCAACGACATGTTTTCCCGCGCTTTGGCACAAAGCATCGATCTGCAGATGGATGAATGGAAGATGACACCGAGCGAGAAGGAGGTCGCCTGGTTCATAATCAAGGGATACCGGTTTTCCGAGATTGCCCATGCGCGTGGAGTCAAGGCAACCACGTCGCGACTACAGGCTACATCGATCTATGCAAAGGCAGGAGTGAGTGGACGTTCCGAATTCGTGGCCGAGATCATCCAAGCGCTGATGGAGTCCATTCCGGAAGATAACCGGTCCAAAGACATGACTTCGCCAACCGAGCCCGAATTGCATTGAATTCGAGAGGCCGTCCTTCGGAAGTCATCTGGTACTGCACTCGTCGGAAGGGCATAGCCCGTCGGAAAGGCTGGACACGAGGCATGAATCTTGGCGAGTTGCGCCGACACATAAGGGCCTCGCCTGCCGAGAGTATTGAGGTCTGTGTTGCGTCCGATTTCCGAGTAGTGACCAGAAACCGATTACCGAAGGTGTTTTTCAATCGAGTTCGCGGTGTTGTCGGCCTGGAGATCGCGCTTGCTGACGCGGTCTCCCGGATTGCGCCAACGCAAATGATAGCGAACAACCTGGGATTTGATCGAGCTGTGGATCGGTTTCATGCCACCCAGGGAATTGCCGAAATTGGCTTTGCCACAAGGGGGACGGTGCGCGTCTTTTCTGCGGAGCAGTTTCTGCTTCAAGGTGGAGACAAGGACGAAGCGATCAAGTTGTTTCGCGGTTCGACCACTGTCGACGAATTGCCACCATCCAACGATGGCCACGCCATTGGCCTTGTGAATGGGATCGGGCATTGGATGGTTCAAAACCAATCCAGTGACGGCCGCATTCCTTACAAGTATTGGCCAAGCAGAGGCATGGAATCTCCCGCCGACAACGCGATCCGAAACTTCCTTGCCTCCTGGTCACTTGCTCGGTTGGCGAAGCTCAGGAGAAGCACCAGTCTCGGCGAAGCGGCACGGCGCAATTTGCGCTGCAACCTGTCACGGTATTTCCAGCATATCGGGAATGGTCGGGGCGCAATTGTTGAAGCCTCCGGCGCGAAACTCGGTGCCTCTGCGGTCGCCGGGCTGGCCATTCTCGAAACCCCTGACGGATATGAGTTTCTTGAGGAACTGGGCATGCTGGCGGAAGGAATCAATTCGTTGGCGGACGAAGACTCGGGATTCCGCACGTTCTTCTTCCCTCGGGAACGCGATGGCGACAATTGGAACTTCTATTCGGGAGAGGCCCTGTTGTTTTGGGCGGAAGCTGCGCGTCTGGGGATTCCTGGGGCACCTACACTGGCGAAATGCTCGAAGGCGTTCGAGCTTTGCCGTGCACGGCACTATAGGAAGAGAAACCCCGCATTTGTGCCGTGGCATACGCAGGCGTGCGCGTCGCTGTTCGCGCAGACCGGTCGCCGGGAATTCGCGGACTTTGCCCTTGAAATCAATGATTGGCTCATGCCGATGCAGCAATGGAACGGATTGCCGGCAGACATGCGGGGCCGGTTCTACGATCCGGCACGTCCCGACTTTGGCCCTCCGCACGCCGCTTCGACCGGAGCATATGTGGAAGGACTTGCCGAAGCGGCAAGTCTTGCACGCACCGTGGGAGACCAATCCCGCGCATCTTCGTTCGAACGCGCGACCCGTCGGGGATTGCGTTCTCTGAGACAACTGCAGTTCCGAGATTCGCGGGATGCGTTCTACGTCTCGAAGAAAGACCGCGTAATGGGCGCGCTCCGCACCGAGGTCTACGACAACGCGGTTCGCGTAGATTCCGCCGCCCACGCACTGATGGCGGCGATGAAGATTCTACATCCTGAAATCGGTGTCCCGTGACAGGAGGTCGGCAGTTTCGATCATCGAAATTCGTGTTCGGCCCGAATGCGTAATGAAAACACGGGTTCAACAGAAACCGCTTTCGGCTTTGGTTGGCGTATCCGGCCGGTTGTCCAAAGGCAAGGTGAAGAATCCGCGTCCACAGGGTGGCAGGACATCAAAGATCAAGTGCACGCGTGGCTTATCGGATTGATTCACCGCCCAGTGTCTTGCCTTGTTGTTGAAGACCCAGAGCTCACCTTCCCGCATCACGACTGTTTCGTCCTCAGTCGAGAGAGGACTGCCTTCCGGGCTTTTCAGGACCAGGTGGAACCGGTCCCTGATGCGATAGTAGTCACCAACGTCAATATGGGGAAAAACCTTGCATCCCGGCTGGAGCGCCACTAGGGTCGCGCGCCCAAGCTGACCTTCCATCGCGTCCGCAATCCGTTGGCAATATGCCAACGTACGGGAAAACTCCCGGGCAGCAGGTGCGACCCTGCTCTCATGAACATCATTTGCGTTGTTCGCGCCAGGTGGCAACGGCTTTTTTGCGGAGCGCAAGAAGATATTGCGAGTGTTCCGCTGGCACCGGATTTTGCGCTGGCGGCTTGTGTCCGCAAACCAAGTTTCTGGTGACACATCCAGTTCCGCTAGAATGGGCAGAGTGTCTTCGTTTTCGGAAATTCTGATGAAATGGGTCATGGATCTGCCCTCCCTCTCCTTTAAGGGCACGCATTCTGAAATTCAGCTATAGCTCTCCGCGAAAGTACTCGCGGCAAATCCGTGCCTGGGCCCGCATGATTCCGTAGTCGCTGAACATCTTTATGATTGGCGAGTCATCGGGAAGTCTCTCAATTTCATCTGCTGCCCGGTTCCGAAATTCGGAACTGTAATCAACAATTGCAGGGCAAACTTCAGAAGTCGTCGGCACGCAGGCTGTCAGCAAGATCATCGGAACTGCGAGCACGATTCTGCATCGCCTCAAGCATTTTGCGGCGCAACTCCTCAAGGCTTGAATCCCCGCCTCCATCGCCGTCGCCATCGCCGTCGCCATCGCCGTCTCCGTCTCCGTCTCCGTCTCCGTCGCCGTCGCCATCGCCGTCTCCGTCGCCATCGCCGTCTCCGTCGCCATCGCCATCGCCATCGCCGTCTCCGTCTCCATCGCCGTCTCCGTCGCCATCGCCGTCTCCGTCTCCGTCGCCGTCTCCGTCGCCATCGCCGTCGCCATCGCCATCGCCATCGCCATCTCCGTCGCCATCGCCATCGCCGTCTCCGTCGCCGTCTCCGTCGCCGTCGCCATCGCCGTCTCCGTCTCCGTCGCCATCGCCGTCGCCATCTCCCCCACTTTGAGCGCGAGCCTCTTGAAAATACGGCACGATCTTCCAGCCCAGTAGTTGGAATCCGCTCAGCATTGGAAGCATCACGGCCAAAAGCGCACCACTCAGAAGAACGCGCAGGAACCGAATTGCGCGTGGCGCGAATTTCCTCCTTGCCTGATTTTGGCTTGGGAGAGTCTTGCGATCCATTTTCACGACTCCGTTTCCTCGGGAGTGCGCATCCTACCATGAGTGGCGCGTTCAAATGCTACTGGGCATTGGTATGATCGCTATCTTCGGTTTGTTATAAGATCTGCAGTCAATCACGCCCAATGCGACACGGTTCATCGTCACCACGTCCGATTTCGAACCCACGATGCAGTCACGTGGCTGGCATGCACCATTTGGCAGCTTCACAGAGAATGCCCTGAGAATGCCCCGTCGACGATGCGTGCACAAGGAACCATGAAGCACTTGGGCGCACCGTCATCCGGACAACGGACGACATCTGCTTCCTTGCGTTTCCGGTTGCCCATCCCCAGCTAGAGTGGCTGCTGGAGGATTGATGCAGGCTGCCATCCAAGTGTCAGTGGCTGACACTCGGCGTGCAAGGGATTTTCGAATTGTCTCGCCTGGATTTTTTCACGACGAGCGCAACGGTCGCGCCGCTGTCGGACAGCAGCCCAAGTTGCCGTAGAGCGTGCGCAGCACTGTGCGGCGAACCGTTCATGTCCCCGCCGACGACGTTGCTGCCGCCCGAGACCACCTTCGGGCCTCCATGACTCCGGTCGACCGAGCCACCCCAAGATCACGCCCGCAGGCAATGGTCTTGATTGCAATTGCGAGCCGCTTGCCATTCTTGAGGCACATCCAAGCCAGCCTCCGCCGGAAGCGGCAGTGCGGCGGACCCAGCATCGAGCGCACGGTCCTTGTCCTGGTTCCGCGTGTCTCATTGGCAGCGCCCACATGTCCCTGGTTTCGAAGGGCGGAAGGACGGTCACGTCGAAGGCCTGCACGAGACTGCAGGCAACCCGTCTGTGGAGGTCGTCGACCAAGTCAAGGACGCGGACGGTGATCCCGTCGATGCGATTCTGACAGTGGTACTTCCGGTTCCCGTGCCTCGCCGTCGCGCTCAGGCCGATCAGGTGTCAAGCCTGAGAAGGAGCGAGAACACCGCGTATGCTTGGAAGCCATCACCGTACCTGGCGGCACAGTTCAAACGATGAATTGCTCCACAGCGTGTTTCCGGCTTGGCCCATCCTGCCTGACGCCGTCTCCGCTCGCGCGCGCAACGCATTTGGAGGTGTCCTGTCTGGAAAGCAATGATGGTCTCGGGACTTCCGGCGGCACATGTCCTCCATTGCGAGATGATCCCGGCCATGCGGTTGGCGATGGCCTGAATCCGCTCAACATGTCCATCATGACCGGAACGCCGAACACGTCAATTTGATTGTCGAAGGCAAGAAACTGGTGCTGGCGTACCATTCGCGGTCCCTTGCCGCTCCGAACGAACGGTGCGCGCGGTCGCATGCTGCAGGACGGCAGGAGTCCCGACCGGCGGCGCATTCCTTGCGCAGCACTCTATTATCGGTTCGAGATCATGCCGGTGATTTCGTAGGTTCTAGCAAGAACAGGCGCAGCGACCTCGCGAGCGCGGGCCGCACCTTCGCCCAGGATGCGGTCGATCTCGGCAAGATCACCCAGAAGGCGATTCATCTCGCTCGTGATCGGTGCCAGCGTCTCGACCGCAACCTCGGCGAGGTGCGGCTTGAACGTGCCCCATCCTTGGCCGGCGACGTCGGCCATCACCGCGTCCGGAGACCTCCCCGTCAGTCCGGCATAGATGTCGACCAGGTTGCGGGCTTCGGGCCGTTGCACCAACTCGCCGTAAGTCTCGGGCAGGGGCTCCGGGTCGGTTCGTGCCTTCCGGAATTTGAGCGCGATCGTGTCGGCATCGTCCGAAAGGTTGATCCGGCTCATGTCCGAGGCGTCGCTCTTTGACATTTTCTTCGTGCCGTCGCGCAGGCTCATCACCCGCGTGGCCGGCCCTTCGATCATCGGTTCGACAATCGGAAAGAAGTCCACCCCGTAGTCGTGGTTGAACTTGGCGGCGATGTCGCGCGTGAGTTCCAGATGCTGTTTCTGGTCCTCGCCCACGGGCACGTGGGTTGCGTGATAGACAAGAATGTCTGCTGCCATGAGTGCTGGATAGGCGAAGAGGCCGAGCGAGGCGTTTTCCGCGTTCTTCCCGGCCTTGTCCTTCCACTGGGTCATGCGGCCCATCCATCCCATGCGCGCGACGCAATTGAAGATCCATGCCAATTGCGCGTGTTCAGGCGCCTGGCTCTGGTTGAACAGGATTGATCGTCGGGGATCTATGCCGCATGCCATGAAGGCCGCCGCGGCCTCGCGCGTGTTCTGGAGCAGCTCTTCCGGCTTCTGCCAAGTGGTGATCGCATGCAGATCGACAAGGCAGTAAATGCACTCCAGCTTGCCGTCATCCTGTATGTCGACGAAGCGCTTGAGCGCCCCGAGATAGTTGCCGAGCGTCAATCCGCCGGACGGCTGGATTCCCGAAAACACGCGGGGGGTGTATGCTGGGGCCGGCATGTGGCTGCAATCCTCTGGATTTTCCTGCTCGCGGGCCTTACCGAGAGCTTGTTTCCCCGTCAAGAAAGGCAAGCGATGCGAGACGATGGTTTGCAGCCGACTTTCAATGCCCTGCCACCGGCGGTCGCGGCGCTGGCGCTGGTGATTTTCCTTATCGAAGTGATTCTGGCGCTTGGAGCCCGGGGCGTCGTCGGCGGGCCCGCCGCCATTGGCTGGCGCACGGACGCGATTCGGGAATTTGCCTTCTATGGTCCGATTCTGGCCTGGATCATCGAGACCGGCAACTGGGCGCCCGAGCATCTCCGCCGGTTCGTCACCTATTCCTTCATACATCAGGGATTCGTCCACGCGACATTCGTGATCGTGTTCCTCCTGGCCATGGGGAAGCTCGTGGGTGAGGTGCTGGGCAACCTCGCTGTCCTTGTCCTGTTCTTCTGCTGCGGTGCATTTGGCGCCCTGATTTTTGCCGGCCTGACAAGTGACGAGTTTCCGCTGATCGGCGGCTTCCCGTCCGTCTACGGTCTGATCGGCGCCTACACCTTTCTCCTTTGGGTCGGGTTTGGCGCGACCGGGCAGAACCAGTACCGCGCCTTCACGCTGATTGGATTCCTGCTTGGAATCCAGCTTGGATTCGCGATCGTCTTCGGCGGGTCGAATGACTGGGTTGCCGATGCGGCTGGCTTTGCGCTGGGATTCGCGCTCGCTCCCGTGCTTGCACGCGGTGCGTTTCGCGGATTCCTGGACCGGATCAGGCGACGATAGCCGCCTGCCCTCTACCGCCGCATCGCGCTCCTGAGTTCCGCAACCGAAAACGCCCTGAGGGCAATGCCCGCAAAGCAATAGATCAAGAGCCCCAGGACGCAGAGCAGGGCAAGGCTGGCGATCGCCGCAAGCTCGCTCGTCGTCGCGACCGGGGCAAGAAGACGATCCAGGAACCAGAGTCCGGCGGCCATCACCGCCGTTGCAACAAGCATGCGTGGCACGCGCTTTTGGACCTGTGCGTCCAGTTGGGCAGCCCGACCCATGTCCCTCGCCCCAAAATGAAGCAAGGCCAGCATGAACCATGCCGCAAGCGTCGTGCCGATGGCCGCGGCGATATATCCGATCAACGGCGCAAGCCCGATCGCCAGGACCGCATTGACCAGCATCGCGGCGGCGGCAAAGCGGAACGGGCGCCTCGTGTCCTGCCGCGCGAAATAGAGTGGCTGCAAGGCCTTTTGCAAAACGAAGGCCGGGAGGCCAAGGCCGTAGACCGCCGTGGCCAGCGCCGTGGCAGCCGTGTCGGCCGGCCCGAATGCTCCATGCTCGAAGAGCGCACGCACCATCGCTGCCGGGATGACCGCGAGCGCGGCGGCGGCGGGAATGGCAAGAGCCAAGGACATCTCAACTGCCCTCGAGAACGCAAACTGGCCGCCATCCGTGTCGTTGGCCGCCAGGCGACGCGAGAGATCCGGCAGAAGTACGATCCCGATCGCGATGCCGACAACGCCGAGGGGAAGCTGGTAGAGCCGGTCCGCGAAGGACAGCCATACGATGGCCCCGTCAAAGTAGCTTGCCACCTGCCGACCCACGAGGAGATTGATCTGCACGACGCCGCCCGCCAGCATGGCGGGCGCGGCAATCACGGCAAGCCGCTTCAGATCGGGGGTCCAGCGCGGCCAGCCGGGCCGAAGGCCGAAACCGGCCGTTCGTGCCGCCAACCAGACGAGGGCGAGTTGGGCGATGCCGGCCAGGACCACGCCGAACGCCAGAAGCGTGCCATGGCGTGCGCTGTCCGCGTCTCCGATCACGGAGCGTCCGTAGCCAAGCTCCGCAAGAATCAGCGCGCCGATCAGGACGATGTTCAGAAGCACTGGCGCCGCTGCCGCGGCGGCGAATTTTCCGCCCGCGTTCAGGACGCCGGAAAAGAGCGCGGCGAGCGAGATGAACACGAGATAGACAAACACGATCCGCCCAAGCGTAACGGCCGCGTCGAAGCGCATGTCGTTCGCGAATCCGCTGGCCATTGCAAGAACAAGCCACGGCATGAAGACCGTGCCGAGAACCGCGAAGACGATCAGGACCAGCATCAGCCCCGACAGGGCGTCCCGCGCGAAGCCGCGGGCATCCTCGCCGACCTCCAGCTTCTTTGCGAACATGGGCACGAAAGCCATGTTGAAGGCGCCTTCCGCAAAGAACCGGCGAAACATGTTGGGAAGGGTGAAGGCCACGAGGAATGCTTCCGCCACCGGGCCGCTTCCGAGCCACGCCGCGATCAGGATGTCGCGGGCAAAGCCGAGTATGCGCGACAGGAACGTCCATGCCCCCACCGTCACGGCACCGGATATCAGCCGAATGGCCGTCATGGAGTCGCCGCACCTCGATGCTTCCGCCATGTCGCGTCGAAGATCATGGCGCGGCGGCCCGTTCGGCACCTGCCTCGATGGCGGCGCGGAGACGTGCTTCAAGCGTCCTTTGCTTAGACTTCGAATGGTATTTCAGGCCGAACATGTCCTTGACGTAGAATGTGTCGACGACCTGGGCGCCGTATGTCGCGATGACGGCACTTGCAATGTAGACATTCGACTGCGCGAGCGCGTGTGCAAGGTCGTAGAGCAGCCCAGGACGGTCGCGCGTGTCGACTTCGATGATCGTGTAGATGTCCGAGCCTTCGTTGTCGAACAAGATGGACGTTGGCACGCCGAAGGCGCGCTCCTTCATCTTCCGCCGGTCCCTGTTGACAAGAGATTCACGAGGCAAGGTCTCGCCCTTCAGCGTCTTTTTGATCACGCCCCGCAGTCGCTGCATCTGGTCCGTCCCGTAAGGGCTTCCATCCCTGTCCTGAACCCAGAAGACGGCAGTCGCGTAGCCGTCGGAGGAGGTGTAGGTCCGCGCGTCGACAACATTCGCGCCTGCAAGGGCCAGCGCACCGGACAACCGGGCGAAGATGCCTGGATGGTCCGCGAGCGCAAAGCAGATTCGAGTCGCATCCCGCGCCTCGTCAGGCATCAGGTCGCTCCGGATTTCGCTGTCGCCGATACCCGAGAGCAAGCGCGCAAGCACGAGGTGCGCGTCATGCGGCAGACCCTGCCAATAGGGGCCGTAGTGGCGGGAGGTCTCGTGCTGGAGGGCGTCTTCGTCCCAATCTGCCAGCGCTTCGCGAAGTGCGGACTTGGCCTCTGATTCCATGCTCCCGCGATTGATGGCCTCCATTCCGCGTTCGAGGGCATCGGTCGTCATCGCGTGAAGGTCGCGCAGCAGCTGCGCCTTCCAGTTGTTCCAGGTGCCCGGTCCCACGCCCCGGATGTCGCAGACCGTCAGCACGGTCAGCAGGTCGAGCCTTTCCCGGGATTGAACCGCCTTCGCAAAGTCGCGCACCGTGCGGGGCTCCGACAGGTCGCGCTTCTGGGCCACGTCAGACATCAGGAGATGGTAGCGGACAAGCCACTCGACCGTCTCAACCTCGGTCTCCGAGAGCCCGAACCGTCGCGCAGCCTTGCGGGCGATATGTGCTCCGAGGATCGCGTGATCCTGCTTGCGGCCCTTGCCGATGTCGTGCAGCAGGAGCGCCGTGTAGAGGACCTTCCTGTTGACGCCCCTTTCCAGGATGCCGCTCGCCACCGGCAGTTCCTCGACCAGTTCGCCGCGTTCGATTCCTGCCAGGTTCGAGATGCACTGGATGGTGTGCTCGTCCACCGTGTAGTGGTGGTACATGTTGAACTGCATCATCGCCACGATGGGCTCGAATTCAGGGACAAGTGCCGCGAGTACGCCGAGTTCGTTCATGCGCCGCAGCGCTCTCTCGGGATTCCCGTGTTCAAGAAGCGTATCGAAGAAAATCCGGTTTGCCTCGGACGCCCGTCGCATTTCGTCGTCGATCAAGCCGAGATTTGCCGTGATCAGCCGCATGGCGTCCGGGTGGATCAGGTACCCGGTGCTCAGCGCTTCTTCGAAGATCCTCAGCAGGTTCAGCTTGTCCGCGAGGAAGGCGTGTTCATCGGCAATATCCAGGCGGTTGTGGCGCAGCTTGTACTGGTCGCCCACGCGCTTTCGGCGCTGGAAGAAGCTTGCGAGCGACGGCGCCTTCTTGACGTGCTTCGCTTCCAGCGCTGTCAGGAAGATGCGAGTGAGTTCCCCGACCACGGTGGCGTGGCGGAAGTAGTCCAGCATGAATCGCTCGACGGCGGGACGGTCTGCCCCGTCCTTGTAACCAAGCCGTTCCGCAAGCATTGGCTGGACGTCTATGGTCAACTGGTCCACTGCGCGTCCGGCAAGCACGTGGAGGTGGCACCGGACCGCCATGAGAAATGTCTCGGCCGCGCGGAACTTCTCGTATTCCTCGGCGCTCAGCAGACCTGTCCGTACCAGTTCTGCCGCATCCGATACGCCGTGAATGTACTTCCCGATCCAGAAGAGCGTCTGGAGGTCCCTCAGGCCGCCCTTGCCCTCCTTTATGTTGGGTTCGATGATGTAGCGCCGACCACCGTGACGCCGATGACGGGAGTTGCGTTCCTCGAGCTTGGATTCAATGAAGTCAGAGACCGTCTTGCTGAAGAGTTCTTGTCTCAACCGAACCGACAGCTCGTCGGCCAAGGTCCTGTTGCCGACCAGGAAGCGATGTTCCAGAAGCGCCGTGCGGATCGTGTTGTCGTCGTGCCCTAGCCGGATGCATTCGGTTATGTTCCGTGTTGCATGCCCCACCTTCAGATGCAGGTCCCAGAGCACGTAGAGCATGCTTTCGATCAGGCTTTCGGCCCAAGGCGTGACTTTCCAAGGCATGAGGAACAGAAGATCCACGTCCGAGTACGGCGCCATCTCGCCCCGGCCGTAGCCGCCGACGGCGAGAATCGCGATGCGTTCGCCGTCTGTCGGATTGGGGTTGGGGTGAAGCCAGGTCGACGTGACCTGAAAGGCGGTTTCAACCACGCCATCGGTGAGGTGTCGAAATGCATGTACCGTGTCGCGTGATGCGGACGGCTTTGCCTCCAGTGCTTCAGTGATGGTGGCGCGCCCGCTGCGGACCGCCTGTCCCAAGCGCTCGATTATCCGGCGTCGCATCCCGGTGCCGGGTCCGGGCGGCAGGCCACCCACGTCTTCCGCGATTTTGGCCAGCACGGATGCGCCGTCATAAATCTGAACCGCGCTCAGACCCAGATCCGGAAAGGCAGGGCTGTCCGGGACCTGTGGGGGCTCAGAAGCCCGCGCTGCCAAAGCTTGTTGGGGCGGGGTCAATAACGATCACCTGGTTGTTCTCGACCTGCGCCACGGCAAGTCCGCGTTCATTCGTGCCGTTCGGCAGCAGGCGGAAGGGCCCGTTGACGCCGGCAAATCCAGCGGTCTGGGTTAAGGCGTCTCCTCGCAGGGCATTTCTGTTCCCTTGGGCGACAAGCGCGCCGATTGCCGCGATGCCGTCATAGGCAAGGCTTGCGATCGGGTTGGGTTGCGTGCCGTAGGTTGCGGCATAGCGGCGGTTGAATTGCTGGGCCAGCACAGGTGCCGGGGTTGCGAACCAGGCCCCCTGAAGCCCCTTGAGGGAAAGGGCGCTCGACGGCACGTCGAGCCTCTGCAGGCCGATGAACTGCGCCGTGTCCCTGTCAATGCCGTACTCCGGCAACAACGCCGCCAGGAAGGGCAGTGCACCCGAATTGCCGGAGGTCACGAATATCGTGTCCGCGCCGCCTGCGAGGACGCTGCTTGCGATGCCGGGGATCGCGTCGACCACGCCCTGTTGCGAGAGGGCGAACGACTGCACGCCGAGCACGTTGGCGCCCGCTTCAAGTGCGGCCTGCTCGATCGCTTCGGCGCCCACGCGTTCCGCAGGATCGTCTGCGTGCACGATGAAGATGCCGCTCTTGCCTTGGCCGAGCGCGTAATCGACAAGCCGGTCGGCGGTGGTCTGGAACGTGTTGCCCAGGATGAAGACGTTTTCCCCCGCTACGGCTGGATTGTTTGAGAAGGTCAGGACATTGATGCCGCTGGCTGCCGCCACCGGGCCGACGGCGCGTGCGTTGTCGGCGAACAACGGTCCGAGAATGATCTTCGCACCGTCCTGGATCGCGAGTCGAGCGGCCACCGCGGCACCTTCGGGCGTGCCGAAGGTGTCGTACACCCGCAAACTGACCTCGATCGAGCCCAGGTCCTGCACCGCCATCAACGCGGAGTTTTCGAGCGATTGTGCCAGAATTGCGCCGTTCGGAGCGGTCTTTGGCACAAGCAGCGCGACCGGCACTTCCTCTTTGGGGTTGATCAGGGGCCCAATTGTCGACGTCGTGGGTTCGCATGCTGCAAGCACGGCAAGTGCGGTCATCCAGGTCAAGACCTTGCGACCAAGCGGCAAACGGGCAAGCATTGGATTCTCCTCGGACAGTTCGGTGCGACCCTATGCAGAAACACGTCCCTAGTAAATCACGCAACGCGGCTGTGAGCAAAGCGTCCAGCGGCGACGCCTTGGATGCGGGCCTCCATTTGGTCTCCACACCGCTGGGGAATGCGCGCGACATCACGCTTCGGGCGCTTGATGTTCTCCGCGATGCCGATCTGCTGGTTGCCGAGGACACGCGAAGCCTGAGACGGCTCATGAACATCCACGGGATCCCGCTCGCCGGGCGAACACTCATGGCATACCACGACCATAGCGGGGACCGGGACCGAATGGCGGTGCTTGAGGCGCTGAGGCAAAACGCGTCCGTGGCCTACGCCTCGGAGGCGGGCACGCCCCTCGTGGCCGACCCGGGATATGCCTTGGTGCGGGCGGTGATCGGGGATGGGCACCGGGTTCTGCCCGTGCCGGGTCCCTCCGCGTTGATCGCTGCCCTGACCGTGGCCGGTCTGCCATGCGACCGGTTTGCGTTTGCGGGGTTCCCGCCTTCGCAACGCGGGGCGCGACGGCGGTTCCTGGAACGGCTCGCCGACATGCCTGGCACGCTCGTTCTCTATGAAAGCCCTCGCCGCACCGGCGCGACGTTGCGGGATGCAGCCGACGTGCTGGGGGCTGACCGACCTGCGGCCCTGTGTCGGGAACTCACCAAGAAATTTGAGGAAATTCGCAGGGATACCCTCGGAGCACTGACAGAATCCCTTTCCGACACGCCGCTCAAGGGCGAAATCGTGCTGCTGATCGGAGCGTGCGAAACGCCACCCGACCCGGCACAGGTAGAGCGGGCGCTGCGGGAGGCCCTGAAGACCCGAAAACTCCGTGACGCGGCAAGCGAGGTGGCCGCCCGGTTTGGCGTGTCGCGGCGTGACATCTACCAATTGGGACTCAAGATCGGCAATTGACCTTTTGCCGTCTGGTTTCCCGGGCCAGTGGATCGCCGGTCTCGGTGTGCGCTGCACCTCATTCACCGGGTGACATTCCTGTCGTGACGTGACCGTGCGCGGCCGTGGCGCATGGATGCGGGTTGTCCGCGATATCATCGTACGCCTCGGCGTGCCGCAACGCCCGTGTTCGGTGGCGCGCAAGAACATCGGATCCGCCAGTCCCACCGATGGCAACCTGGCGCCGCGTCGCTCGCGCCCCAAGCCCCATGGGCACCCGGCAATCGTCCCGTGGGCGGCAGTTCAGTTCGCGTGCGAACCTGATGCTTGCCAACGTGCCGGTGGAATGTGGAAGAGCGTGCAGCCGCCGTCCGGAACGCAGGAGTGCCGCGAAATTACGTGAGAGACGGGCAAAGATCGATTTGCGGCGGGGGGTTCTGGCGGTATTGAG
This sequence comes from Silicimonas sp., assembly GCA_022824315.1. Classification (GTDB taxonomy): domain Bacteria; phylum Pseudomonadota; class Alphaproteobacteria; order Rhodobacterales; family Rhodobacteraceae; genus JAJEFO01. The sequence continues at coordinate 20,623 of JAJEAC010000021.1, forward strand.
TGGAAGTGGTCGCGCCGCCTCGTCCCCGTACGCGTTCCGCCGGGGCGGGGATGTCAGGAGTTTCTGCGATGTTGCGCAACGATCCGTTCGTCTTGCCTTCCGAGTCTCTGCGGCGTCCTGAGGGGCATGCACTGCCGTCTTCATCCGGAAAGATGAAACAGCTGTTCCAGCCGCTGACCGCCACGGGCGTCCCCCTTGGCGGCATCGGAACCGGGGGAATGACCCGCGCTTCGGACGGTCGCTTCAGCAGGTGGACGATCAAGGGCGGGGGCGTGGCGAGGTTTGCGATGCCGTGCAACGGATTCCTGGTCCGCGTCCGACGGCAGGACGAGGGGCCTGCTGCCATCGCCCTGCAGCCGGAGCCCGAAAGCGGTGAACTTGGGTCCTTCGAGTATGAGCGGGCGGCGCCCGCGTGGGGAGGCCTTTTTCCGTTCTCGTGGCACCGGCACGCACCGGTGCCAGGCGTCGAAGCGGAATGCCTCTCATTCTCTCCCGTCATTCCGCATGATCTGTCCTGCTCTATGCTTCCGGTCGCTCTCTTCAAATGGCGACTGACCAACACCGGGGAATCGGCCGCCGACGTCTCGCTCGCGTTCACCTTTGCCAACCTGAACGGATGGTTCGGTTCGTTTCACGAAGAGCGCCCGTCCAGGGTGGCGGCGGGCTGTTTCAACAGGCCGCTGGAACTCCCCGGAGGAACCGGGGTCATCCTGGACCGTCGTCGCACGGCGGATGAACCGGCGGAAGGCACGGGAGAGTGGGCCATTGCGGTATCCTCCGGCGAAGCCACTGTCTTCTCCCGCACGGTTTGCTTCGATGGCCGAGGCCATGGCGATGAATTCTGGGACGAGTTTCTCGAAACCGGCGACGCGCCGGAACGCGGCAGCGGCTGGGTCACCGAGAGCGGGTTTCGCGAGACTCCGCCCGCACATCCGGCCGCCGCCGTTTCCGCGCGGGTATCCATGCGCCCTGGCGAAAGTCGCGAGATGCTGGCGACCCTTGCCTGGGACTTGCCGAGGATCTCGTTCGGACAGGGCCGGACATGGTTTCGCGGCTATACCGACGAATGGGGCCGAGACGGTCGGAACGCGGAGCGAATCACGACGTTGGCCCATCGGTCCGCGCCGGACTGGGAGAGGCGAATTTCCGAATGGCACGAGCACGCTTGCAGTTTGCTTGGCAGCGCGCCGCATCGTGCCGGCGTGACGATCAACGAAAGCTATTTTCTCGTGGACGGCCTCACCGTACTGACTTCGGCTCATGGGTCGCCTGACGGAAGGCAGCATTTCGGAATCATCGAGTGCCACGACTATGCACTCTACAACACGCTCGATCTCTGGATTTACGCCGCGGAGGCGGTGGCACAGTTCTTTCCGGAACTTGCCGCAAGTGTTGCAAGAGACTACGCGGAATTCCTGGTCCCTGGAGATCCGGGACGTCGACACCACGGTCAGGAGAAGAACCTGTTTCCGATCAATCTGGACCGCGCCTGTCCGCACGATCTCGGCGGTCCGGGCGAGGATCCCTTTGTCACCCCGAATTCCTACACCTATCGCGACGGCACCCTTTGGAAGGACCTGAATTGCGACTTCGTCCTTTGCGCATATCGGGAAGGACGACACATGGATGCCGGCTGGCGGTCGCAACTCTTCCCGGCTGTTCGTGCCGCCATCGATCATCTGCAGCAGTTTGATCGGGACGGGGACGGTCTGATCGAGAACGACGGCATCCCGGACCAGACATTCGACAACATCCCGATGACAGGGCCGTCAAGCTATTGCGGCGGTCTCTGGATTGCAGCGCTCCTCGCTGCGGCAGAACTCGCCGAGGAGGCGGGTGACGCGAAACTTGCGGCGAACTGGAAGAACCAGGCTGACCGTGCAGCGGTCGCGTACAATGAACGGCTCTTCAACGGGAAGTGGTTTCGCGTCGACACGGACGGTCCCTTTTCTGAGGCGTGCTTCATAGAGCAACTCTTCGGTCCCTTCCTGGCGCGCCGCCTTGGCCTTGGCGACATCGTGCCACGAAGCAGCGCCGAAAGTGCGTTGAGGACAATTTACGAGCGAAATTTCCTCGAGGCAGGAGGTGGAGAGGGTGCCGTGTCTTTGACAGGTATCCCGGACGAAGCAATGGCCTTGCTCCCGCATCAGGAGGACACGAGCTTTCAGACGGCCGAAATACAGCCGGGTTTCAATTTCAGCTACGCCGCTCAACTGGAAGCGTGGGACCTGTCGAGCGAAGCCGACGTGCTTCGGCGCGCCCTTTGCCGAGAGCTTCACGAAAAGCGAAATTTGGTGTTTCAGACACCGGCCGCCTTTGACAGGGGCCGGCCGACCTGCCGAGCGGTTCTCAACATGCGGCCACTCGCAGCGTGGTGGATCGCCGAGGCAATGTGACCGCGCTGTCGTGCCGTTGGACGAGTGTGGTCCGTTCCCGAATTCCGACTATGTCGCCTTAAAGGTCGACACTGTTCCAGAGGCTGCTGACGGGATGGGCAAATGTCCGGCTCCCGAAAGTGAGCATTTCCCGACCAAGATGGAGGACGATCCCCGTGCACTCCCTGCTGCGACCAGGACCATCCTTGGCAAACCGCTTGAGATGCTTGAAATCCGCGCCGCTGCCGGATGCAGATGCCTTGACCTCAATGTTGACCAGGTGTCGTCCTTCCCGTTGAGATAAATGTTCAGTGATTTCTTGCTCACGTCGATTCCAGCGACTACGATGGTCATGCACTCCCGCTCCTATCCTCGCGATGATCCGGTTCTTGAACCCAGGCATCCATTCAGGACCCGGGAGACGAACGGGAGGGCGGGCCGACCACGCTGCTCCACGGATCCGCTGATCCAAGGGAGTCTCGGTCCGACCCGTCCTGCGGGGCCTGGCTCCGCTCCGCCGCCGCCAGGCCTGGCGGCGGCGGTCCCGGCACAGGAATGAACCGGGGAGGCGGCGGCATGCAAGCGACGGGTTTTCCACAGGAATCCGCATCCAACTAATCCACAGCCACCTTCCCTGTTCACTTTTGATTCTCCGATCATGCGAGGTTGCCAACGCAAACGCGTCTCGTATGTCCAGAACCGGAAACGAGCGAAGATGTGGCTGTGAAATGCCATTGCCTCGCCTCCCGTCGCCTGCCGGGGTCATTCCTGTAACGAGACAACCTTCGCCAGACGTCAACTCCGGGCGGCGGCAGCAGTCCATGGGGCCGTGCTGTGGAGAATGTTGGCCGGCAGGTGTCGGGAACATTCGACAGTACGGCATAGTGTGGCCAGCAGTTGCATGACGCCATTGATGCCTGCTTCAGCTTGGGTCAGAAAGCTAGTGCGAGGTGTGCATGAGAGTCGCGATACAGATGGATCCCATCGGCCCGATAGACATTGAGGCCGACTCGACGTTTCGGCTGGCGGAAGAGGCTCAGGCCCGGGGTGCGGAACTGTTCCACTATCATCCAGACAGCCTGTTCTGGGCGGAAGGGCAGGTTGCGGCGCACGGCTGGCCTCTGGAAGTGCGTCGTGTGAAGGGCGACCATTTCCGTCTTGGAGAGGAGACGGTAGCGCCGCTGGATACGTTCGACGTGATCTGGCTCCGCCAGGATCCGCCCTTCGACACGGGCTACATCACGACCACGCACCTGCTCGAACTGGTACCCAACACGCTCGTGGTCAACGACCCGTTCTGGGTGAGGAACTTTCCGGAGAAGCTGCTCGTTCTTCAGTTTCCCGATCTGACACCGCCGACGCTGATCGCGCGTCGCCTTGATGCAATTCGCGAATTTGCGGCACGACACGGAGACATCATTCTCAAGCCGCTTTATGGCAATGGCGGTGCGGGGATATTCCACCTGACACGTGAAGACCGGAATCTTGCCTCGCTGCATGAAATGTTCACTGCGGCATCGCGCGAGCCCCTGATTGCCCAGAGATTCCTGCCTGAAGTGACGAATGGCGACAAGCGCATCATCCTGGTCGACGGGGAGCCCGTGGGTGCAATCAACCGCATTCCGCCCGAAGGCGAGACACGCTCGAATCTCCATGTCGGTGGCCGGGCCCAAAAGGTCGGCCTGACCACGCGTGACCTCGAGATATGTGAGTCCATCGGGCCCCTGCTTCGCGAGAAGGGGCAGGTCTTCGTGGGAATCGATGTCATTGGCGACTACCTGACGGAGATCAATGTCACTTCGCCCACCGGCATTCAGGAACTTGAGCGGTTCGACGGCATGAACGTCGCCGGCAGAATCTGGGACGCCATCGACGCGCGCCTCGCCAGTTAGGATCCGATCAGCCGGGGAGTGCGAACGGCACTGTCTCCATGCCGGTCTTGCCGGAATTCCGGCTGGGAGCAATTCACCGGATGCAGGGCATGGCCCTACACGTCCCCACTTGGCTGCCTCAACGATCCAGGCGGGTGGCGGGCATCGCTGCCGGAAGACGCCTGATCGTGGCCGACGTCACGGTCGCGGCACGGTTCGGCATGTCCTTGGGCAAGTGCGCGTGGACGCAGCCTGCACCGGATGCGCAAAGTCTTGCTCATTGCATTTTAGGAACTTAACACTTGTGACAACCCAAGGAGCGGCAAGACATGCTGGACGGCAAGCGCGTTCTCCTGATCGTGGGTGGTGGAATCGCCGCCTACAAGTCGCTGGACCTGATCCGCCATGTCCGCAAGGCCGGTGGGGCGGTGACACCGGTGCTGACGCGTGCGGCGACGGAATTCATCACGCCGCTCTCGGCTTCGGCTCTTGCGGGCGAGAAGGCCTATACCGATCTTTTCGACCTGACCGACGAGGCCGAGATGGGCCATATAGAGCTGTCGCGCAGTGCAGACATCCTGGTCGTTGCACCTGCCACGGCCGATCTCGCCGCCAAGATGGCCGGCGGGCATGCCGACGATCTGGCGTCAACGCTGTTGATGGCGACCGACACGCCGGTCCTGATCGCTCCGGCCATGAACATGCGCATGTGGCTTCACCCGGCAAACCAGCGAAACATGGCCTCGCTTGAGAGCGACGGCGTCGCCCGCGTCGGGCCGTCCGAAGGGGAAATGGCATGCGGCGAATACGGGCCCGGGCGCATGGCCGAACCCGACGAGATTGTTGACGCCATCGTAGCGCAGTTCGGTACCGGGGCGCTTTCAGGCAAACACGTAGTGGTCACGTCGGGCCCAACGCATGAACCCATCGATCCCGTCCGGTACATTGCCAACCGTTCTTCCGGTGCCCAGGGGTCTGCGATTGCCGCAGCGCTTGCGGGACTTGGGGCAAGGGTCACGTTCGTGACCGGCCCGGCCTCCGTGCCGCCGCCGAGGGGCGTCGCCGTGGTACGAGTCGAGACGGCGCGGCAGATGCTTGACGCCGTCAAGGCTGCACTTCCCGCCGATGCAGCCGTGTTCGCGGCGGCGGTGGCGGATTGGCACGTGGAAGCGGAGTCCGGGACCAAGATCAAGAAGCGGGGCTCCAACACGGGCCTTAATCTCAGTCTGGCCGAAAACCCGGACATCCTGGCGACGGTATCGCGCATGCGCAAGGATCGCCCGGGGCTGGTCGTGGGCTTTGCCGCGGAGACCGACGACGTGATCGGAAACGCCAAGGCGAAGTTCAGGCGCAAACGGTGCGACTGGATCGTTGCCAATGACGTTTCGCCGGCGACGGGCATCATGGGCGGTGACGAGAACGCGGTGACCGTCATTGATCGGGCGGGCGAGGAAGCCTGGCCTCGTGCATCGAAGGAGCATGTGGCCCGCAGACTTGCGCAGCGGATTGCCGACGCACTTTCATGAAAGCCGAGATTGCCATGTCCTGGGCCGAAGGCGCGGATCGAAGTCTCCCGCTTCCGGCCTACGAATCCCCCGGTGCGGCCGGTGCCGACCTTCGGGCGAACCTGCCGCAAGCGGACCGCCCGGGTATCGAGCTTGCGCCAGGGGAGCGCCGGCTGGTCCCTACCGGCCTGCATGTCGGGATACCTGACGGATTCGAGATGCAGATCCGTCCACGTTCGGGCCTTGCACTGAAGGAAGGGCTGAGCCTGGCGAACGCACCCGGCACGATTGACAGCGACTACAGGGGTCCCCTTGGCGTCATATTGATCAACCTCGGTGCCGACCCGGTGATCGTCGAGCATGGCCAGCGCATTGCCCAGGCCGTCTTGACGCCCGTGATACAGGCCAGCTTCGAAGTCGTCGAATCGCTTCCGGACACGGTACGGGGTGCGGACGGATTCGGCTCGACAGGGCGCGACTGATGGTGCCGGTCCTTGCCTTGGCCGTGGCGCTCTGGTTCGCGGGGCGGCTCTTCCATGTTCCTGCGCGCGTACGTCTCATTCTGATTGCGGTTCTCTACCTCGCGGTGCTTTCGATGCAGCTTGTGCTTCCTGCGGGCAATTCACTGCGCGAAGCGACCGGCGGATCGGCGAGTGCGTGGATTATGGTCGGAGCAGTGGCAGCGGTCGTCTGGGGATACTTGCGCGTCTTGCGCCACCTAAGGGAGCGTGTTCGCCCGGAAAACCGGACCGAGGCGGGTTCCAGTGCTTCGACCAATGAAATTGAGCGAAACGCACGTCACATTGCCCTTCGCGAGATCGGGGGGACCGGACAGAGGCGATTGAAGGGCGCGCGTGTTCTGGTGGTAGGCGCGGGCGGCCTGGGCGCGCCGGTCCTTCAATACCTGGCGGCTGCCGGCGTCGGCACCATCGGCGTCATCGATGGCGACGTGGTCGAGAATTCGAATCTCCAGCGCCAGGTAATCCATTCAGATGCGCGAATCGGCATGCCCAAGGTGTTTTCGGCACAGAAGGCGATGGTCGACCAGAATCCCTTCGTCAGCATCCGCCCCTATAACCGGCGGCTGACACGCGAGATCGCTGCCGATCTCTTCGCGGACTATGATCTGGTCCTTGACGGCACGGATGACGTGGACACCCGTTATCTGGTCAACGAATTTGCCGTGAAGGGAAGGATCCCATTGATTTCCGGCGCCATAGCCCAATGGGAAGGTCAAGTCAGCGTTTTTGATCCCGCGCGCGGAGGACCTTGTTATGCATGCGTTTTCCCAGAACCTGCGGCACCTGGATTGGCGCCGAGCTGTGCGGAAGCTGGCGTTCTTGGACCCTTGCCCGGCGTTCTGGGCACGATGATGGCGGTCGAGGCGATCAAGGTGATTTCCGGGGCGGGCGAGACGCTGAGGGGCAGCCTGCTCATATACGACGCGCTCTACGGGGACACCCGAAGCATCAAGCTCTCGAGGCGTCCGGATTGCGCGGTTTGCGGCTGAAATTCCGGGTTGAACGTGTGCGCAACAGCCTTCTTCTCAAGACGCGAACTTGGTGCTAAGGTCCTTCCTTAAGGGCAATTCGAGCTGAAATGACACAGAAAATGAGCGTCCAAGGCGACAGGCAACGCCCGCTCAGGCTTTCCAACGGCGGCAAACGAGGGGTTCGAACCCAGTTTGGTGCATTGTGCTGGCGGCGACGCGGCGACGAAATACAGGTGCTTCTTGTGACGTCACGGCGCCGGAAGCGGTGGATCATTCCGAAGGGCTGGCCACAGGATCACGTCACGCCGATGAAGACCGCCGTGACGGAAGCGTGGGAAGAGGCCGGCGTAGAGGGCAAGGCAAAGGCGACATGCCTCGGAATCTTCAGCTACAACAAGATCGTCTCGGCGAATCAGGTCGCACCCTGCGTGGTCGCCATCTTCCCCATGCGCGTCAAGAAACTGCGCTCGGACTTCCCCGAAGCATCCCAGCGGAAGCGGAAGTGGTTTTCGCTGGCCAAGGCGGCAACGCAAGTGAGCGAACCCGAACTGGCGGCGATCATAAAGCGCTTCGATCCCGCGAACGTGTGATCGGGCTCTTGCATTGCCAATCGTGCCCGGCAAGCGTAGCAAGATTGACGCGGTAAGAAGATTCCGCCAGCGACCCCTCCCTGAAGGGAAGGGCTTGAGGGGCGGACGCCCCGAGGGCCCATGCTGACCAGCACGAGAAAGGGGACGATCATCCGATCTGCCTTGCACCATACGTTCAAGACCGACCCTGGGATGCTTCCTCAGTTCCAGGCACTCGAAGGTTCGCCTGCAGACACGCCGGGTCAGGCACGAAACGGGGTGAATCCAGACGCGGATGTGCAAGATGTGCGAGCGGAGCCCGGCTCCGGCCGGCGTCACCGGAGAAGCTCGCGCGACTCCGAGAGCGGCGTAAGCCGCGTCTTCGTCCTCGACAGGCGGGGCGACCCGCTGATGCCGTGCCATCCGGCGCGGGCGAGGACGCTTCTGAAGAAGGGGCGCGCCGTCGCGGCGAGCCTCCGTCCCTTCAGCATACGGCTCCGGGACAGGACCGGAGGGGGGACGCAGCCCCTGGACCTGAAGATGGACCCGGGGTCGAGGACGACGGGCATGGCGCTCGTCCGGAATGACGGCGAGGTCCTGTCCCTTGCCGAGATTGGGCACAGGGGAGAGCGGGTCCGGAAGTCGATGCCGCAACGGGCCAATTATCGGCGGCGGCGGCGCTCGGCGAACCTGAGATACCGGAAGGAGCGGTTCCTGAACCGGCGTTCCGGGAGACGGCTCCCGTCCTCGCTGCAGTCGCGGGTGGACAACGTGCTGTCCTGGACGGAACGGTTCAGGAGACTTGCGCCGGTGACCGGGATCCGGTGCGAGACGGTGCGCTTCGACACGCAGGCGCCGGAGAGTCCCGGCATCGAGGGCGCGGAGTACCAGCAGGGAACGCTCGCCGGGTACGAGGTCCGGGCGTATCTGCTCGAGAAATGGGGACGCAAATGCGCCTACTGCGGCTCCGCGGGGACGCCGCTCCAGATTGATCACGTGCGACCGAAGGCCCGGGGCGGGTCCGACCGGGTCTCCAACCTGACGCTCGCCTGCCCCTCCTGCAACCGGGCCAAGGGATCGCGGACGGTGGAGAGCTTCCTGGCCAGGCGGCCCGGACGGCTGCGCCGAGGTCTCGACGGGGCCAAGGCGCCGCTTCGCGACGCCTCCGCGGTCAACGCCTCCGGCCGCGTCCTGTTCGAGGGGCTGGAGCGGACCGGCCTTCCCGTCTCCGGCCACTCTGGAGGGCGGACGAAGTTCAACCGGGCGCGGCTGGGGATCCCCAAGTCGCACGCGCTCGACGCGGCCTGCGTGGGGGAGACGCCCGCGCTGAAGGGCTGGGACCAGCCCGTGCTCGGGATCAGGGCCATGGGCCGGGGATCGTACTCGCGCACGCGTGCGGACCGGTCCGGCTTCCCGGTCGGCTACCTGATGGCGGGGAAGTCCGTCCGGGGCTTCCGGACGGGGGACATCGTGTGCGCGGTCGTTCCGTCGGGCAGGAAGCGGGGCGTCCATTCGGGCCGCGTCGCGGTTCGGGCCTCGGGATCGTTCAACGTCCAGACGGCCGGCGGCACCGTCTTGGGCGATTCCCACCGGCATTGCCGCATCGTCCAGCGCGGCGACGGGTACGGATACCGCCTCGACACGACACGGCAGAAGGAGACGGCGACGATGCACGGAACACGAGACCCCGCATTCCTCCACGCCCTGAAGGACGGGGTTTCCTGCGGGGTGGACAGATGATCCGGTTCGCGCTCAAATGCGCCAATGGCCACGGCTTCGAGAGCTGGTTTGCCTCGAGCGAGAAGTTCACGGAACTCGTGTCGGCTGGTCATGTGACATGTCCAGAATGTGACAGTACCAGCGTCTCCAAGGAGCTGATGGCGCCGCCGGTGCGTTCCTCCCGCAAGAGGGCAGCCAAGGGAGAGGCACGTGACGATACGTCGAAATCCATGGCGACGGCGACTGACCCTGAAATTGCCGACGCGATCCGCAAGTTGAAGGCGCATGTCGAGGAGAATTCGGACTATGTAGGCGATCGTTTCGTGAAGGAAGCGCGTGCGATGCATGAGGGCACGGTGCCGCAACGGTCGATTCACGGAGAGGCGCGTTCAGACGAGGCCCGGAAACTGATCGAGGACGGAGTGCCGGCACTGCCCTTGCCGTTCATCCCGAGACAGAAGACCAACTGAAGCCGGTGATGCACGAGTGATTGGGCTCGACTGAAGGCGCGTCCGTTCAGTCGGACGGTCGGGTCATTTCAAAGAGTGCCGTAATGCGCGCATAGTCCCGATAGCCCAACCTGGCCAGCGGCTCGTATTTCAGGATGTCGAAGCGTCCGTCAGACAGGCAGTCGTCGCGCAGGTGGATGCCCGTCACCTCGCCAAGCACCATGCAGTTCGCTTCGCCCCTGAGTCGGGCGATTTCCGTAAGCCGGCACTCCAGCGCGGCCGGAGCACCTTCGACCCGAGAGCATGGAATCGTCTTGCAAGGTGCACGGGCCAGCCCGGCGTGCTCAAACTCGTCCACGTCCTTGCCGTAGTCGCCCGAGGTGACGTTCATCGGGTTCCGCATCGCGTATTCCACGATGTTGACGCAGAAGGCGCCTGTCCGGCGGATGTTGGAGACACTGTCCTTGGAGTCTTCTTGATCGGACTTTGCGCCACTTGAGGCAAACATCACCTGGGGAGGTTCGTCGGCCACGGCATTGAAGAACGAGTAGGGAGCGATGTTCTCCGTACCGTCCACGTCCCGCGACGAAATCCAGCCAACAGGTCGCGGCGTCACGATTGCCTTGAAGGGGTTGCGGGGAAGTCCGTGGCCATCCTCGGGTCTGTAGAACATGAACCTGCCTCTTAATTTGTGCACCGCCTAACGCATGTGTTACGGGCGCTCCACAACGAATTGCCGGGGTCGGGCGGTGCAGCTCAGCGTGGAAACGGAAGAGGATTGGTGGGAGGTCGAGACCCTATTCGATCTCAGCTTTGCGCCGGGACGCGAGGCCCTTTCGTCGTACCGTTTGCGCGACAGCACGGATCCCGTGCGCGATCTTTGCCTTACGGCGCGTGACGAGGACGGCATGCTTGGCGGTGCGATTCGGTTCTGGCCGGTAAGGGTGGGCGGAACGCCGGCCCTGCTTCTTGGGCCCGTCGCCGTGCATCCGACGAGGCAGGGCGAAGGCGTGGGCGGGCTTCTGATCGAGGAGGCCCTCGCGAATGCCGCGCACTGGGAACGGGTGATGCTTGTAGGAGATGCGCCTTACTATGGTCGTTTCGGGTTCAAGCCGCTTGTCGGCGTGAGAATGCCGCCGCCGACGAATCCAGAGCGCGTCCTTGGCAGGGAACTGGTCGCACGGGCCTGGAGCGGCGTGAAGGGCGACGTGACGCCTTGGGACCAGGGCCTTCCGCCACTCTTGCACGGGATGGTCCAGAGGCCGAAGTCGGCAGGATCGCCTTGAGCGTGTCGATTGACCGACCTCGGATTGTCGCTCAGTCTTGCCCGATGCGGCATGCTTCAGGCGATCGTCAACGACAACGCGCTCATGCCAGCTTGTTGCAGAAGTCCTGGATGCGAGCCATCGCTTCGGACAATTGTTCGTCCGAGGCGGCGTAGCTTATCCGGAAATTGGGTGAGGCCCCGAACGCGCCGCCAAAAACCGTCGCCACACCAGTTTCCTCAAGAAGCGCGGAACAGAAATCCTCATCCGTGTCGATTGCCGTGCCGCCCGCCGAAGTCTTGCCGATGCAACCCGCAATGGAAGGATAGACGTAGAACGCGCCATCCGGCACCGGACAGGACACGCCGTCCGTTGCATTCAATGCGGCCACAACAAGATCGCGGCGTCTGTGGAAGGACTTGACGGCATCTTCCAGGTAGTCTTGCGGACCGTTCAGTGCCTCAACGGCAGCCCACTGGCTGATCGAGGACGGGTTTGTCGTCGATTGCGACTGGACGGTTCGCATTGCAGAGACCAGTTCGCGCGGCCCGCCGGCATAGCCGATCCGCCAGCCAGTCATTGCATAGGCCTTCGAGACGCCATTCATCGTCAGGGTGCGTTCGAAGAGTGCGGGAGCTACCTGCGCCGGAGTCGAGAACGCATATCCCGGAAAGGCGATATGTTCGTATATGTCGTCACTCAGGATCCAGACATGCGGGTGCCGTTCCAGCACGTCTGTCAGGGCCCTCATCTGGTCGGGCGAGTAGCCGGCCCCGGTCGGATTGGAGGGCGCGTTGAAGATCAGCCATTTCGTCCTGGACGTGATCGCCGCATCGAGTTGCGCGGGCGAGATCCTGAATCCGTCCTCGATCCTGGTCTCGACGAATGACGGTGTTCCGCCAGCGAGCCGCACCATGTCGGGATAGCTGACCCAATAGGGTGCAGGAACAATCACCTCGTCACCAGGATTCAGCGTCGCCATCAGCGCGTTGAACAGCACCTGCTTGCCGCCCGTGCTAACGATGATCTGCTCATGTGGATACGCAAGATCGTTGTCCCGCGCGAACTTGGCGGCAATCGCCTCTTTCAGTTCGGCGATCCCGTCCACGGCCGTATAGCGCGTGCGACCCAAGTCGATGGCGTTCTTTCCCGCTTCGCAGATGTGCCGCGGCGTCGGGAAGTCCGGCTCCCCCGCTCCAAGGCTGATGATGTCGCGACCTTGCGATTTCAATGCGGCGACGAGGCCTGTCAGGGCAACCGTTGGCGACGGTTTGACACGGTCGAGTGTTACAGAAATGTGCCGCATTGGTGTCACCGGATGGAACTAGGGCGCAGACGTGATAGAGGGTGACTGCGCGGGTCACAAGCGGATTGAGGACATCATGGAAGACAACGGCGGGAAGAACTGGTTTGCGGAGGACGCTGCGACTTTCGGCGACAGGCTTGCCGCGGCACGGAATGCCCAAGGCTTGACGCAAAAGGCGCTCGCCCGTCGTCTCGGTGTCTCCCTAAAGACCATGGAGGGTTGGGAGAACGACATACGTGAGCCGCGCGCAAACAGGATCCAGATGCTGGCGGGCGTGCTGGATGTCTCGATTCCCTGGCTGCTGACAGGTGAGGGCCAGGGCGTGGGCTCGCAACCCGAGGCAGGTTCGGTACGAATGAGCGAGCTCTTGCACGAAATGCGAATACTCAGGGCCGAGATGCAGCGTTCCGTCGCGCGGCTCGGCGTCCTCGAGAAGCGCTTGGGTCAAGCTGCCGACGAGGCGAATGAACGAGAATCCTGACACTCGGTTTCGCCGGTTGGGCATGCGTTCCTGGCGACGCGGCACCAGGGAAATGGACCTGGTTCTGGGTCGGTTCTGGGATGAAGCGGGCAAGGCGCTCGACGCATCCGAACTCGATCTCTATGAAGACCTGCTTTGCGAGAGCGATCAGGACCTGTACGCGTGGGTCAGCGGGAAGGGGAAGCCTCCCGAGCGCTTCGTCTGCCTGATCACACGCATCAAGGCTCACGGGACGGCGTCCGGGTGACCTCGCGCGCAAGAATCGGACTTGGGCAAGCGTTCTCGGCCTGCAATCAATCGGACGACATGACGTCCGGTGGAACGTACGGACGAATCAAGCTGATGCCAGGAGCAACGAACCTGTTGCCATGACGGGGCGGCCGGGCGGGTTCGCATTCAATCTCGGCCACTGGTGTGGAGGCGCTCCTTGCTTCGCGGATTCTTCGCAGGAAGATCCTTGGCAGTGCGAAGCCGGAGCGTCCGATCACCAGTGCCCGGTATTCTCCATGCTCGCCCACGGCTCGGCGGGGGGCAGGTGCTCGCCTCGCTGAAGCAACTCGACCGAGACATTGTCGGGCGAGCGGACGAAGGCCATGTGACCGTCACGTGGAGGACGGTTGATCGTTACGCCGTTGTCCATCAGGTGCTGGCATGTCGCGTAGATGTCATCGACGCGGTAGGCGAGATGCCCGAAATGCCTGCTGTCCGAGGGGAGCCCGTCATCGCCATCCCAGTTGCAGGTGAGTTCGACATCCGCGTTTTCCTGTCCGGGAGGCGACAGGAACACCAGCGTGAACCGTCCGGTTTCGTTTTCGATCCGCCGCGTTTCCTCGAGGCCCAGAAGCTCGTAGAAGGCCTTGGACGTCTCGAGATCCTTCACGCGCACCATCGTGTGCAGGTATTCGATTCCCATGCGAGTCACTCCTTTCAAATTCCGGGCAGCCTATCGCATTGTCAGGCGTGCTCAACACTGAACCGCCGAAGCACGTGCCTTTGTGCAATCGTGGCGTGTCCAGAACGGATCCCCCGCGCGTTCAAAGCGCTTTCTGGCAGGAATCTGCGGAAATTCTCTTCGATCCCTTCATATGGTGTTGTGATGGGGTGAGACCCCACTATGCTGTGGTCGGCCGTTGAGTCGATTGAAGCGAAGAGAGAGCATGGCAGAGGACGCAATCCAGGACCCCGAAACGGAAATCGCCGAAATGCGGGCGGCGAAGCAGTCGACACGGCGCGTGACGGCACCTGGGATGGAGGATCATCTCTACACGATCCACCCGGTTTTGGACCACGGGTTTGTTCGGGTCATCGACTACATGGGTGACGACGCTGCGATCACCCAGGCAGCTCGCGTGAGCTACGGAAAGGGCACGAAATCGGTGTCCAATGATGAAGGCCTGATCCGCTACCTGATGCGCCATTCCCATTCGACCCCCTTCGAGATGTGCGAGATCAAGCTGCACGTGAAGCTGCCCGTGTTCGTCGCGCGCCAGTGGATCCGCCACCGCACCGCCAACGTGAACGAGTATTCGGCGCGCTATTCGATTCTGGATCGCGAGTTCTACATCCCGAGCATGGACGATCTTGCCGCGCAATCCACCGTCAACAGCCAAGGCCGCGGCGAGGCGCTGTCGGGAGAGGAGGCGGCCCGCGTCTTGGAAATCCTGAAGACCGATTCCACGCGTTGCTACGACCACTATGAGCAAATGATTTCCCAGGATGGTCAGATGGGGCTGGCCAGGGAGCTTGCGCGCATGAACCTGCCCGCCAACGTGTATACCCAGTGGTACTGGAAGACGGACTTGCACAACCTCTTCCATTTTCTGCGGTTGAGGGCGGATGCCCACGCGCAGTACGAAATTCGCGTATACGCGGAACAACTCTGCAAGCTGGTCGCCGATTGGGTTCCGTTCGCCTACAGGGCGTTCAAGGACTATCGACTGGGAGGTGCGGCACTTTCGGCATCGGCCCTCGACTGCGTCCGCAGGATGCTGGCCGGCGAGGACGTGACGCAAGAGGCATCCGGCATGTCAAAGGGCGAGTGGAGGGAATTCCAAGGCCTTATTCGCTGATTGCCTGGGGTTGACAGCGGCCCGCGATACGTTCGTCCGGGTCTTGCCGCCTTCACTGTCGCTTTGCGATTGGCGCCGTCCGTCCGCCGGTCCGGTCGTGCGCATCACCGCGCCGCGTGTCCCTGGCAATCGCGTTTGCACCCTATGTCCGCAGGCATTGGCCAACGGCGAAATTCCGGAAGGTAGGCAAGCAAACTTGTGCGCTGCACAGCCCCCGTGCGCGTGCAATGTGCAGACAACCATCCGGAACAATCATGAATCCGCCGGATGCTTGCGCAGCGGCGGATTCATGAACACAGGCAGTTTCAATCCTGGATCGTCAGATGGCCTTCAGATCGTCCGCCATCTGGCGGCCGTCACGGCCTTCGGCCAGTTCGTATTCGACTTTCTGATTGTCGCTCAATCCGGTCAATCCGGCCTTTTGCACGGCAGAGACATGAACGAACACGTCCTTTCCGCCTTCGTCGGGCGCGATGAACCCGTAGCCTTTGTGGGTATTGAACCACTTCACGGTTCCAGTAGGCATGGTAGTTTTCCTTTGGTCTTTTCGCCCGGAATTTCCGGGCCAGTCTAGGAGCAGCAAAAAAGACCAAGACGAATGCCAAAGTAAGGCAAACGACTTGACGTCCGATGCTGGCTGGAGTCTGAGGCAAATTCCAAAAAACACAAGCGAAACCTTGAAGGACCGGGAGACGATCAAAAATGCCTGTGCTTTATGGGTTGAAGAATTGCAGCACGTGCCGGTCGGCAATCCAGGAACTGAAGGCTGCAGGAAAGGACGTGACTCTCGTGGACGTCCGCGAAAGCCAGTTGGATTTCGACCTGATTGACCGGTTCCTTCGAGAGTTTGGCGACGCGCTCGTGAATCGTCGCTCGACCACCTGGCGCAATCTGCCCGAATCCAAACGTCAGGGAACGCCAGGCGACCTGATTGCCAAGCATCCCTCGCTCATGAAGCGCCCCGTCATCGTCGATGGCGAACTGGTCACGCTTGGATGGCATGCCGCGGCCAGAGCGCGGCATCTCGGCGAATGGGCCCGGTCGCCAGATTGATTGTCCGGTTTCGTTCTACCTGTTTCGATCAAAGGCCGCGTCGAGCAATCGGTCGACTGAAATCGGCCCGCCGCCCCGGAAGAGCAGGTAGAGAAGCAGGAAGACCCAGAAGGCGCGCTGATCGAGAATGACCGCGTCCGAGAGTCGGTCAAACCAAGCACCGGTCTCTCCGCCATGTCCGAATATGTCCGTGAGACTCTGAACCGCGACGAAGCCGATCATGCCGAGCGCGGCGGCACGGGTGAACAAGCCGATGACCACGAGGCACGGAAGCACGAATTCCGCCCAGGTTCCGGCAAGGATCACAAGTTGCTGGAAGATCGTTGCGCTGGTGACGTCGTAGCCCACGGCTTCGGCTTCCTTCGGGAAGATCTGGGCAAAGGCATTGAAGCTCGGCGATACAAGATTGATCAGGCCTTCGGGAATCTTGGTGAGCGCGGAGTTCAGGTAGTAGACAAGCAGGACCGCAGCAAAAATGAAACGCGCAAGCGTTGTCAGGACCGGCGTGGCTGCCGGTTCGATCAGCGCAAGCAGCCGGTCCGGCAGCAGCAGGATATTTCTGGTCATGAAAGCTATCCTCCAATTTCGACAATGGTCTTCATTTCGACCAAGAGGGTGAGCACCACCGGCAAGTCAAAGTCCCAGGATGCCTCTGATGCCTTGTCCATTGCATCCCCGAATGTCGCACCCGTCAAGAGCGCGTTGATGAATTCCGCCCCTCCTGAGGGCAGAAGCCCGGGAACCGGATCCATGTCCGGTCGGGCGATCAGCACGTCTTCGGCGGCCATTTCCGGACTTTTTGCGCCTTCCTCGACGTTGAACCGCCAGATGGAGAAGATCGGCCAGGGTGACCGCACCTGCCGCAAGGCGGGGGCAAGTTGCACGCGGGAGCCGATCAATGCCTCGGGAGGCAGTGCCTCGAGTTCTGCAGGGTTGATCGGGTCTGCGTCGGCCGCGTGGTAGCTTTCCCGGATGGCAAGTTCGAGCCGGGCGATGTCCGGCAGGTAGCCGGTTTGCCTCGTGGGTTCGAAATCGGCCAGAAACGAAGGCAATTCGGCCCCGAAATGCATCATCAGCGGCGAGTGCGGCGGATGACGGCGCAGATACGCAGCGGCAAGCACCTTGAAATTGTCGTGCCCGACCAGTTTGCGGATGACCGGAAAGCCCACCTCGAGCGCCTCGGTCAGCGAGACCGAGACGTTGTTGCGATACACGTCGAATCGGCGCCCGGCCGGTCGGCCCATGCCGTCGCTCAGGCCATCTGGGCGTGCGGCCTCCGGATCCAGAAGCGCGTGCCGAAAGCTGGTCTGGTTGACCCTCATGCGGTCGCAGCTTCAAGTACCTTGGCGGCACGGCAGGCTTCAGCCTTTAGGACCGGCCATTCGGGGACATCGTTATCCCATTCTATGAGACTGGGCTTGGGGCCGGACTTCCGGATCGTGTAGTCGAACAGTGACCACACGGGGTCCGCGACCTCGCGGCCATGATTGTCAATCAGCAGGGGCGCGCCATGGTCGTCTTCATCGTCGTCATGTCCACCGAGGTGAATTTCTCCGACCAGTTCGACGGGGAACGCGTCGATATACGAAATCGGATCAGTGCCAAGATTCGTGGCGCTGACAAAGACGTTGTTCACGTCGAGCAGGAGCCCGCAACCGGTTCGCCTGGCGACCTCGCGAAGGAAGTCGGTTTCGGTCAGAGTGGACTCCTCGAACGCGAGATAGGACGAAGGATTTTCCAGCAACATGCGTCGCCCGACGACGTTCTGGACTTCGTCGACATGCTCGGCGACGCGGGCGAGGGTGGCCTCGGTGTAGGGCAGGGGCAGCAGGTCGTTGAGAAACGCGGAGTCGTGGGTGGACCACGCGAGATGTTCCGAAAAGCTCGCCGGATCAAGCCAGCCGACAAGGTGCTTGAGCCGTGCAAGGTGCTCGGAATCCAGCGGACCTTCGCCGCCGATCGAGAGGCCGACGCCATGCACTGAAAACGCGAAGCGCTCGGCGAGATGCCTGAGCTGGGCGATGGGTCGCCCGCCGTCGCCCATGTAGTTTTCGGCGTGAATCTCCAGCCAGGCAACCGGCCCGGCATCGTCCACTATCTCGGTGAAGTGCTGTGGCTTGTAGCCGACCCCTGGCGCATCGGGCAGGCGGGAAGACCTGTGTGTGGTGGCATCCAGCATTGACGGAGTCCGGACGTTGCGGCGTCTCCAACACGGCAGGAGACGCCGCCAGATTCCAGGGCCTTAGCTCGGCAAGTCGCGCTCGATCGGCTCGAGCGAACCCATGCGTGGCGTGCCGTCGGCCATGGCAGGCAACTCGATCTCGGTGCAGGTGCCCGTGTCGACAAGCGTCCAGGCATTGCCTTGGTAGTCGACTGTGGACGTGCCGGAGCAGGTCGTGCCCGGACCAGCTGCACAGTCGTTCTGGCCGGCCAGCGAGACGCCGTAGCACTTTTCCTTTGTCTGGGCTTGCGCGGGCACAGCCAGTGACGCAGCCAACGCGGTTGCAACAGCGCCAGCGGCCGCCAGGGTCTTGGTCGTTTTCGACATTTGAATGTCCTCATACAGTTGAGATTTCGTCGTTGAGTCGACCCGGGCATTCAAGACGGGATTGGATCGGACTTCCATTCACGGCTGCGTGTGCTGACAGTGTTGTCAAAAACTGAAATATCGCACGCCTTCGGCCACCAGAGGCACCTATGCCGCACATTCTTCGGGGCGCACCCGTTCGTCCCCTCGGAGATCTGGCGGGAGAGCCTCGGATGCAAGTTCCCGGACCGCATCGGCGAGCGCACGGGTCTCGGTAGCCTTGCTGCCAAGCCTCCTGACGCTCACGGACCCTTCGTCCACTTCGCGGCGACCAACCGCCAGGATCACCGGCACCTTGCCGATCGAATGCTCCCGAACCTTGTAGCTGATCTTCTCGTTCCGGATGTCGAGTTCCGCGCGAACGCCAGCGCTCACAAGTTCAGCGACTATCTTGGCGGCATGCTCGTTCGCGTCCGACGTGATCGAGGCTACTACGACCTGACGCGGCGCCAGCCAGAATGGAAGTCGGCCTTCGCTGCTCTCGATCAGGATGCCAATGAAGCGTTCAAATGATCCGAGCGCGGCACGGTGCAGCATGACGGGACGGTGCTTGGCTCCATCCTCGCCCACATAGGTGGCATTCAGTCGTTCAGGCAGTACGAAGTCGACCTGATGGGTTCCGCACTGCCAGTCGCGCCCGATCGCGTCGGTCAGGACGAATTCCAGCTTTGGTCCATAGAATGCGCCCTCGCCCGGGTTCAGTTCGGGTTCGATTCCGGCTGCCCTTGTTGCATGCAGCAAGGCTTTCTCCGCCTTGTCCCATGTCTCGTCCGCGCCCGCGCGCACGGCCGGGCGGTCGGCGAATTTCACCTTGAACTCGGGAAACCCGAGATCGGAATAGATGTTGGACAGGAAGTCGATGTAGCGAGCCGTCTCGCTTTCGATCTGGTCCTCGAGGCAGAAGATGTGCGCGTCATCCTGGGTGAACCCGCGTACCCGCATGATGCCGTGCAGGGCACCGGACGGCTCGTAGCGGCTGCAGGATCCAAATTCCGCGATGCGCAGGGGGAGGTCCCGGTAGGACTTGATGCCCTGGTTGAATATCTGCACGTGACAAGGGCAGTTCATCGGCTTCAGCGCGTTCACCGCCTTCTCGCGGGCATGCTCCTCGTCCACTTCGAGCGTGAAGATGTGTTCCTGGAACTTATCCCAGTGGCCGCTTTCTTCCCACAGCTTTCGGGCTACGATCTGCGGGGTGTTCACTTCCACGTATCCGCCCGCGTGCTGGCGGCGGCGCATGTAGTCCTGCAGGGTCGTGTAGATGGTCCAGCCGTTCGGATGCCAGAAGACCTGGCCGGGCGCTTCCTCCTGCATGTGGAAGAGGTGCATTTCGCGCCCGATCCTCCGGTGGTCGCGCTTCGCGGCCTCCTCGAGCATGTGCATGTGCTGCTTCAGGCCATCACGGTTCTTGAAGGCGACCCCGTAGATGCGCTGAAGCATCTCGCGATTGCTGTCACCCCGCCAGTATGCGCCGGCAATGCTGGTCAGCCGGAAGGCGTCTGCAGGCAGCTGGCCGGTGTGCTGCAGATGCGGACCGCGACAGAGATCCTGCCATTCGCCGTGCCAGTACATGCGGATTGGTTCCGAACCGGGTATCGCGTCAACCAGTTCCAATTTGTAGGGTTCGTCATTGTCACGATAGTGTTGAAGCGCACGCTCTCGGTCCCAGACCTCGGTGTGAACCGGGTCACGGGCGTTGATGATTTCCTTCATCTTGGCCTCAATCTTGCCCAGGTCTTCCGGCGAAAAGTGGTCTTCCCGGTCAAAGTCGTAATACCAGCCGTACTCGATGACCGGCCCGATGGTGACCTTCACGTCGGGCCAGATTTCCTGAACCGCACGCGCCATGACATGTGCAAAGTCGTGCCTGATGAGTTCGAGCGCCTGCTCGTCGTCCTGCATGGTGTGGATGCTGATGGCCGAATCCGATTCTATCGGCCAAGCCAGATCCCAATGTGCGCCGTTCACGGTGGCGCTGATTGCCTTCTTGCCAAGCGAGACCGAGATGTCCGCCGCCACCCCGTGCGGGGTTATGCCCGCCTCGTAGTCACGCGAATTGCCATCAGGAAAGGTAAGGGAAATCTGGGCCATCGGCCTCGTGCTCCTCGTCGGTCTGGCGCCCACGGAACGCCCGGTTGCGGGTTATTTGGAGCGCAGATGGCGCGGAAGCTTGATGATGTCAACGTCGATTGCGCAAATTCTCGTGGATTGGGACGAAATTGCACAATTGGCACGCTCAAGAATTTGGCATGCCGATGAAGCCGTCCCCGGCACCGAAATCCGGCAGTGACATGCCGTCGCCAATGGCTGCACGCATCGGCACACCGGCTTCAAGGCCTTCTCTCGACATCCACGTGCATGGACTGCGCTCCGTCGTGCGTTCCCGGTGATGCCGTCTGGCATGCCGACCATCATGGCTTGCGGTCCGCGTTCTTGATCAATGCCGCCAGCCTGTAGAATCCGTGAACCATCTTTGAATACGGGGCCAGCAGGAAGAACGTGAGGACCGTTCCGAGATGAAAAGGAAGCAGCCATTCAACTGCGGCGCTGCCCGTGGCGGCATACAGGGCAAGGCCCGTGGCACTGACGGTGAAGAGCAGCAGCACGAAGGCCATTTCTCCGCCCCATGTCCTCGGTGAGCCGAGTTCCGGGTCGGCCTTGGTCTTGAGCCAGGCCAGACCGGCCGTGCCCGCGCAAAGCAGGATGCCGCCCGGCAGTCCGAAGAGCTTGGGCAAGCTGACGAGTCCGTACGGCGCCTCCAGCCCGAAGCCATAGTGCAGGACCGTGCCGCTGGCGGTGGACGCGAAGCAAAGCAGGAACCCGTAGAGGGTCGCCTGGTGCAAATGCCTTCGAGCATTGGAGTATCGGTCTTCGTCTTCGAAATTGCAGCCGTCGCCATGGCCGCCGGACAGATCCTGCATTGATCCGACGGCACGGCAAGCGTTCCAGACCGCCCGCGGGCGCAGCGTGCCGCCGTCCACGAATCGCCAGTAGCGCAGGAGCGAGATGGCGACCGCGAAGAGGGGAAAGACGAAGGCAGGCGTGAAGATTGCAACCATCAGCCCATGTGACATGATCGCATAGAATCCCTCGCCTCCTTCGGGCTTCAAGGCTGACGCCGTCCAGAAGAGCGCGGCGAAGGCCAGTGCAAGCCCTGCCGCCACCGCCACGCCCGCCCGGTCGAAGAGAACTGCCAGCCCGCGCGGCCAGGCGAAGGCTTTCCAGCTTTCGTGCCGCAGTTCGGACAGCGCCCCGGGCAGGTTCAAGGCGAATTCGTGCGGCTCGGTGTATTGGCAGGCATAGTAGCAGCCCCGGCAGTTGTGGCAGAGACTGGCGAATTGCGTCAGGTCGCCGTCCTGGAAATCCCTCTTGCTGAACATTGCCGGGAAGACCGAGCAGTAGCCCTCGCAATACCGGCAGGCATTGCAGATGTCGGCTTGGCGACGTGCCTCCGAAAGGGATTCATCGAACATGGGCGGATGCACCTTCTCCTGCGAGCCGGCCAAAGACCGTGCCTATGGTCATGCCAAATCCCGCCAGATAGCCTTGGCCCAAGATCGAACCCGCCATGATCTCTCCGGCCGCCCACAGGTTCTGGACCGGCCCGCTTGGGCCTTGCACTTGCGCTGTCTTGTCGACCTTGAGGCCGAGATACGTGAAGGTCACGCCCGGGCGCAACTCGTAGCCGAAAAACGGGGGCGCGGTGATCGGCCGGGCCCAGTTCGTCTTCGCCGGATCGAGTCCGACCGTAGCAAGCCCGTCAAGTTCGTTCGGGTGAAACGATCCGTCCACGCAGGCTGCATTGAATTGTTCGACGGTCCGACGGAGGGCTTCGACCGGCAGCCGCAATTTCCGAGCCAATTCATCGATCGTACCGGCCTCGACCGGCGGGAACACTGACGGCATGAAGAGGTCACGAGACCTTGCATCGATGATCGCGTAACCCACCTGATCGGGCTGGGCGGCCACCAGGCGACCCCAGATTGCATAGCGCTTGGGCCATACGTCCTCGCCCTCGTCGTAGAACCGTCTCCCGTCCTTGTTCACGACGATCGAGAACGGCACGCAATCCAGCCGCGTCACGATGCCGCCATCGAATTTGGGCGCGCGGCCGTCGATGGCCACGGCATGACATTGGGTAGGGTCGCCGACGCTTTCGATGCCCTGATCCAACAGGTCGCGCAGCACTTCACCCCGGTTGTAGGGCGTGCCTCGAATCAGGAAGTTTCTCGCGGCTTCGCCCCAGGCCCGCGCAAGCCAGTCGATGTCCGCCTCGAACCCGCCTGAGGCGACGACCACCGCACCGGGTTCGAGCAAGACGTCCTGTCCGTCCATTGTCGCATGCACTTCGGAGACCCGGTCGGTCAGAGCCAGATGCTTCACTTCCGAATCATAAGCGACTTTGACTCCGAGCCGCTCCGCGGTACGGTAGTAGGCGTTTACCAGCGCCTTGCCGCCGCCCAGGAAGAAGGCGTTGGTACGGCTGAGCGAAAGCGTGCCCGAGAGTGAGGGCTGGAATCTCACGCCGTGCGCCTCCATCCAGAGATGGCAGTCCTCGGAGCGCCGAATCACCATTCGGGCCAGCGCCTCGTCCGTCTTGCCGCCCGTGACCTGCATCAAGTCGTTGAAGTACTCGTCCTCGCCATAGGCATCGGTGAGTTGCCCAAGCGGTCCGGCATGCATGCAGCGGAAGTTTCGGGTGTGCCGGGAGTTTCCGCCTCGGTACGGCATCGGTGCGCGTTCAAGGAGCAGCACCGACGCACCTGCCTCCCGCGCAGAGATGGAAGCGCAGAGCGCTGCATTTCCGCCGCCGACAACCAGAACGTCAGGTGATCTCGTGATCTTCCGCAAGGTCATTGCATGGCCGCACCTACATGACTCGACCGATGGTCGCCAGACATGCAGCGCGACAACGCAGATGCATGTCGACAACACTGAATTCGGCGCATGCGTGGAGTCTGGACCACATCACCAGTCTTCCGCGGCAAGCACGGTTCACGGAGATGCCCGCACCTTGGCGTCAGCGTCTTTCCGGAAGGTCGCAGGCCCGCTCGGCCCTGCAAAGGTGGCGCTGAAGGAGCGGGCATGGCAGGGCGGGATGCCAGAGCGGGCAATGTCGGTGCGCAAACGGCGAGGTTTGGAGGCGCCGGAAGAGTGCACGATTGGAATTTCACGTTGCCCGCCCCACGACAGTTCAGAATAATGCGCATGCCGCGGCTCAATTCGTAACGGCAACAAGGCAGGCTGCCATTCGTTCCGGCCAACAAGGGGTGCACTTCAATGACACGCTTCTTCCTGCACGACGGGCGACGGCTGGCATACAGCCAGATCGAAGGTGCAGGCCCGGGTGTCGTGTTTCTGGGCGGGTTCCGCTCGGACAAGGAGGGCACGAAGGCGCTCGACCTTGAACAATGGGCGCAAGACTCTGGCCGCGCCTTTCTCAGGTTCGACTATTCGGGTCACGGGGGCTCATCGGGTGACTTTCTTGAGGGCACGATTGGCGACTGGGCCGAAGACGCCGCGGCCATAGTCAACGTCCTTACCGAAGGGCCGCAGGTTCTTGTCGGGTCATCCATGGGCGGCTGGATTTCGCTTCTCTTGGCGCGCAGGATGCCCGAGAGGATCGCCGGTCTCGTCATGATAGCCGCGGCTCCGGACTTCACGGAAGACGGGTATTGGACCGAGTTCGATGATGATCAGAAATCGACTCTTGAAGCCGAGGGCCAAATTGCACTGCCGTCCGACTACTCGGACGAGCCCTACATTATTACGAGGCGCCTGATCGAGGACGGGCGCCGCAACCTGGTGTTGCGTGACCCGCTTCCATTGCCGTTTCCAGTGAGGTTCCTGCAGGGCACCGCGGACGAGGCGGTCTCGACATCGGCCGCGCTTCGGCTGCTTGAACATGCTGACGGCCCTGACATGCGCCTGACGCTGGTCAAGGGCGCCGACCACCGGTTTTCCGATCCTACATGCCTTGCGCTCATTCGCGAGGCCGTCGAAGAGATGTTGCCACTTCGGTCGATTTGCTTCGAAGCGCATCTTCAAAGCCGGAGGAAGGAATAGGGAGTGTTGACTCCTGTCGATCCAGAGTTACAGGGAGATCTTGCTGCAAAGTCGATGTCATGTCGGAGGAGCAGCGAAGGTTTCAGGCCTAACCATCGACAAGTGAGGGAGCCCGTCGCGGTCCTGTTTGCGCGGGTGGTAGAGTTGGGTTTGGAAATTGGCAACCAACTTGAATTCGGCGTGAGTGAACGTCGGTAAGCACTGATGATTAGGTGGATGCGTTACTTCGCAAATCCGGCGCACAAGGTTGAAACGACAGAGGCGGGACCGCCTGCCTGGCGGCCGGACAAGACGCCTTGCCCGGAAGGGATGACTCTCGATGAACGCGCTGAACTATTGCGGGATTCGATTGCCGAGCACCCGGAATCACCGACATCCAGACGTTTCGCGGTACGCCGCAACGGGTCGGGGCTTGCATTTTTTGCTGCTCAGATGACACGGATCGTGGACGGCGAGACGGAGTATCATGGTTATCCGACGGATTACGTCCCGGGCAAGATTCTGCGGCACTTCAGGGACAATGGGACCATTACACAGCCGGAATACAAAAAGTTGGTAAAGAGGCTTGGATGACGATGCTGATCGGAAACCGAAAGAGTCTTGCAGTCGGCCTCGAGCCATTGGAACCGTCTTGGGAACGCAGATTTCGTCCAGAGTGCGCTGCGTGGGCTAGGTTTTCATTGTGGATCGACGGAGAGAACATCTGCCGCAATCTCCTGGATGGATCGGATTCCGTGCGCGACGGCGTCAATGTACCGCTTGCACCGATTGCGGACTGGCTCGTGCGATCCTGGACATTTCTTGAATTTGAGGAACGTCCCAAGTGTTTTCCCTTACATTTTTCCGTTCGCGACACCATTAACCGCTGGGGTGATGCGCCAGCTCCCGACGAGCTCAGCGAAGACGACTGGTTCGACGCACGCGAACATTGGTGGTCGCGGCATTTTCTCTCGGCCGGGGCGGACGGAGCGTACTTGCCGAATCTATCCTTGATCCGGGGTGATGATCGGCTCTTCATGGAATGGGCGCCTACTGCGCTGGCTGGTTCATCAGCGCCTAGATTCCTCTCTGCAGAGGGTCGCCATGTCGTTGGCTGGACGGAAGGGGAAGAAATTCTTGCTCAATTTGTATCCTACGTTGCGCGTTGGCTCCGAGATAGCGAGGTCGCGGATGCATACCCATGGGCTTGCCAGGAAGATCCGCTGCGTGAGGTAGGGCCGACGTTGTCTGAAAAATTGCAGGCGTACACCGGGATCGCTGCGGACGCCCTTCTTGAACGTACGGACTCCGACGACGACGCCGATTTGTGCGACAAGCTCGGACTGTCGGGGGGCGGAACGGATCCAGGTGGAAGCGTGGTCACTCAAGTGCTGCGAGACCTCCCGCCTGGGATTTCTGACACAGTATGGGAGCAAGTCTGGCGTCTTGGGGACGAAACTCGAACTGTTACAGGATTCGTTGAAGAACTGCGAAGCTTGGCGTTCGACGCTATGCGCCCCGCTTCTGGTCCCGAAACCTCCGGCTACCTCGCCGCGCGGGGCCTTCGAAGTCGCGTCGGTCTCAAAGGCCAGCCGATAGGTTTTGTAGAAGAGCAGTTGGAGGAGTTTGGGATCAGGCTAATCGATTCGGGTGCAGAGTGCACTCAAGAGCGTATGCTCGCCGGGTCGCGACGAGGATGCGGTGCAGTCGCCATCATCAATCGCACTCCTCGAACCTCCACCCCATGGGGCAAGAGATTCGAGGCGATTCGAGCATTAGGCCACCTTCTCATGGATCCGTATCGGGAAGACACACTTGGGGTCGCATCGACAGCATTCGCTCAACCTTGGGCGCGGCGCAGAGCTGGGGCTTTCACCGCGGAATTTCTTCTGCCCAGCGAAACACTGCAAGAGGAGGCCCATTCTTTAGATTCCTATGCCGAAACCGGGAGGTTCGAGTTTCTGCTTGATCGGTACGGGGTTGGGGCACGGACCGCAGCCTATCACCTTTGGAACCATGGGTTCCTCTCAAGTGCCCGGATCCGAGATGACCTGATCGATCAGTTCTCAAGCGGACGATAATGCCAGGAGAGATGTCGAAGTTCATTTCGAATGGACGCCGTTGCGCGGCGACAGATCATTGCGCAACGGCTCGTGCAGGTCTTGCGTGGTCGCAAGCAATTGCGCTCTGCTGAGGAGAAGATCGAAGTTGTTCAATTCCCACGATGATGCGTGCAGGGAACTGCCCGCTCCAATTGCGCAAATGCGGGAGTCGAGTCCGCATTGATTGGTCTCGTTCTTGAGCGCATACCGAAGGAGCATCCGCAAGGTGCATTGCGCAGGAGAGCGACGATCATCGCAAATCCGGAACAGTTTCAGAATGCCTCGCATTGGAAGAACTTGCCAGGCACAATCAGTTTGGATCGCGGAAGACGTGACCTCGCAGGACTTGGTGTCGCGCTAGTTCGTGGAGGCAGGTGCCAGTCACACGTCGGGCGCGGGATGTGTCCTCAACGGGCAGGCATGAGACCGGCTCTGAGACTGACCAGCATTCGGCAATCGGTTGTGCACAGTGGTCGGGAAGCTGCAATTGGCGCTGGTCGACAGATCAACGAGACGGTCCCAGCCTTCGTGCAGGCCAAAGTTGCCGACGACAGCATTGGGACCTGCCGACATACCGGCGACATTTTCAAGACCGTGGGTCGAATGAAGGTGCATGGTCTCCTGATAGGACCGCTCGACAACTTCCGGGCGCACCGGTCTTTCGATCTGATGGGAAAGCTTGCACTTGCCGTCATTTCCGTCATCCACAAGGCGGCGGCAAGATCGCGGTACACGCCCTCAGTGCGTCCCTATCCTGCCACCTCGTAGGGCAGTGTCTGACGCCGATTGTGGTTGATGATCAGTTCGCTCTCCAGCGGCGGAACCGAGCGTTGGTGGCAATTCCGGCGTTCGCAAATCCGGCAGGATATTCCGATCGGTTCGAAGTTCTCGACGTCAGAAAGATCGAGGCCTTCGGAATAGACGATTTCGCGCGCGTGACTGATCTCGCAGCCAAGCGCGATCGCGAAGCGGCGGACCGGCGCACGGAACGCTGCCCCGGGCGCGGAGATTTCCCGGGCCAGGCAGAGATACCGGATTCCGTCCGGTGTCTCGGCAAGCTGTCTCAAGAACCGTCCTGGAGTCTCGAAGGCGCGATGCACGTTCCAGAGCGGGCAGGCGCCGCCATAACGCGCGAACTGAAGCGGAGTGGCGGAATGGCGCTTCGTGATCGTGCCAGCCTGATCGACCCGGACAAAGAAGAACGGCACGCCCTTGGCCCCCGGCCGCTGCAAGGTTGAAAGGCGGTGAGCGACCTGCTCGAGTGACGCTCCGAAACGCTGCGCGAGACGATCGAGGTCGCAGCGCGTGTCGCGGGCAGCGGCCAGGAAAATCCGGTAGGGCATGAGCGCAGCACCGGCGAAATAGTTTGCCAACCCGATCTTGGCGATCTTGCGCGCCGTCTCGGTCTGGAACCGCGCCAGATCCAGCGTAGCCTCGATGAGATCGTCATGTGCCTCCAGCGCGATCTGGTGCAATGCTTGGAACCGCCGGGTTGAATCGGACGGCAGCGGCGAAAGCCAGAGTGTCCGCGTCTTCGGATCAAAGCGTCGGATTTCCTCGTTGTCCTCTGAGTCCCGGATCTGGATGCCAAGCTTCCTGCACGCCCTCTCCACGGCCTGGACCGCAGTTCCTGTCCCCGTGAATCGTTCCGCTGTCCGGTCGACAGCATCGATGTAGTTGTCGCAATAGTGGAAGAAGTCTCGAACCTCGTCCCAAGGCGACGCTCCGTGGCGAACGCCGTCCTGGCCGAGCGCCGCATCAAGCGAAGCGAGGCGCTCGTTTGCCTGGGCATGAGCCCGGTGGAGCATGAGAAAGGCCCGGGCGACGAGCGGAGCATTCGATGCCACGAGCCGCAGGTCGGCTTGGGGTGGCACCGCTTCCCTGAACACCGGATCCGCTAGCGCCTCGCGCAGGTCGGCGACCATTCGTTCACCTTCGCCCAAGGCCAGTTCCCTGACGTCGAAGTCGAACTCCTTGACCAGCGACAGGATCACGGACGAGGAAACTGGCCGATGGTTATTTTCCATCTGGTTGAGATAGGGAAGCGAAATGCCTAGCCTGTGGGCAAAGGCCTTCTGGGTCAATCCCAGCCTTGTGCGCGTTTCGCGGAGCTTTGCACCCGCGTATGGCTTCGAGGCGGACATGTCGGCAGCCCAGTTGAAAATCTGCAAACATGGTTTCGCAAATTCGCAAATTATTCAAGATGCAGCGGAATTGAGTTGCCGTTCTCGCCAGGACACGTACTGGATCGATGCGAGGCCGAGGAGCACGGACGCCAGCATCACGGCCAGCAGCGGAGCGCTGCTGGTGCTGTCCTGGACCAGGATTCCAGCAAACACTGACAGCGCGGCACCTCCACCGATCATGAACGCGCCGCCAATACCCGCGGCGCTGCCCGCCAAATGTGGGCGCACAGACAGCATTCCGGCGCTTCCATTCGGAATGACCATGCCGTTGCCGACTCCGATCAAGGGACCGAACCCGAAGAAGACGAAGGGCGAATCGAGGCCGAGAACCGTGAGCGTGATTGCGATTCCTAGACCGGACGCGGTGATGATCGCTCCGTTCCGGATCATTCGGTTGATGCCGAGCCGAACCGACAGGCGGCCCGAGAGGTAGTTGCCGAACGCATAGCCGATGGCCGGAGCACCGAGGCACATGCCCGTCCAGAACGGAGAAAGCCCGTACAGCGTCGAAGCGACATACGGCGCTCCGCCAAGGAAGGCGAAGAAGGACCCGCTCGCAAACGCAGCCGCGAAGGCGTAGCCCCAGAATCGACGCGAAGAAAGGAGTTCGGGATAGTCTCTGGCCTGCTTCCCGAAGCTGACACCACCGCCGCTTGTGGTCTCGCCGAGGTCGAACAGGCACAAGACCAGCACCGCAATGCAGGAGACCGTCGTGAACACGAATACCGAGCGCCATCCGAATGCCTGATCCAACATGCCGCCGATCGAAGGTGCAACCATTGGTGCCAGGGCCATTCCCATCGTGACATACCCGATCTTCGACGCGGCCTGGTCTTGTGCATACAGGTCCCGGACGATTGCGCGCGACAGCACGATCCCGACGGCAGCGGTACATTGCAGCATGCGGAAAGTGAGCAGCATTTCGATCGATTGTGCCAATGCACAACCGATTGATGCCGCCGCGAACATTGCGAACCCAACAAGCGTGACGATCCTGCGGCCGTAGCGGTCGCTGATTGGCCCGATCACCAACTGCATCACCGCGGTTGCGGCAAGGAATCCGGATACCGTGAACTGCATGATTTCGTAGCGAGTGCCGAGATCCTGCGTCATCTGCGGCATCGACGGCAGGATGATGCTCATGCTCAGCGCGCTCAGGCCGGACATCAGAACAAGTGTCAGAATGTGAGGAGGAGTCGTTCGGTCAAGGAACCGAACCCCTGCGTCGTATCTCATGCGGCGTCGTTTAGACGACGGGTTCGGGCCTGTCCATCGCGACCTCGACTTTGCAGTTTTGCAAACTTTATTTCGACGGGTTTGCAGAACTTGCAGCTATTCAACGTTTTGCTTCCCGGACGTGTCCCAAGACGCTACTCAGGTGAAGCACCGTCTGCAGGAGGCATGCATGTCAGACATTCTCGATGAACTCACGCAGCGCCGGGCCGACGCCGTTGCCGGCGGCGGCAAGGACCGGGTCGCGGCGCATCATGCCAAGGGGAAGCTGACGGCGCGCGAAAGGGTGGAATTGTTGATGGACGAGGGCTCGTTCGAAGAACTCGACATGTTCGTCACGCATCGAACGACTGATTTCGGGATGGATCGCACAAGGCCCGCCGGCGACGGCGTCGTCACGGGATGGGGGACGATCAACGGCCGCATGGCCTATGTCTTCAGCCAGGATTTCACGGTCTTCGGAGGATCGCTTTCCGAAACCCATGCCCAGAAAATATGCAAGATCATGGACATGGCGATTCAGAACGGGGCGCCGATCATCGGCCTGAACGATTCGGGGGGCGCGCGCATCCAGGAAGGCGTTGCCTCGCTTGCGGGATATGCCGAAGTGTTTCAGCGCAACGTCCTGGCGAGCGGCGTGGTGCCTCAGGTCAGCGTCATCATGGGACCTTGCGCGGGCGGCGCGGTTTACTCACCGGCGATGACCGACTTCATCTTCATGGTCGAGGACAGTTCCTACATGTTCGTCACCGGCCCGGACGTCGTGAAGACCGTCACGAACGAGGTGGTGACGGCGGAAGATCTTGGCGGCGCCTCGACGCACACGAAGAAGAGTTCGGTGGCTGATGGCGCGTTTCACGACGATGTCGAGGCGCTGGCCGAGATTCGGCGCTTCTTCGACTTCCTGCCCTTGAACAACCGCGACAAAGTGCCGTCCCGACCGTTCTTCGATGATCCGGCGCGCATCGAGGAGAGCCTCGATACGCTGGCCCCGGAGAATCCAAATCAGCCCTACGACATGAAGGAACTGATTTTCAAAGTGGCCGACGAAGGCGATTTTTTCGAGATACAGGCGGATTTCGCGGCCAACATCATCACTGGCTTCATTCGGCTTGAGGGGCGAACCGTGGGTGTCGTTGCCAACCAGCCATTGGTGCTGGCGGGCGTTCTCGACATTGACAGTTCACGCAAGGCCGCCAGGTTCGTTCGGTTCTGCGATGCCTTCGAAATCCCGATTCTGACCTTCGTGGACGTTCCGGGCTTTCTGCCGGGAACGGCCCAGGAATACGGCGGCGTGATCAAGCACGGGGCCAAGCTGCTTTTCGCCTACGGCGAGGCGACCGTGCCCAAGGTCACGGTGATCACCCGCAAGGCTTATGGCGGCGCCTATGTCGTCATGGCGTCAAAGCACCTGCGCGGAGACTTCAACTATGCTTGGCCGACCGCACAAGTCGCTGTCATGGGCGCGAAGGGGGCGACCGAAATACTCTATCGCTCCGAGTTGAAAGACGCAGACAAGATTGCGGCCCGCACGGAGGAGTACGAGCGGAACTTCGCAAATCCGTTCCGGGCGGCCGAGCGTGGCTTCGTTGATGAGGTCATCATGCCGCACTCCACACGCCGTCGCGTTTGCCGCGCCTTTGCCACCTTGAGGACGAAGAGTCTCCACAACCCGTGGAAAAAGCACGACAACATTCCGCTTTGAGGCGCGAAACGGCATGCAGCTTTCTTGCCACATATTCGCCGAATTCGATGCGCAGCAACTAAGGTCTGGAATCTCTGTGCCAAAATGCGCTAATCAGGAATTGTCCTTCAAGGCGTGGTGCCCGTATCCGGGGTTTCGCCGTCGGGACGAAGTTGGCACTTCGGAGGGATTTCCGGATGTGGTGGCTAAAACAACTGGCCGATTTGCTGATGCGGCCTTGACGGATCGAAGGAGACAGCCATGTCGTTCTCAGTCAAAACTCTTCTTGCACTTTGCTTGTTCACCTTGGTCGCTGCATGCGCCCAAGAGGAAGAATCCATGGAAATGGATATGGGCATGGTCATGGAAGAAGAGCCAATGTCGAAGATGTAAGACTCTTCCCCGGCCGGGCGCAATCGACGCCCGGCCGTTGGCCCTGCCGACAGAGGCCGGGCCATGTTGAAGCACAAGGGCTTCCCTGGCCGCCAGCGCGGCACCGATTTCCAATTCACGATCCGGCGCGCGAACCCTGACGGGGCGACACCACTTGTCGCCCGTGAGCGCTTTGCCGACCGCAAGCCCGCCGACCGTGCTGCTGACGCCGCGTTCGTGGCGTGTCTCTGGGCCCGCTTCGGTCGGGACCCTTTCGTGCGCGGCAACCTGGATGCAGGGCGGCTTTCCTGGCTCTTCGGGCGCGAGGTGGTTCCCGCCGAAGATCCGTTTGATCCTGCAAGCTACAAGAGCACGCTCGTCATTGACGTAGAGCGTGCTCGGGTCTCCTTTCCTGAAGCCTTCGGTGGACGCAGCCTGCCATGACTTGTCGCGGCAATGACACTTCGGGCGCCGGATGTGCTGTTCCCCTCGCGCAAGGCCACAAGGACATTGTCCGTTCAGGGCAAGTGCGCCTGCAACCAAAGGGGGGCGTGGCCCCCAACACGTGCGGGGGGCATGACCATGCGCAGATTCCTGCCAGTCTGTGCGCTCGCAGCCACTCTGGGACCAGGGGCATGTGACGATGAAACGGATGTCGAGAGGTCTGTCGTCGGTGGGCTCGCAGGATGTATCGCGGAGGACATCAACGACAAGGGCAACTGCGCCGAGACCGCCGCAGCGGGTGCCGCTGCAAGCGCGTTGGCCAACGACGTTTGAAGCAATCGGCGGACGCAGGTCCGCATCTAGGCGGCACGAGAAAGGCTGCCCCGGCGACCA
This sequence comes from Silicimonas sp., assembly GCA_022824315.1. Taxonomy (GTDB): domain Bacteria; phylum Pseudomonadota; class Alphaproteobacteria; order Rhodobacterales; family Rhodobacteraceae; genus JAJEFO01. The sequence continues at coordinate 53,823 of JAJEAC010000021.1, forward strand.
GCCGGTGCACCCCTGCTTGTCCAGGGATCGAACCCGACCGGAGGGAGAGTTGACATGTTCAGCAAGATCTTGATCGCAAACCGTGGCGAAATCGCGTGCCGCGTCATCAAGACGGCGCGCAGGATGGGAATCTCCACGGTCGCCATCCATTCCGAAGCCGACAGTGCAGCGCTGCATGTCCGGATGGCGGACGAGGCGGTGAACGTCGGCCCCCCGGCGGCAAGCGAGTCTTACATCAACATCGAACGGGTCATGGACGCGATTCGCCAGACGGGTGCGGAAGCTGTGCACCCGGGTTACGGGTTCCTCTCGGAGAACCCCAAGTTCGCGGACGCGCTCGATGCGGCCGGCGTCACGTTCATCGGCCCGCCCAAGCCCGCCATCGAGGCGATGGGCGACAAGATCACGTCCAAGAAGGTGGCTCAGGATGCGGGTGTTTCCACCGTCCCTGGTTACATGGGGCTCATCGAGAGCGCGGACGAGGCGGTGCGAATCAGTGAAGAGATCGGCTACCCCGTGATGATCAAGGCAAGCGCGGGCGGAGGCGGCAAGGGCATGCGGATTGCCTGGAATGGCGACGAGGCGCGCGAGGGTTTCCAGTCATCGAGGAACGAGGCGGCCTCGAGCTTTGGCGACGACCGCATCTTCATCGAGAAGTTCGTCACCGAGCCACGACATATCGAGATACAGGTGCTGGCGGATTCGTTCGGCAACACGATCTACCTGAATGAACGCGAATGCTCGATCCAGCGCCGCAACCAGAAGGTTGTCGAGGAGGCTCCGTCCCCGTTTCTGGATGACGCCACGCGAAAGGCCATGGGCGAACAGGCCTGCGCGCTAGCGGCCGCCGTGGGATATGCAAGTGCAGGAACGGTCGAGTTCATCGTCGACGACGAGAGGAATTTCTTTTTCCTTGAAATGAACACCCGGCTCCAGGTCGAGCATCCCGTGACCGAACTGATCACGGGCGTTGATCTGGTCGAGCAGATGATTCGCGTGGCCGCCGGCGAGAAGCTGGAAATGTCCCAGTCGGACATCGGAATCAACGGTTGGGCGATCGAAAGCCGGCTCTATGCCGAAGATCCCTACCGTGGTTTCCTGCCGTCGATCGGACGCCTGACGCGGTACCGTCCCCCGGCGGAGATCGCGGGCGAGTCCGCTGCGGTTCGAAACGATACGGGCGTGTTCGAGGGCGGCGAGATATCGATGCACTATGACCCGATGATCGCCAAGCTCTGCACCTGGGCGCCCGACCGAGAATCGGCCCTGATGGAAATGAGGCAGGCGCTCGACGCGTTTGAACTGGAAGGCATTGGCCACAATATCCCCTTCCTTTCCGCGGTCATGGATCATCCGAGGTTTGTCGCAGGCGACATGACGACGGCGTTCATTGCTGAGGAATTCCCGGACGGGTTCGACGGCGTGGAACTGGACACGGCAACTCTTCGGCGAATCGTCGCCGCGTCTGCAGCAATGCACCGCGTGGCGGAAATTCGTCGAACCCGGATCTCGGGACGCATGGACAACCATGCACGTCACGTGGGCCGCGACTGGGTGATTTCGCTGCAGGGCGTGTCGGTTCCTGTCAGGATCAAGGCAGATCACGAGGGTGCAGATGTACGGTTCGAGGACGAACAGGTGATGCGTGTCGAAAGCGATTGGCTTCCCGGCCAGCAGCTTGCAAGGCTGGCCGTGGATGGCGAAATCCTCATTCTCAAGGTCGAAAGCCGCAGCCAGGGGTTTCGGATCCGGTATCGTGGAGCCGACCTGATGGTGACGCTGAGAACTCCGCGTCAGGACGAACTGGCGGCACGGATGCCGGAGAAGACGCCGCCAGACACTTCGAGGCTTTTGCTTTGCCCGATGCCCGGACTAATCGTGAAAATCGACGTGGAGGAAGGGCAGGAGGTCCAGGAAGGCCAGGCCCTTTGCACGATTGAAGCCATGAAGATGGAGAACATCCTTCGTGCCGAGAGAAAGGGCGTCGTGGCCAGGGTCAATGTCGGCGAAGGCGACAGCCTGGCGGTTGACGATGTCATTCTGGAGTTTGAATGATGAGACCTGAACGCCAGCGCCCGACCAGGACCTCGGTCCAAAGAGCGCACCATGTCGAATCCCTCCGCATGCCCGTTCGTGCGGAACCGGTCAGCGCCTCGGGTCAGCCGCCATCGAGGGCGTCACGCAGTTCCTGCTTGCGGATTGGGAGGTTGTCTATGGAGCGCGTAATCTCGCGCACGTCGCGCGGGAACGGTTTCCTCAGGATGACGCGACCGTCCTTGCTGATGACGATCAGCATGAATCCGCGCGGGCGGAACTCGCGGCGGATGTCGGTGCCGTCGCCGGGCGCCGAATCGGCGATCAGGACGACATCTCGTTTCACGAGCTCCTCGATGCGCGCGGCGAGAAGTTCCATCTGCGTGCGGAAGGCCGGATCCTGCGGCGCATCCGAAAAGACGATCAATGGCCGCGCGACCCACTTGAACCTGTCCAGATCGATGTCCTGCGCCTCGAAGACGGTAGACGGATGGGCCTGCCATGCGGTCACGGCCGAGTCTGCCGATTCGTCGGCATCCGTCGCCGCTACCGCGCACGGCGCAAGGCTTGCCAGCAGAACTGCAAGAAAGGCCGGTGTGATGCGTGATGTCATGCCACCTCCATATGCCTCGAATATATGTCGAATTCGCAGGAATCGAAGGGGTCTTGAGGAAACCTGGCCAAACGGGGGTCCGAGATGAACGACTGGAAGGAACTTGCCGGCAAGGAGCTTCGCGGCAGAAGTGTCGAGGAAATGGAGCGCGAGACGCTGGAGGGCATTCGCATAAAGCCGCTCTACACGGTCGAGGATGCCGAGGGTCTCTCCCATATGGAAGGCCTGCCCGGGTTTCCTCCATTCACGCGGGGCGTGAGGGCAACCATGTATGCAGGCCGGCCATGGACCATCAGGCAGTATGCCGGGTTCTCGACCGCGGAGGAGAGCAATGCATTCTATCGGCGCAACCTTGCGGCTGGGCAGCAGGGTGTCAGCGTCGCGTTCGATCTGGCCACGCACCGTGGATATGACAGCGATCACCCGCGCGTCCTGGGTGACGTCGGCAAGGCCGGGGTCGCGATCGACAGTGTCGAAGACATGAAGATCCTCTTTGACGGCATTCCGCTGGATCAGGTCAGCGTGTCAATGACAATGAATGGTGCCGTGATTCCCGTGCTGGCGAACTTTATCGTGACGGGCGAAGAGCAGGGGCACGAGAAGTCGGTGCTTGCCGGCACGATTCAGAACGACATCCTGAAAGAGTTCATGGTGCGGAACACCTATGTCTATCCGCCTGAGCCTTCGATGCGGATCGTCGGCGACATCATCCAGTATGCTTCCGACTACATGCCGAAGTTCAACTCGATCTCGATTTCCGGCTATCACATGCAGGAGGCGGGTGCGAACCTCGTGCAGGAACTCGCCTACACGCTTGCGAACGGGCGCGAGTACTGCCGTGCGGCAATCGCGCGCGGCATGGACGTGGACACGTTCGCCGGGCGGCTCAGCTTCTTTTTTGCCATTGGCATGAATTTCTTCATGGAGGCCGCCAAGCTCCGTGCCGCCAGGCTGCTGTGGAGTCGCGTCATGGACGAGTTCGAGCCGCGCAATCCGCGCTCCAGGATGTTGCGGACGCACTGCCAGACCTCGGGCGTGAGCCTTCAGGAACAGGATCCCTACAATAACGTGATACGGACGGCCTATGAGGCAATGAGCGCGGTTCTTGGCGGAACGCAGTCCCTGCACACGAACGCGCTCGACGAGGCGATTGCGCTGCCGACCGATTTCTCCGCAAGGATCGCGAGGAACACGCAGTTGATCCTGCAGGAGGAGACCGGAATTGCGGATGTCGTCGATCCGTTGGCCGGGTCGTACTATGTGGAGGCCCTCACCGCACAGTTGGCCGAGAAGGCTTGGGAGCTCATGGAGGAGATCGAGGAATTGGGCGGCATGACCAAGGCGGTTGCCACGGGCATGCCGAAGCTGCGAATCGAGGAAACCGCGGCAAGGCGCCAGGCGATGATCGACCGTGGCGACGAGGTGATCGTCGGGGTCAACAAGTACGGGACGGCGGAAAGGGACGAGATCGACATTCTCGAAATCGACAACGAGGAGGTGCGCAAGGCTCAGGTCGCGCGACTCGAAAAGGTGCGGGACACCCGTGATCCGGTCGCCTGCGAGGCGGCACTTGCAGAACTGGGAAGGGCCGCGCACGAGGACGGAAACCTGCTTCTCGCCGCGGTCGAGGCGGCTCGCGCACGGGCCACAGTGGGAGAGATCAGCATGGCGATGGAAAAGGTGTTCGGTCGCCATCGGGCCGAGATCAGGACGCTTGCGGGAGTGTACGGGGCGGCCTACGAGGGCGACGAAGGATTTGAAGCGATCCAGAGAGAAGTGGAATTGTTCGAGGAGGACGAGGGACGTCGCCCGCGCATGCTGGTCGTCAAGCTGGGCCAGGATGGCCATGACCGGGGGGCGAAGGTGATTGCCACGGCCTTTGCGGACATCGGGTTCGACGTGGACGTCGGGCCATTGTTCCAGACACCGGAAGAGGCAGCGCAGGACGCGGTCGACAACGATGTCCATGTGGTGGGAATTTCCTCTCAAGCGGCTGGCCACAAGACGCTCGCGCCCAGGTTGATTGACGCTCTCAACAAGAGGGATGCGGGGGACATACTGGTGATCTGCGGTGGCGTGATTCCGCAGCAGGACTACGGATTTCTCAAGGACGCAGGCGTCAAGGCCGTGTTCGGGCCCGGCACGAACATTCCAGCTGCCGCGTCCGACATTGTCCGGTTGATTCGCGAGGCGCGATGCTAGCGCCACGATCGTCTTGACTCATGGGGGCTGAACCTGGCGGAGACCGTCGGTCGGCTGGCGCAAGCCGAGTGCGCATGAGGCAATTTGCGCTTGCAGAGGCGCTCCGCATCCGCATCTTTCCACCATGAAGTTCTCTTTGGAACTCGACCACTTGGCGGTTGTCTGCCGTTCGGTCGAGGAGGGTGTGGCGTCTGTTGAGGGCACGCTTGGAGTCGAAATGTCACCGGGCGGCAAGCACGCCGCCATGGGAACGCACAACGCGCTCGTCTCGCTTGGGCCCGATGTGTATCTTGAGGTCATTTCCGTAGATCCGGCGGCTTCGCGGCCAGGTCGCAACCGCTGGTTCAATCTCGACAATCATGCCGGGCCACCGCAGATTGGAAACTGGATCTGCCGCACGGACGACCTCGCGGGGGCGCTCCGTGCCGCTCCTGAAGGGACGGGAACGCCCATGGCCCTTGCCCGCGGGGAGCTTGCCTGGCGCATGGCCGTGAACGAGACCGGGACGCTTCCGTTTGACGGCGCGATGCCTGCCCTCATCCAGTGGAATACGGATGCTCATCCATGCAAGATCCTGCCCGACGTCGGCTTGAGACTCCAGTCCCTGGATGTGGTCCATCCTGAAGCGTCCGGTCTGTTGGATGTCTTCCCGGTACTGAAGACGCTCGGTTCCGTCACGATTCGGCAGGGATCCAGAAAGCGCCTTGTCGCGCGGATTTCGACACCAGACGGGGTTCGGGTGCTCCAATGATGATCCGGCCAGCGGTCGAAGGCGATGCCGGACGGCTTGCGGAGATCCATAATCCGGTCATCCGGGATACGGCGATCACCTTTAATTCGAGGGAGCGTAGCGAGGACGAAATGCGAATCGCCGTTCGTGACCTTCCTTGCTTCCTCGTCGCGGAGGATGGCGGGCGGGTGATGGGATTTGCATATTACGATCAGTTCAGGAAGGGGCCTGGATACGCGCGCACTGTCGAACACACCATCGTCATTTCCGAGGAGGGACGGGGCCAAGGCATGGGACGTGCATTGATGGATGCAATCGAGGGACATGCGCGCAACGCCGGCATTGGGTCGATGTGGGCGGGCGTGAGCGGCGAGAACCCGTCCGGAGTGACATTCCACGCGAGTCTCGGTTTCGAGGAAGTCGCGCGACTGCCCAATGTCGGATACAAGTTCGGCCGCTGGATGGATCTGGTGCTCTTGCGCAAGTGCCTTGACGAGGCCTGCCGCTGATGGGCTGACCTTGGCCCAGGTCCGAACTTGCCGAGGCTTGGCCGCCGATTGGGTAGGGAGGCGGGACGGAAGCCGACACCTGAACAATGGCCAAGCGGGGTCGCTCGCAACGCAAGCAATGCCTGCTGCATGATCAGGAAATCAACGCAGTATTTCGCACATATGGACCGCGCAAATGAAATTATTCTTGCTTTGTTCCCATGATTCGGGTATGTGTGCCGCGACGCGCGGAACGGACGAAATCCAAGTCGGTTCCGCACGTTGATTGACGTTTGCGTGATCGGCTTCGTGCCATGCACGTCTCAGGGCAAATTGGGCCGTTTTCGGGCGGCGGGCACGGAAGTTGCGCCCGCTGCGGAATAAATCAAGTGTTAACCTCTGCCGCGCGCGTGTATTGTCGCGCGAAGGCAAGATTCGATTGGGGGAAGTTTCATGGCAGGTTCGGTGAATAAGGTCATTCTGATTGGCAACTTGGGTCAGGATCCGGAAGTGCGCACATTCCAAGACGGTGGCAAGGTCTGCAATCTGCGTATCGCGACATCCGAGACGTGGAAGGATCGCAACACGGGAGAGCGCAGAGAGCGTACGCAATGGCATTCAGTCGTGCTTCGCAACGAAGGAACAATCCGTTTCGCTGAACAGTACCTCGCCAAAGGTGCGAAGGTTTATGTCGAGGGACAGCTCGAGACTAGGAAATGGCAGGATCAATCCGGAAACGACCGCTACACGACGGAGATCGTGGTACGGCCGTACAGTGGTGAACTGACGAGCCTAAGCGGCCGGGGCGAGCGAGGAAGTGCGGGCGGCCCGTACGATGATGCCGGCGCGGGCCCGCCGCCAGCGGACGACGGTGGCCGGTACTCGGCAAGCCAGGATCTTGACGACGAAATCCCGTTCTAGGAGGGCGGGAAGTTTGATGGGTTGAATTGACCGGCTCCAGTCCGGACGGACGACGCGGCAAGTTGCGAAGTCTTGGAAAACGGCCTCGTCTGCGCCCTCCGCAAGCTGCGACATACTTCGGTACAGTTCCTGCTTCAGGACATCGCGTTTTGTCGGGTGCGCCCTGCGCCTCGGGTTCGGAATTTGCCTGACGATGTCTGTGTCGCCAGATGCGCATGGAATGCGCGCTCCAAATTAGGTGACATCTCACGAATGGGTGTGTCGGAGCTCCGGGTGCATGGAGTTTTCCAGGAGATTCTCGGACTGATGCAGCACGTGCTCGGCCTGTCCCACGATCAAGGGATCCGGAAGGCCCACCACCTTCGTGTCCTTTCCCGGGTACTCGAGGCTGCTCAGGAAATGCTGCATGCAAGCGATCCTGGCCCTTTTCTTGTCGTTCGACTTTATGATCGTCCACGGCGCATCGGCCGTGTCCGTATAGAAGAACATGGCTTCCTTGGCCTCGGTGTAGGAGCTCCACTTGCCCAGGCTGGCACGGTCGACCGGTGACAGCTTCCAACGTTTCAACGGATCGGACTCACGAGAGTCGAAGCGGTTCTTTTGCTCATCCCGGGATACCGAAAACCAGTACTTGTAGAGCCGGATCCCCGACCGGACGAGCATTCGTTCCAGTTCCGGGGCCTCGCGCATGAATTCAAGATACTCGTTCGGAGAACAAAACCCCATGACACGTTCCACGCCGGCGCGGTTGTACCAGGACCGGTCATAGAACACCATTTCGCCAGCCGTCGGCAGGTGCTCGATATACCGCTGGAAGAACCACTGCCCCTTTTCGGTGTTCGTAGGCTTGTTCAATGCGACGACCCGTGCGGTTCGAGGATTGAGATGCTCCATGAATCGCTTGATCGTGCCGCCCTTGCCGGCGGCATCCCGACCTTCGAAGAGCAGGACGAACTTTTGTCCGGTCTCCTGTGCCCAGATCTGGACCTTCAACAGCTCGGCCTGCAATTTTGCCTTGTGCCCCTCGTAAGCACGGCGGGACAGCCGATCAGAATATGGGTACTTTCCACGCTCGAACGCGTCGCGGCTTTCCTCGATTGGATTCGGTGTGGAACTTCCTGCGCCTTTCCCGTCCACTGTCTTGGCGGAGTTGGTAGCCATGAGATGTCTCCTGTGCAGCCCGATTGAGGCGTGCGCGTGCTGCAGATCGAATCAACGGAGGTGGTGCGGTTCGTGACCTGTCAGCCTGGGTTCGATCTCAGAATTGCAAAGAACGCGGCACTGCAAGCGTCTGCACCGCATAGCCTATGGCCGCCATGACGTCCACAAATTCTTGTTGGGCGGGGACCGCCGGGTCTGCAGTTTCAGACCGGTGTGAAGCGGGACAGGCCACCGCTTCCCGTGCCGCAACAGGCCAAGAAGCTTGTCTCAAGGATTGAGAACCCGTTCCCAGACTCATCGGCGCCTCACTTGATCAGCATTCCCATGGCCACAGCAGTGTCGCACATGCGGTTCGAGAATCCCCACTCGTTGTCATACCACGTGAGAATTCGCACCATGTTGCCGTCAATGACCTTGGTCTGATCCATGTGAAAGATCGACGAATGCGGGTCGTGGTTGAAGTCGTTCGACACCAACGGCTCGTCCGTGTAGCCGAGAACGCCATTCAACGCTCCGTCGGCTGCTTCGCGGATCGCGGCATTCACCTCGCCGGCATTCGTGGCGCGGGACGCCTCGAACACGAGATCGACAACCGAGACATTGGGTGTCGGAACCCGGATTGCGACGCCGTCAAGCTTGCCGTTGAGCTCGGGCAGGACCAGGCCGACGGCCTTGGCCGCTCCCGTCGAGGTCGGGATCATGTTCAGTGCTGCAGCCCTCGCCCGGTAGAGGTCCTTGTGCATCGTATCAAGCGTCGGCTGATCGCCCGTATAGGAGTGGATCGTGGTCATGAATCCCTTGGAGATGCCGATCGAATCGTTCAGGACCTTGGCAACCGGTGACAGGCAGTTCGTCGTGCAGGACGCATTGGACACCACGATGTCGCCTGCGGTCAGGGAGTCGTGGTTGACCCCAAAGACAATTGTCTTGTCGACATTCGTCGCCGGGGCCGACACCAGCACACGAGACGATCCGTTCGTCAGATGCGCCTCGCATTTTTCCTTCGACGTGAAGATGCCGGTGCACTCCAGCACGACGTCGACATGCTGCCAAGGCAGCTCGGACGGATCGCGGATTGCCGTGACGGCTATGGGACCGCGGCCCACGTCGATCATGGAGTCTCCGCTTTTGACTTCGACCGGAAACCGTCCATGCACCGAGTCGTACCTGAGCAGGTGCGCGTTGGTTTCGACCGGCCCCAGATCGTTGACCGCCACGACCTCGATGTCGGTTCTCCCGCTTTCGATGACGGCGCGCAGGACGTTGCGTCCGATACGGCCAAATCCGTTGATTGCCACTCTTACAGCCAAGTCGTTCTCCTCTCGTGATGCGATCATGCATGTGCGGACCATGCCATGGAAATCGAGGTCCCGGGAACGCCGCGCCGAAACTGCCGGATCGTCGCGGCGGGTACGGTATTGGCAGTTCGTCCGGCAACGGAGCGATCCGGCTGGTCCGTGCGCACCTTATGGCAAGAAGTCATGCGCTGCAAAAGGGGGCAACGGTTCAGGACATCAGCAGGAACGCCTGCAGCGGCTAACAGTGTTTCGCTACAGCAGGTGGCACCTGGGGTGCAGGGATTGTGTCGTTGGAACCAACCTCGTCCGACTGCCGGGCGCCATCGGGCAGGATCACCCCATTCCTCCGTCGATCATTCGTCGTGCAAGGCGAAGATAGGCCTCGGCAACCGGTCCGCCCTTCAGCACCACCGGCGTGCCTTCGTCGCCGGATACTCGCACATCGAGGGAGAGGGGAATTTCTCCAAGGAACGGCACGCCGAGCGCCTCGGCTTCCGCCTTGGCGCCCCCGTGGCCAAAGAGATGGTTCTCGTGACCGCAGCTCGGGCAAACATAGGTTGACATGTTTTCGATCAGTCCCAGGACCGGAGCCTTGAGGGTTCGAAACATGTCGACCGCCTTGCGCACGTCCAGCAGCGCGACATCCTGCGGGGTCGAAACCACGATGCACCCCGTGACCTGTGTCCGCTGGCAAAGCGTCAATTGGACGTCGCCCGTGCCCGGCGGCAAGTCGATGATCAGAACGTCCAGGCTTCCCCATTGCACCTGTCCGAGCATTTGCTGGAGCGCTCCCATCAGCATCGGTCCCCTCCAGACCACGGCCTTCGAGGGCTCCACCATGAAGCCGATCGACATCAGCGTGACGCCATGGGCCTGGAGGGGGATTATGATCTTTCCGTCCGGCGAAGACGGTCGCTTCATGACACCCATCATCTTGGGCTGGGACGGCCCGTAGATGTCGGCATCGAGGAGCCCGACGCGCCGACCTTCGCTTGCCAATGCAACCGCAAGATTTGATGCAACCGTGGACTTTCCGACACCCCCCTTCCCGGATCCGACGGCAATGATCCTGTCGACGCCCGTCACCGGGTTCGGGGTGGCCTGCCTTGGTTCTGAATGCCGTCCGACCTTGAGCGACGGGGGAGCCTTTGGGGGTTGCGAATCATGTGCCGTCAGGACGACAGAGACCGACTCCACGCCGTCCATGCCGGCGACTGCAGCCTCGGCCTCGGCCCGCGGAGCTTCCAGGGACCGTGCGGCTTCGGGGTTCTCGGCTTCGATCACGAAATTCACGGAACCGCCTTCGATGCGGAGCGCGCGTACGAGATCCCGCGACATCAGGTTGCCGCCTCCGGGTACCGCAACCGATGTCAGTCGCGCAACGACGTCGTCGTGATTGACAGCCAAGCGAGTTCTCCCTTTCACGTGCCCCGTGTAGATTGCGCGCTTCGACTGTCAGGGCAAGCGCTGAACGACAGCCCGCGAGCCGTGCGGTCCTTGCGGATACCTCACGGCAGCCCGCGTATGCGGCTGTCATGTCCCTTTGGCATAGCCGCGTTGCAGAAAAATTCATTGTGCAGGTGCAGCATGGAAATATGTTCGTGGACGGCAACACATGGTGCGTTGCCAGAAATTGGTGAAAGGACGAATCATGAGTGACACGACTCTCGCACATATCCAGCCCAGCGACCGTTTCGGCGTGTTCCACAGGTCTCTGGCGGGACGCATTGCCCGGTATCGGGCGTATCGCAGGACGCTGGCGGAACTGGAGGCGCTCAGCGCGCACGAGCTTGAAGATCTTGGTCTGGCACGCGGCACGATTCGGGACGTCGCCTATCGGTCGGTCTACGGCACTCAGGAAACGTGAATTTCTGTTTCCGGGCCTTCTGTCCGATGACGACGCCCTTTCCCTCCCTGGCGTCGTCATCGGCGGGAGACCCGGCGGCCCTCGCGGGCCCAACGCGATGGCGGCGGCACTTCCCCTCCCGTGCCGCCGCCATTTCCGTCTCGGGACTGGCGTCGTCGACCGTCTTCGCTGGCAAGGGGGTCAGATCTGCCTTTCAGGCATCTGCACGACCAGGCCGTTCAGTGCATCGGTGACCTTGAGCTGACAGGTCAGCCGCGAGCGCGCCGGATTCGGTTCATAGGCGAATTCGAGCATGTCTTCCTCCATCGCGTCGATGGGGGGCAGCTTGTTGGTCCAATCCGGGTGCACGTAGACGTGGCAGGTCGAGCAGGCGCAGGCGCCGCCGCAGTCGGCCTCGATGCCAGGGATGGCGTTGTCACGGGCGCCCTCCATGACGGTCAAGCCGTTCGGCACGTCCACGACGTGCTCGGTTCCATTATGCTCGATATAAGTGATCTCCGCCATGGAGGTTTCCTCGATTCGCTGGCCTCTAATTATGCTGCTTCGATGGCCCGTGCCACCCCTTCTTTCAGGTCGCGCAAGCCCGGGTCGCCTTGGTCGATGACCGATGCAAGCGACTTCAGGTATTGCATCAGGACGTAAGAGTTCTATTTTTGTTCATATGACTGAGCCAAATGTCTCGATACAGGTCTGGCCCCGCCCGCCCAGTTGCCTGCCGCATGACCAGCTTGACTTGCCGCCGAACGGTGCCCGCGTTGCCGTGGCCGGCCTTGTCATCGTGCGGCAGCGCCCCGGCACGGCGAAGGGCGTGATCTTCATCACGCTTGAAGACGAAACCGGCATCTCGAACGTCATTGTCTGGCGCAAGATGTACGAGCGCTTTCGCCGGGCAGTGATTGCGGGGCGAGCGCTCAGGGTGACGGGTCGCGTCGAGCGGTCGAGTGGCGTGACCCATGTGATTGCGGAGAAGATCGAGGACATCTCCTGGATGCTTGATGAATTGCTGGGCTCGGCAGGCGCGACCGACCCGGCGTCGACGTCGTCCGCAGGTGCTGCGCCGAGATGACCGCCTCTGCCGCCGGTGCGCCTGCAGCGCTTGCCGTCCGGCTTGACGGTAGCGCGATTTACTCGCACACGCCTTGTCGTTAAGAATTTTGCGTCTACGCAGGCAGAAAGGCCGATCATGACAGGTACACGCACAGAAACAGACAGCTTCGGCCCGCTTGAGGTTCCCGCAGACCGCTACTGGGGCGCGCAAACACAGCGGAGCCTGATGAACTTCCCCATCGGATGGGAGCGGCAACCGGTCGCCGTGGTTCGCGCACTCGGCGTGATCAAGCAGGCCTGCGCCGAAGCCAACATGTCTGCCGGCAAGTTGCCCGCCGAGGTGGCCGACGCAATGATCCAGGCCGCCTCGGAGGTCGTCGAGGGCAAGCACGATGATCACTTTCCGCTGGTCGTCTGGCAGACCGGGTCCGGTACGCAGTCGAACATGAATGCCAACGAAGTGATCTCGAACAGGGCAATCGAGATTCTCGGCGGCGTGATCGGTTCCAAGGAACCAGTGCACCCGAACGACCATTGCAACATGGGCCAGTCCTCGAACGACACGTTCCCGACCGCCATGCATGTGGCCACGGCCGTGACGGCGCGGGATGTCCTGTTGCCGGGCCTGCAGAAACTGCGCGCGGCACTGGATGCAAAGGTCGGAGAGTTCGATGGAATCATCAAGATCGGGCGCACGCACACGATGGACGCGACGCCGCTCACGTTGTCGCAGGAATTCTCTGGCTACGCGCATCAGGTCGCCAAGTCGGTCGAACGGGTCCAAGCGGCGCTGGGCGACATTCACGAACTGGCGCAGGGTGGGACGGCTGTCGGCACGGGCCTCAACACGGTGCCCGGATGGGACGAGGAGGTGGCCGCAAACATGGCCAGGATCACCGGGCTTCCGTTTGTCACGGCCCCAAACAAGTTCGAGGCGCTGGCCGCCCATGACGCAATGGTCGCCATGTCGGGTGCGCTCAAGGCCACCGCGGCGTCGCTCTTCAAGGTGGCCAACGACATCCGGCTTCTGGGATCGGGGCCGCGCTGCGGGCTGTACGAACTGCTGCTTCCGGAAAACGAGCCCGGCTCCTCGATCATGCCTGGAAAGGTCAATCCAACCCAATGCGAAGCCATGACGCAGGTCGCGGCGCATGTGATCGGCAACGACGCGGCTGTAGGATTCGCGGGCAGTCAGGGGCACTTCGAACTTAACGTCTACAAACCCATGATCGCCTACAACGTGCTGCAATCCATGCAGCTTCTGGGCGATGCGGCCGCCGCATTCGCGGACAACTGCGTCAGCGGGATCCGTGCCAACGACGCCAGAATTGACCAGTTGATGCGGGAGTCCCTCATGCTGGTGACTGCGCTTGCGCCGACAATTGGATATGACAACGCCACCACGGTTGCGAAGACGGCGCACAAGAACGGCTCGACCCTAAAGGAAGAGGCTGTCAGACTGGGATTTGTAGACGCGGCGACCTTCGACAAGATCGTGCGACCCGAGCAGATGATCGGCCCGAAGGCGTGACGTGCATCAGCCGGGTCAGTCACGGGAGTGCGTCCAGCGCGGAATGCGTGCCGAGCATCCCGTGACTGCGCCCCGTCAAGTGTGGCGAGAGACGGCTTCGGGATCCCCAAACTGGGGCGAGGGCCTGAACCGGTGATGCAAGCGCACCGCCAAGCGCTATCCGAATGACTGCAGAACCGGGAAGGTCTCGTTCAGCCACCAGCTGAAATCGGTGAATTGTCCCGTGAGCAGCAAGAGGCCCACGGTCCAGAGCATCAGGCCCGTGACGCGCTCGATCTTGTCCATATGGCGGCGCATCCAGTTCATGAAGCCGGTCAATCTGGGGAAGAACATTGCCACAAGCAGGAACGGGATGCCAAGGCCTGCGGCATAGAATGCGAGAAGCGCGGTACCGCGCGTCACGTCAGCTTCGCTTGCCGCAAGCGACAGGATGGCGCCCAATATCGGGCCGATGCAGGGCGTCCAGCCAAAAGCGAATGCCAGTCCCAGAATATAGGCTCCAAATGCCGATCCGCCTCGGTTGCCTGCATCAACGCGCATCTCGCGATCCATGAAGCTCAAGCGAAAGATCCCGATGAAATGCGCTCCGAACAACATGATCACGATTCCCGCGACGGTCACAAACCAGCCTTGGTTGGTCAGGAAGAAGCGCCCGAAGGCGCTGGCGGTGAAGCCAAGGAAGACAAATACCGTGGAGAGGCCGAGGACGAAAAAGATGGCTGAATTGCGCACGCGGCGGGTGGCGTGGCCGTTTGCTGCGTGCATCTCGGCAACAGACACCCCGCCCATGTAGGCAAGGTAGGGGGGCACGATGGGCAGGACGCAAGGGCTCAGAAAGGACAGGAAACCGGCTGCCAGCGCCACGAGCATGGCAGGCAGGAGGCTCAGGTCGAAGATGTCTATGCCGAACATGGATGCCCTTTGGTTCCGAATCCGATAGATAAGGCACAACAATCCCTTCTGCCCAGACGCAGCGGGTCACAACTCGGTGGACAAGCTGAAACATGCCGCATACCGCACGCTCCGATGGAATTTGACGAAGAACTTGATGCCTTGGGTCTCTTGTGCCCGCTGCCAGTGCTGAAGGCCGCGAAACGACTGCGCGCAATGGCGCCCGGAGCGACCCTGAGGCTGGTCGTGGACGATCCGGCAGCTGCAGTGGATGTGCCGCATTTCTGCAGGGAGCAAGGGCACGAGCTGTTGAATTCCGAAGAGCAAGGCGGACACCAGACTTACACAATCCGAAAGTCCGCAAGTCGCGGTAGTTCCTGACGCTTTCGGCGACCGCGGGGTATGGCAAGGGATTTCTGTTCGGAGTTCAGTGAGTCCCGGCCGCAATGATCGGGCACGCGCGATGAGCCTACGCGCGACAGGATGCATCATTGTGCACAATGCCCCTTGCGTTTCACAGGTTCGTTTGCGCCAAGGCTTGCGGACAGCCTTTCTTCAGCATGTTCCAGAGGTCGCAAGAGCGACCGAAGACCGTGAATTCGCAGCGCCTAGGGTTCCAAAGCCCCGCACGCAGATGCGCTTGCAATGCGTATTCTCGGCGGTTTCCTGTAGCCGAGCCTTCGGATCCCCGCTGGCTGGCCATGCGAATGAGGTCAACGGCCCCTCTGCAAACAAGCGCGGGACTGCGCGGAGTTGCGTGCCGGCGCGCGAGTCAAGTATGCGGCTCTCGGATTGCGAACAGATCGAAGCCGCCACAACGGATTGCAACCGCGCGCCAAGATGCAGGGCGGAAATCTTGTGTCCGGAACACGCGCTTTCCGCGCGAGGCTCAGCGCTCCCGTGACCACCAGCCGACGCGCCGCGGCTTCTCGTCGGCCTCGCCGCCGTCGGTTGAAGCCATCACCGGTTCCGGTTCCGGTTCACTGGCCGGCTCGAACGCAGGCTTGCTTTCGGGCAGCGCGTCCGACGCCTTGTTCGAAGCATCCTGAACGTCCGGTTGGGCCGATGACTCCATGTCAGCCACAGGTTCTTCTTTCTTGCGGCTGCGCCGTCGCTTGGGCTTGGGCTTGGGTTCGGGTTCGGGCGATGCCCCTTCGTCGCCTGCGCTTTCGGTTGTCGCTGCATCCGCGTCGCCCGAATCCTCAGTGGTTGAGTCGGCCTTCTTGCGCTGGCGCCGCTGGCGCTTTTGCTTCCCGTTGCCGCCGGATTCGTCCGTCTTCTCTTCCGGATCCTTCTCGGGCGCCCCTGACTTGGTCTCCGTCTCCGTCTCCGTCTCCGCCTCGGTTCCGGCCGCGATTTCGGCGATCTCTTCACCTTGCCCGTCGACACCCTTTCCGCGGCGACGTCGGCGGCGGCGACGCCGTTTCTTCGGACGACCATCATCTTCGGACGGAGTCACGTCGACACCTTCCTCAGGCGTCAATTCGTCATCTGCACCAGCCATGAGCGAGGCGTCGGCTGAAACGACCGGCGCACTTGATTCAATCCTGCGCGTCGTGGTCTTGAATTTCTCGATCGAGAAATCCGGCGGAACAAGATGGGGGTCCGCTTCAAGCCTAACGGCCATGCCGTAGCGCGTCTCGATCTGGGCGATATGTTCGCGCTTCGTGTTCATGAGGAAGTTGATGACCGGTACCGGCACTCTAAGCAGAACCTCCCTTGACCTCTTTCGGACGCCTTCCTCTTCCAGCTGACGCAGGATTGTCAGGCCAAGGCTGTCGATCGAGCGCAAGAGGCCGGTGCCATGGCAGGATGGGCAAGGCTGCGTCGAAGCCTCAAGTACGCCTGGCCGCAGCCGCTGACGCGACATTTCGAGCAGGCCAAATCCCGAAATGCGGCCAACCTGTATGCGGGCCCGATCCGTTTTCAGCTTTTCCTTGAACCGCTTCTCGACCGCTGCGTTGTTCTTGCGTTCATCCATGTCGATGAAGTCGATCACGATGAGGCCGGCGAGGTCGCGAAGCCGAAGCTGGCGCGCGACTTCCTCCGCAGCCTCGAGATTGGTCTTGAGCGCTGTGCTCTCGATTGATCCTTCCTTTGTCGCCCGGCCGGAGTTCACGTCGACGGCGACAAGCGCCTCGGTCTGGCCTATCACGATATATCCCCCGGACTTGAGCTGCACGACCGGGTTGAACATGCCGCCGAGGTAACTTTCGACCTGGTGCCGCGCAAACAGCGGCATCGGGTCATTGTACAGCCTGACGTTCTTGGCATGGCTCGGCATGATCATCTTCATGAAGTCCTTGGCCGTGCGGAAGCCGTCGTCGCCCTCGACCAGTACCTCGTCGATCTCACGGCTGTAGAGATCGCGGATCGACCGTTTGATGAGATTGCCTTCCTCGTAGATCTGTGCAGGTGCGATGGATTTTAGCGTCAGTTCGCGGATCTGCTCCCAGAGCCTCTGGAGATACTCGTAGTCTCGCTTGATCTCCGATTTCGTGCGTTGCGCTCCGGCGGTCCGGATGATCAGGCCCGCACCCTTGGGAATCTCGATGCCATCGGCGATTGCCTTGAGCTTCTTTCGATCCGATGCGCTCGTGATCTTACGACTGATCCCGCCACCGCGGGCAGTGTTCGGCATCAGGACACAGTAGCGTCCCGCAAGACTGAGATAGGTTGTCAGCGCTGCGCCCTTGTTGCCCCGCTCTTCCTTTACGACCTGGACAAGAAGGATCTGGCGAACCTCGATCACTTCCTGGATCTTGTAGTTGCGTTGTCGTTGCCGCTGCCGGCGCGGACGCTGGATTTCTTCCGCCGTGTCGTCGTCGGAAACGGACTCGATTGTCTCGTCCCTTGCCGAGGCGTCTGTAGACTGGGCGTCATCAAGTTCAGGTTCGCCGCTTTCCTCGTCGTCGAGGTCGATGACGTTCATGGATGGAATATCCGCTGACGTGTCTTCGACAGGCGCTTGGACGGGTGCCGAACTTTCGCCCGATTCCTCGGCTGAATCTTGACGAGCGGAATCGTCCACGTTGTCGGAGGCAACCTCACTCGCGGCTACATCGTCTGCGCTCTCCTCCTGAGAAACCGATTCGTCCGCCGTCACGGTCGATTCCGCCTTTGCCTTGGTGCCGCTCCGGCGACGGCGCTTGGGCTTGACCTCTTCTTCCTCGGCTTTCGCCTCGGCCTCCGCCATCGCCATCTCCTCGGCGAGCAGCGCCTCTCGGTCGGCGACCGGAATCTTGTAGTAGTCCGGGTGAATTTCGGAAAACGCCAGGAACCCGTGCCGGTTGCCGCCATATTCCACGAAGGCGGCCTGAAGCGAGGGTTCGACTCGCGTTACTTTCGCGAGGTAAATGTTTCCCGATAGTTGACGTCTGTTTTCGGATTCAAAGTCGAATTCCTCGACCTGGTTTCCATCGGCCACCACGACACGCGTCTCCTCGGCGTGGGTGGCATCGATAAGCATTTTCTTTGACATGTTGACTCTCTGCGCAGCATCGAAGCCCGGCCTGACAAGGCCGGACCAAGGAAGCTGCGGCTTTCAATTGAAGCGACTGCCTGCATCAGGGTGGCAGACCGATAGTCAGTCACAATCGGCACCGTGCCGCATCCGTCCAATGCGCGCATCATCGCGGTTCATCTCCAGCACCTCTTTCGAGGCACCCATTCCAGTCCCGGCGGCGCTTGATCGCCGATCTCGGGCATTTCCAAATTCGTGACCATGCTGGCCACGGCACCAAACCAGCGTGCCGCCATTGGGGCAACGTGTCTGGAACGGCGAAACTTCTTGGCTCGGCCGTGCGCATCAGGCGCTCCATGGGCCGACCCTCATTACATAAGAGGGGTCGTACAGAAATTTCAACGACGAAATTCATTCGTTGGTCACGCAGGCAAAATTCAGCCTACATGCAGCAACGGCCTGTGAACGGTGGAGGACCGTGGCCGCCCTGCGTCCTTGCATGTTGGCGTGTGTTCAAGTGTCCCGCATCTTGCCGAGGCTTGACAGCCTCTCCATTCGCGGCGGCGTTTGGCGGGACGGTCGATCAGAGATAGTCCGAGCGCTGCAACCCGTACTTTGCCATTTTTTCGTTCAGGGTTCGGCGAGGCAGGCACAGTTCTTCCATGACATTTGCGATCGAGCCACGGTGACGGCGCATCGTGTTGTCAATCAGCATGCGCTCGAAAGCTTCGACGTGTTCCTTCAGAGGCTTGCTTTCGGTCGTGACGCGAATGCCGCCGTCTTGTTCGCTGTCAAGCATGAGCAGCGACGTGATCGTTCCTGATCCGCGACGCGACTGCAGAACCGCGCGTTCGGCGATGTTCATGAGCTGGCGGACATTGCCAGGCCAAGGCGCCTGGAGCAGTTGGGCCGCTTCCTCAGTGCTGACCTTAGGCGCGTCGCATCCGTATTCCTCGGCAAACCGCTCCAGGAACTGCTGGAACAGCACCAGGATGTCTTCACCCCTTTGGCGCAGCGGCGGAAGAGTGATCGTCATTGCCGTCAATCGGTAGAAGAGGTCGGGCCGAAGGACATCCTTGCAGGTCTTTCCGGGTTCCTGGAGGTTGCAGATCGCCACGATCCTGGTTCTTGCGGGTGTGGTCTCCGCGTTCATCCGTGACAGAAGTCGAGCCTGCACCGATTGCGGCAGGGATTCGATGTCCTCAAGTACCAGCGTGCCGCCACGCGTCTCCTCGACCAACGGCATCTGGCTGTTGTCGCTCGACGGTCCGAAGAGACGGGCCGGGAGCGAGTCCTCATCTTCCGCGGCGCAGGAAAACAGCGCGAATTTCCGGCCAGCCCGTGCGCCTGCCGCATGAAGCGCGTGGGCAACTAACGTCTTGCCTGTGCCCGTCTCGCCGTCGATCAGCACGTGGCTGTCGGCCTGGGCAAGATCCAGGATGTCTTCGCGAAGCCGTTCCATCACGGGAGACTCGCCAACCAGTCTCTTGGTGAAACTCGCTCCATCCGACAACTCACGCCTCAGCGCCCTGCTGTCGAGCGTGAGGCGTCGCGCATTCGCCGCTCGTTTGGTAAGCTCGGTCATCTTGTCCGGGTTGAACGGCTTTTCCAGAAAGTCGAACGCGCCGATTTGCATCGCCTCGACGGCAATTGCGACGTCTCCGTGGCCCGTGATCATGATGACGGGCAAGGTGCTGTCCACGCTCATTAACCTCTTCAGGAGGTCTATTCCGTCCATTCCCGACATCTTGATGTCGCTGACCACAACACCCGGATAGTCCGGTGTCAGTGCCTTCAAGGCGTCTTCGGCGCTGCCAAAGGTCTCCGTGTCGAATCCCGAAAGCGCAAGCCACTGGCTGATGGACTGGCGCATGTCCCTTTGATCATCGACGATGGCGACCTTCATTGCCTGTGTCATATGTTCTGCTCCGTCGGTCACTCCGCTGCGGTCGAGGCCTCTGTGGGAATTGGCAACGTGACTTCGAACACGGCTCCCCCGTCCCGACCGTTTCGTGCGGTCAGCCTGCCGCCTAGCTCGTTCACGATTCCTGACGAGATGGCGAGGCCCAATCCTACCCCGTCTCCTGGCATCTTCGTAGTATAGAACGGCTCAAAGAGCTTTTCGAGATCTTCGATGCCCGCGCCATTGTCCCGCACCGTGATGAGCGCCTCTTGCCCGGCGGCCACCAGAATCTCGATTCTGGGATCCGACACGGCGCTTGTGGCGTCCAGCGCATTGCGGACGAGGTTTACGAGGACTTGTTCAAGCCGAACGTGATCAACGAGGACAATCACGGGATCATGCGGAAGCGAGGTAATGACCTGCACGTCATCCTGACGGACCTGAGAGTCCATCATCGACAGGACGGAGGAAACGCTTTCCCTCACGTCGACGGGTTTCGCGGCGCCTCCGCCCCTGTGCGCGTGCGACTTGAGCTGGCGCGTAATCTGGCTCATGTGCTCAATCAGTTCGTCAATTCGCTCAAATGAAGACAATGCCTCGTCGGCGCGACGGCGGCTAAGCAGCAATCTCGCACCCGCAAGATATGTCTTCATGGCAGCGAGCGGCTGGTTGAGCTCGTGACTGACCGCTGCGGACATCTCGCCGAGTGCGGCCAGCTTCGAGGACTGCTGCAGCGTCTGCTCGGCCACCTTCAGATGCCTCTCCGCCCTCTTTCGCTCGGAGACTTCACGCTGCAGAGCGACGTTGAGCTGGCGCAGTTCGGCGGACTCGCGCTGGAAGGTCCTCAGCCGTGACGTGGCTCGGCGGCTGACAAAATAGGACACGAGCGCAAAGAGAATCGCGAATCCCATGATTTCCAGCGCAAGAACCGTGTTCACGCGCTCTCGGACGCTCGCGTAGGTGGTGAAGGACGTAATCCGCCATCCCTGGAAGCCGATTCGGGCTTCCTGCCGCATAATGGCTTCGCCTCGTAGGTAGGCATCTGCCGGAAGCGTGCCCCAGCTTGCCGTGGCGCGAACCGCCCGTTCAATTGCTGACCGCACGGGTCTCGCTGCCAGAGCCTCTTCTTCGCTCAGTCCGCGCCAGCGCGGTTCCGTAGCGAGTATGATTGTTGCTTCGCTGTCCGACACGATGACGGCATCGGCAAAGCCGGCCCAGCTGCTCTCGAACTTCTTGAGGTCGACTTCGACCATGATGACGCCGAGCAATTCGCCTTGCGCCTCGATCTTCCGCGAGTACGCGAAGACTCGAGCGCCCGACTCAAGAAGACTGGTCGAAAAGACCGTGTCGTTGGAGCGAGACGCCCCAACGAAATAAGGTGCGGTGCGATGAGCGGAGCCGATGAGGGCCCGGTCGGTGGCGGCGACCACGCGCCCGTCCCGATCCAGCAGCATGAGTCCCGCCGCTGCGATCCCGTTCCGGTACTCGATGAGCCGTTGCGAGCTTTGCAGGAAGTCCCCGGACAACAACGCTCTGATCAACGCGGGGTCGCGTGCCAGAAGCTGCGGCACGACCTGGTTGCGCTGAAGTTCGCTGAGTATGTTGCCGGAATAGAGGGCGAGGCGAACCTCTACTCGCGATCGCGTGGTTTCGGTAAAGCGCTCCGTAAGGAGCTGGTTGGTCCACCAGACCGTCGCGATGGCAACGACGATGACAAGGCTTGCCGTTAACCGGGCGCGCCAATGCGCGCTGTCGCGTCTGACGGATGTTTCGCTCATGGCGTGAGTCTAGAGCGTGGCCATGCCTCGCTCAAGCGTCGGCGGCGGCGCAGGCGTCGAACAGGACCGCACCGTCGGTCAGGCCCAGAACCGGGTCCGCAGCGCGTTCGGGATGCGGCATCAGGCCGAGGACGCGGCGGTTCTCGGAGAGTATTCCGGCAATTCGATCGACCGATCCGTTTAGGTCCGACTTGTAGCGGAAGGCGATCCGGTCCTCTGCGGAAAGCGCCGTGCGTATCTCTTCCGTCGCTTGGTAGTTCCCGTCGCGATGAGCGACAGGGAAGACCGCCGTCGAGCCGTGTGCGTAGCCCTTGGTGAAGGCGCTGCGAGTTGTCGCCACGTCAAGTTCGACAGGCTTGCAGATGAACCTGATCCCTGCGTTTCGCATGAGTGCGCCCGGCAACAGGCCGGTTTCGAGCAGCACTTGGAAACCGTTGCAGATGCCGATGGCATGGCCCCCCTTCTTGACATGCGCCATCAGGGCTCCGACGATTGGAGACCTGGCGGCAATTGCGCCGCTGCGCAGATAGTCGCCGAAGGAAAACCCGCCAGGCACGCCGACGATGTCCACGCCTTCCGGGAGTTCGGCATCCTTGTGCCAGACCATTTCTACCTTGAATCCGGCATTCTGGAATGCCATCGCGAGACCGCGGTCACAGTTCGATCCCGGGAATACCAGTACTGCTGCCTTCATCGTACAGGCCTCGCAGGGCATGTGTTGTCGGGGCTGCTCAACGTGCTCATCGTCTGTCCGCCTATGCCGCAAATTCGGTAATGACCGCGATTCCCGGTTGAGTGGCGCCGTTGAATGCGGCCAGTTCGGCGCTTGCGTCCGAGAGCCGGACCTCCCGTGCGACGATCGGAGAAAGGTCGGCGCGACCAGATTCGATCAGGCTGAGCAGCGAAGGATAGCGATGGGCCGGCATGCCCCGGGAGCCGAAAACCGCCAGATTTCGCATGTAGACCACGTTGAGATCGACCTCCTGCACGGCATGTTGGCCGATCGGCATGCCAACCTGAACGTGACGGCCCAGCGGGCGGAGACAGGCGATGCTCGCCGATTGGGTCGCGGGGAATCCCAGGGCCTCTACCGACACATGTGCCCCGCCCCCGGTCACGTCGCGGATACGCTCGGCGCTGGTGCCATCCGAGGCGTCAATCGCGTGTTCAGCGCCGAGCGCCTTGGCATGGGTCAGTTTCTCTTCAACGATGTCGGTGACGATGACCCGCGCACCAAGCGCGATGCCAAGCAGCATTGCCGCAAGGCCAACTCCTCCCGTTCCGTGTATCGCCAGCCACTCGCCGGGCTGCAGCATCGCCCTGTCGGTCAGCGCGTGCCAGGCCGTGGTGACTCGACAGCCGAGCGCGGCCGCCAGGGTCGGCATCATGCCCTCAGGCAGGCGTGCGAGGTTATGGTCACGGGGCACGGCGACATATTCCGCGAAGGCGCCGGGTTCGGTGAACCCGGGCAGCCGCTGGTCGAGGCAGGTGTTGCTTTCGCCGGCACGGCAATTGGCGCAAGTGCCGCAGGCCAGGATGAACGGCGCAATCAGTCGGTCGCCCATTGCGTATTGCGCGGCTGGGCCGGCAGCCACGACTTCTCCGCAATACTCGTGACCACCGATCTGGCCGGGTTTTACGCGCGGATGCTCGCCCGTCCAGCCGTGCCAGTCGCTGCGGCACACACCGCATGCCAGCACCTTCAGGACGACTCCGTCCCCCGGGCAGTCGGGGTCCGGGACGTTTTCGATCGAAAGCGGTTCCTTGTATGCGCTCAGGACGGCAGCTCGCATCAGGGCAGTTCCACCTCGTAGCTTTCGATGACAGTGTTGGCGAGGAGTGCCTCGCACATTCGCTGCACCTCGGCCTCGGCCTTTGTCGCATCGGATTCCGTGAGGTCGAGCTCGATGATCTTGCCTTGCCGCACGTCTTCGACGCCGTCGAAGCCAAGCGTGCCCAACGCGTGACGAATGGCCTCGCCCTGAGGGTCAAGAACACCCGCCTTGAGCTTGATTACTGCGCGCACCTTCATCGGCATCTCCAAGCACCCGGTTTGTGTCGCGTCATATCGCGGATTTCCCGGAATTTGTCCAACCGTTGCAGCGCGACCCACGATACAGCACTAGCATGCGAAGAGTCTTGCGGCGGCCCCACCGGGCCGGCGACCGCGTTTGGCCGGTGGATGCGGAACCAGGTTCAGGACCGATCCTGCCGCGTCTGCGGCGCATGCCCGGCAAGCGCATTGTCCGTACAGGAGCTGTTCTTGGCCGTCAGTTGACCAGCGTGGGCTTGGGCGTGTGCGTGACGTTGGAGGGCAGGACGCCGAGGCGGCGCGCCACCTCTGTGTAGGCATCTGCAAGGTTTCCCAGGTCCCGGCGGAAAACGTCCTTGTCGAGCTTTTGGCCAGATTCGATATCCCACAGGCGACAGGAATCGGGGCTTATCTCGTCGGCCACGATCAAGCGCTGGAAATCGCCATCCCAAACGCGCCCAACCTCGATCTTGAAGTCGACGAGGCGGATTCCGACAGCCAGCATGCAGCCGGAAAGGAAGTCGTTGACCCGCAGGGCCAGCGCGATCATGTCGTCCAGATCATGCTGCGACGCCCAGCCGAATGCGATAATGTGCTCTTCTGACACAAGAGGGTCGCCTAGCGCATCGTCCTTGAGGCAGAATTCGACGATGGGTCGCGGCAGAAGGGTCCCTTCTTCGATGCCAAGTCGCTCGGAGAGGGTTCCGGCCGCATGGATTCGCACGACCACTTCCAGCGGAATGATCTCGACAAGGCGAATCAATTGCTCGCGCATGTTAATCCGGCGAATGAAGTGCGTCGGCACGCCGATCTGGTTCAATCCGCTCATGAAGAACTCGGAGAGCCGGTTGTTCAGCACCCCTTTGCCGTCGATCACTTCCTTTTTTTTCGCATTGAAAGCCGTCGCATCGTCCTTGAAATACTGCACGAGGGTGCCGGGTTCGGGACCTTCGTACATGATCTTGGCCTTGCCTTCGTAGATCTTTTTGCGACGTGACATTTTGACTCCAGGAATCGCTTTCCGCCCCATGCTGCAACTGGCGGAATCCGAATACGTTTAGGGCAAAGCGCGCATTGCGGCAAGCGGGCGAATTCGTGCGTTCGTGCCCCTTGTGGTCGGGCAGACTTGCGGCCATATGGATGACTATCCAGTCTTTAGCCAGGGGCGAGTTAGACATGAGCACATTTGATGAGCGCGAGGACGCCTTTGAGGCCAAGTTCGCACGCGATGCCGAAATGCAGTTCAAGGCGGAGGCACGCCGCAACAAGCTACTGGGGCTCTGGGCCGCCGAACTTCTTGGCAAGACGAGCGATGAGGCGAACGCGTATGCGTCGGAAGTCGTGAAGGCGGACTTCGAAGAGCCGGGAGACGACGATGTGCTTCGGAAGGTCGCGGGTGATCTCGGGGACCTTGCCAGCAACGATGCCGTCCGTGCGAAGATGAACGAACTGCTCGGCGTGGCGAAGACCCAGCTGATAGAGGAAGTCTAGGACCTTCTCCCCTCCTCGCGGACCGGCCTGGACCGCACATCATTCCTGATATCGGCCGCAGTCGCGCGTTGGGCCGTGGCGTACAGGCACGGAGTCCAGATTCGGGAGCCGCAGAAGACGCTGATGCGGTTCAATGCCGTCATCTGCCCAATGGCACGGCCAGAAGTGGCAAGAAGGTGGAGACCGCGACGCGGCGCGCGCCATGTCATCCGTGATTCCGCAGCTGCCTGGTGAGCGCTTCCTTGACCGCCGGAGTCACAAAACGCGAGACGTCGCCGCCAAGCCGCGCGATTTCCTTCACGAGCTTCGACGCAATGGCCTGATGCTGCGCTTCGGCCATGAGAAAGACGGTTTCAATTCCTGAGTCCAGTGCCCGATTCATTCCGACCATCTGATACTCGTATTCAAAGTCTGCCACCGCGCGAAGGCCCCGTACAATGAGATTGGCGCCCACGTCGCGCGCGCAGTCGACAAGAAGGTTGTCGAATGGATGGACCTTGATTTCGCAGCCGGATTGTGCCGACACGCCTCGGCATTCTGCCGTGATCATGGAAACACGTTCATCGAGCGAAAAGAGTGGGTTCTTGTCGCTGTTGATGGCGACGCCGATCACGAGACGATCGACCAGCACGGTCGCCCGGCTGATGATGTCGAGATGACCCAACGTGACCGGATCGAATGTTCCAGGATAAAGAGCGGTGCGCAATTTGGATCTCCTAGCCAGTGCGCCGGGGCGTCCCTGCCATGTGCGTCCCGAGGGCTCAAGCGAATGACGGGGCGCGGGACATTTCGGGCGATGCCGTCCGGTGTGGGAATAGCAGCGGTTCTTCGTGGGTCATCAAGGCAGCGCAGCCGTTGAAGGCAGGCGGCCGAATCGAGCCCGCTCCGGTTCAGTAGCCCTTGATCATGCCTTCGAGCGCGTCCTTCTCCATTGTGAGTTCGGACAGCCGGGCTTTCACGACGTCGCCGATCGAAATCAGCCCGATCATGCGCTCGCCTTCCATCACGGGCATGTGCCGGAACCTGCCATCAGTCATCTGCTGAAGGACGTGGTCGGCGCTTTGGTCCGCGGTGCAACTGATGACCTTTGGGGTCATCATGTCCGACACTTTCTCCTTGAGGCAGATTTCGCCACGACGCCCAAGTTCGCGAACGATGTCGCGTTCGGACAGCATGCCGACAGGTCGGTCTTCGCTGCACACGACCAATGCACCGATACGCTTTCTTGAAAGCAGTTGCGCGGCGTCTGACACCGACGCCTCCGGCTCAATTGTCACGACGTCTGGCCCGCCGGTCTTTCCGAGGATCTGGCGCACGAGCATTTGTCTCTCCCCAATCCAATGGCATGTGGTGTTCCGGATGGTTTCACCCTGCGTGCAGGTCTGTCAAGTTTCGGATCTGTCGCACCGCCACTTTCCCTCTCGCTTAGCTTGTCGTATTCACGGGCGAGGATCTGGGAGAGAGCGATGGAAGAACTCAGCCACTACATTGATGGCCGGCGCGTCAAGGGAATGTCGGGCCGGTTTGGCGACGTCTACAATCCTGCGACCGGCGAGGTTCAGGCACGCGTGCCGCTTGCCAGCACCGAGGAAGTGAACGAGGCCGTGGCCAAGGCCGCCGAAGCACAAGTCGCCTGGGCGGCAACGAATCCGCAGCGGCGGGCACGGGTGATGATGGCGCTTGGTCGGCTCATCGTCGAGAACATGGACACGCTGGCCGAGGCGGTGAGTCGCGAACATGGAAAGACGCTGCCCGACGGCCGCGGCGACGTGCAGCGGGGCCTTGAGGTTGTCGAGCTTTGCATGGGCGCGCCAGCTCTGCTGAAGGGAGAGTTCACGAATGACGGCGGCCCGGGCATCGACCTCTATTCGATGCGCCAGCCTCTGGGCGTCGTGGCAGGCATCACGCCGTTCAACTTTCCGGCCATGATCCCCCTCTGGAAGCTGGCGCCAGCCATTTCCTGCGGCAATGCGATGGTCTTGAAGCCGTCCGAGCGCTGCCCATCTGCTCCGCTTCTTATCGCGGACCTGCTGAGGGAAGCGGGATTGCCTGACGGCGTGCTCCAGATCGTAAATGGAGACAAGGAAGCCGTAGATGCCATTCTCGACAACGAGACCATTCAAGGCGTGGCATTTGTCGGTTCGACTCCGATCGCGGAATACATCTACGGCCGTGCGTGTTCGAACGGGAAGCGTGCGCAATGCTTTGGCGGAGCAAAGAACCACATGATCGTCATGCCCGATGCGGACTTCGAGAAGGCGGCGGATGCACTGGTCGGTTCCGGCTACGGCGCTGCGGGCGAGCGTTGCATGGCCGTTTCGGTCGCCGTGCCTGTAGGTGAGCAGACGGCGGATGCGCTGATCGAGCATCTCTTGCCGAGAATCGAGAAACTCAAGGTCGGCCCGTATACGGCTGGTGAAGACGTGGACTTCGGGCCGCTCATCACCAAGGCCAGCAAGGAGCGAGTGACGGGCCTCATCGACAAGGGGGTGGAGCAGGGGGCCGCGCTCGTGACCGATGGACGGGAATTCGCGTTGCAGGGCTACGAGGACGGATTCTTCGTCGGCCCGACTCTCTTCGACAACGTGACCCCTGAAATGGACATCTACAAGGAAGAGATCTTCGGTCCGGTCCTTAGCCAGGTGCGGACCGAAAGCTACGAGGACGCGCTGAAGCTGACCATGGACAACCCCTATGGGAACGGCACCGCGATCTTCACCGCCGACGGCGATGCGGCCCGGGATTTTGCGAACCGCGTGAATGTCGGAATGGTGGGCGTCAACTTCCCGATTCCCGTGCCGCTCTCCTACTACACTTTCGGTGGTTGGAAGCGGTCCGCCTTTGGCGACCTGAACCAGTACGGGCCGGACGCGTTCCGATTCTACACCAGGACCAAGACCGTTACCGCGCGCTGGTTTTCCGGTATCAAGGAGGGCGGTGAATTCGCCTTCAAGGCCATGGACTAGCCTGTCCTTACTCGGAGTTTTGCCGCAAGCGCCGCCCTCGCAGCGCGGACGCTGCGTCGGTCGACGCCGCTCGGGATCAGGCATCTCAGGCCAGAAACTCCGAGCTGTGCATGCGATGCCGACCAGACCGGGGCATGACGTTGCAGGTTCCGGCCGGGAACCATCCCGGAATCAGGTGGTCTTGCTTCAACGCAACGAACGTCCTGCATGCGGAGATCCGGGCGATTCCTGACGCTGTTTGGGCAGACCCGGCCTCGACGCGCACCTGGAGACAGGCCGATGCACCCTGGTATTGGGGCATGATTCTCCTGATCCGGTGATCTGATCCTCGTTCGCATGTCGGCCTGATCAGGACGCCAGGACCCGAAACCGCCGCCGCGCCCATCAAGGGCGTGCGGTCTCAACCGTATGCGTTGTCCGAAATCTCGTCACAGGATCGGAGCAAACCGGGATGTTCCTTCTCAATCAACTCGAGACCATCCGGGATGAACCGACCAGCACAATCTGAAATCCTGCGGCGACCACCTGCTGTGCCCGCCTGCCGGCTGGCAAGCGAGCACTACATGGACGCGCACGATGTGCTTGCTGAGCGACGTCAACTGTCCATTGACAGCGGCTATTCCGACCTGGAGATCCGACCCTCGACTTTCGGCATTACCGGACCGTGGGCGGCCATGTATTCGGCCAGGACGTCGGCCAAGTCCGGTCCGTAGTCGTAGACGTCCATCGCGTCCGTCGTGAACATGCTGTAACCGTCGCCACCATTGCGGACATAGTTGTTTGTCACCACGCCGTAGGTTGCGTCGGGATCGATGGCCACGTCGCCGACCAGGACCTCCTGGATCCGGCCCTCGTTCGGGCCCACGGTTGGATCCCAGGTGAAGCTCAGCCCTGCCACCTGCGGAAAGCGGCCCTTGATATCTTCGACTTGGCTCACGCCGTTTTCAAGTGCGTCGATGATGCTCTGACCCTTGATGCGGAAAGTCGCCAAGGTGTTTTGGAACGGCAACACGGTCAAGACTTGGCCCATGGTCACGTCGCCCTCGTCTATGGACGCGCGTATGCCTCCAGAATTGGCGATGGCGATCTGGATTCCCTGGTGCTGGACACGCTCCAGCATCGAATCGGCAACAAGATTACCCATGGGGCATTCCTCGACTCGGCAGATCGACCGACCGCCCTCCATGAACGCGCCGGCCTTGGCCACGACCCTGTTTCGGATCTCGTCGAGCGGTTCGGCCAGTTCGCTGATCCTCATCTTCGTGCTTTCGTCCTCGGGCACGCTGGCATCGAGCAAAATCGGTTCGCCCACAGCCTCGACAATGTTGCCATTGCCGTCGAAGGTGATGTCAATTTCGCCCAGGAACTTGCCGTAGGCGTAGGCCTGCACGATGGCGGTGTTGCCGACCATCAACGGATAGGGCCCGTCTGCACGTTCCTGCGTGTTCGACAAGAGCGTGTTGTCATGCCCCCCGACAATGAGGTCGACCTGCGGTACGGCCTCTGCAATGCGCAGGTCCACCGGCAGGCCTGAATGGCTCAGGACGATGATCTTGTTGATTCCCATTGCCTCCAGCCGCTCGACTTCGACGCGCACCGCTTCGACCGGATCGCTGAAGTGCACGTTCGGGCCGGGCGAGGCCAGTTCGTCGTTGTCTTCTGGTGTCAGCCCGATCAGTCCCAATCGTTCTCCGGCGCGCTCCAGGATCACCGACGGTTCAATTGCGCCGACGAGGGATGGCTCGTCTCCGAAATCCGAATTCGACATCAGCACCGGAAAGTCGACGGAATCGACGAAGGCGCGCAGAACTTCCGGCCCATCGTCAAATTCGTGGTTGCCCACGGCCATCGCGTCATATTCCATCTTGTTCATCATTTCAGCCGCAGCCTTGCCCTTGTAATAGGTATAGAACAGCGAGCCTTGGAACTGGTCGCCGCCATCCACAAGGATGTAGTTGTCGCTCCGTGCCTTGGCCGCCTCTATCGCGCTGACAAGGCGTGCCGAGCCGCCGAAGCACTTGCCCTCATCATTGTCTTCCGGACTGCAGCCCGAATCAAAGCGGCTGATCGGTTCGAAGCGCGCGTGAAAATCGTTCGTGTGAAGCACTGTCAGCCTGTAGTCCGCTGAGGCCGTGCCGCCCGCCAGCGCGAGAATTGCCGCGGTGCAGAAGACTCTTGTGTTCATCGTTGCTGTCCTTCCGTTGGTTGCCAGCATAACAGTGGTCAAGGGCGCTGGCAGAGTCAAAGCCGATTTGTCGGAGAGGGTGATCTTGCGCAGCTGGCACGACATGCAGACCCGCTTGTGTGAGTCGTGGCGTTGGGGACGTCGGCTCCAGGCCGCGGTTCCCGCATCTCCGCCGCGCGGTGCGGTTCCTGGACATGCTCGGTTAGGCGCCGCCACTTCATGATCAAGAAAGCAACATCTGGCACTTATGGACCCTACAGGCTCGTTTATTCTTGCTTTGTTCCAATGATGCGGGTGCGCATGTCGCGAAGCGGGGACGAAATCCAAGTCGGATCATCGCGTTGATTGACATTTGCGTGTTACGCTTCGTGCCATGCACGATGCACGGCAACTTGGGCCGTTTTCAGGCGGCGGTCGCGGAAGTTGCGCTCGTTGCCGAACAAATCAAGTGTCCTTGGTCTGCGTTGCACATGTCCCGCCTGAGGAGACTGCCGGATTCGTGGATCCGGCATGCCCGTAATTCGACGCATTCGAGCATCACGGCCGCGACTCCCTGGTCGAGAGGCCGGTCCTCGTATGTCCGCGCAGTTTCGCCACATGCCCGAACGAACATGATCTGGCGGGGTGCGGGCTCACCCGCGCTGAGGCGCATGCCCGCGACGGAGCGGAGGCAACGGACGTCCGCCGCGAGGTTGCGCGCCGACGGTCCAAGAGAATCCAGAAAATTGGCAGCGGCGGTTAGCGCTGGCACGTCATCCTTCGGGCGGCTAAAGACCCGCCCATGACCGAGACGCCAATTCCAAAGGCCGGCATCGACCGGATTGCGCTCTATCGGGGTGGAGAAAGCCGACTTGACGGACGCTGCGACGTCTTGAAGCTGTCGTCGAACGAAAACCCGTTCGGGGCACCCGAGGCGGCGAAGGCCGCATGGTCCGAGGTGGTCGGCGAACTGCATCGATACCCGCCTGCTGACCATTCTGGCCTGCGCCACGCGATCGCCGAGGTTCACGACCTGAATCCGGATCGAATCATCTGCGGCGCCGGATCTGACGAAGTGATTTCCTTTCTCTGCCAAGCCTACGGCGGCGAAGGCGCGGAAGTGATTCACACCGAGCACGGGTTCTCGATGTACCGGATTTCGGCCATGGCGTCTGGTGCGGCGGCAGTCGAAGTGCCCGAAGTGGAGCGTCGGGTGGCCGTTGACTGCATCTTGGATGGAGTTACCGACCGCACGCGGCTTGTCTTCTTGGCAAACCCGGCCAATCCCACGGGTACCATGCTTGACGCAAGCGAAATCAGCCGGCTTGCCGCAGCCTTGCCGAGACGTGCGCTCCTGGTTCTGGATGGGGCCTATGCCGAATACGTGGAGGGCTTCGATGGTGGAGCCGCACTGGTCGAGGCGCGGGAAAATGTCGTGATGACCAGGACGTTTTCCAAGATCTACGGATTGGGCGGTCTCCGAGTCGGCTGGGGCTATGGCCCGGCGCATGTCATCGACAATCTCAACCGCGTGCGAGGGCCTTTCAATCTCTCGACGGTTCAACTCTCGGTCGCCGAGGCCGCTGTGCGCGATCGGATTTGGGTCAGGCGTTGTTTCCAGGAGAATGCTGCCTGCCGCGAATGGCTGTCCCGCTCCCTCGCTGAACTGGATGTCCCCTCGGATCCGTCAAGCGCGAATTTCATCATGGCCCGCTTCCGGGACGAGGAGGAGGCAAATGCCTGCGACGCGGTGTTCCGCGAAGATGGCGTTCTTGTCCGAAAGGTCCGAAGTTACAAGCTGCCCGACTGTCTCCGGATCACCGTTGGCAGCGAAATCGATTGCCGACGCGTCGTCGACAGCGTTCGACGCTTCAGGGAGGTTCAGAAATGAAGGAGGTCTATGGTCGCGTTGCCTTGATCGGTCTCGGACTCGTTGCGTCGTCCATGGCTCACGCCATCCGGCGCGCCGGGCTCGCAGGCGAGATTGTCGGCACGGCCAAATCCGAGGGCAGCCGCGAGATAACACGCGAACTCGGATTCTGTGACATTGTGACCGACACGCTGGCGGACGCGGTGGGAGGCGCGGACCTCGTCGTTCTTGCCGTGCCCGTTGGCGTGATGGGGGCCGTGGCGTGCGAGATCGGACCTCATCTGAAACCCGGTGCCACCCTCACGGATGTCGGTTCCGTCAAGCGGGCCGTGGTCGACGCCGTCGCGCCCCACGTGCCCGAGGGGGTTCATTTCATTCCCGGTCACCCGTTGGCCGGAACCGAGCATTCGGGGCCACGCTCCGGCTTTGCGGAACTCTTCGAGAATCGCTGGTGCATTCTCTTGCCCGCCTCGGGCACTGATCCGGATGCGCTTGACCGATTGAAGGAATTTTGGCGGGGCATGGGCGCAAATGTCGAGGAAATGGACGTCGATCATCACGACCTCGTGCTGGCGGTGACGAGCCACTGCCCGCATCTCATCGCCTACACGATGGTCGGAGTGGCCGATGACCTTCGGCGGGTGACGGACAGAGAGGTCGTAAAGTACTCGGCTGCCGGCTTTCGGGACTTCACCCGCATTGCGGCATCCGATCCGACCATGTGGCGGGACGTGTTTCTGAACAACAAGCAGGCGACGCTCGAGATCCTGGGCCGCTTCACGGAGGAGCTGTTTGCTTTGCAGCGTGCGATCAGGACCGGGGATGCGGAGTTGCTCTTCGACTACTTTACCCGCACGCGCGCAATTCGCCGCGGCATCATCGAAGCGGGGCAGGACACGGATGCGCCGGACTTTGGTCGTGGCGGAGCAAGGTGACAGCCGTCAAGCTGATGCAGCCCGGGAAATCACCCTGAATGCGCGGACTTCACCAAGCCTGGAGGCGCGGAACCCGTCCCAACGGAACAATTCCCAAGCTGAGCTGGCCGCCGGAGAACACAAGCGGGAGTTCAAGCACAACGTCGTGCCCGCTCATCAATTCGAGTGCAGTTTCGAGCGCATCGCGAAATGCCGGCTCCAGAATTCCCGCTGTTTCCGCAAGGTCCAGAATGGCTCGCCACTCCACCACGCGGAGCATGATCTCGCCGTCTGGCACGCCATCCCCCGAGACGGTCAGGTTGCCCGACGCGCTGAAGGAGATGTCGCCCCAGCGAACAGACAGGTCGGCCAGGTCCAATCGGTTGATCCCGAGATGCGTCCCTTCGAGGAATCGTCGGTCTACTGGAGCATCAAGCCCAAACTCCGCATCGGCGCGAACCACGCCTATGTGATCAGGCCATGCCTGGGACGAATCCAGCGCGCGCCGCAGCATGTCCGGGAGAGAAAGGTCCAGCAATTCGAATCCAACTCGATAAGTGTTTTCGCGCACTGGCATCGTCTCGATGGCGAAGCGCCACTCCGTCGCCGAAGCGGTCCAACCCCGGGACGAGTGGATTCGGGGGTCCCTCAGGACCAGTCGCGCCCGTTCCGGGGCAAGGTCCGTCGAGGGTCTGAAGTAGATGGACGCACGCGCATCGTCGTGGCTGACCCGAAGCGTCTCCAGCGGTGTCGAAATCACATGCTCGTTCGGCAGAACGGCAATGACCTCGTGCGGCTTGTACGCAAGCGAAAGGAGTTGCACGAACGGCGCCGACCAGGCGACGCCCGTGTCAGGGTCCGCCAGCCTGAGATCGGATATGGTGGTGTCGAAGCGGTTGGGAAAGCCGCGTGTCGTGATATCCGAGAATTCCGCCACCCAGCCATCGCTGCGCCTCTGTTCCATCCAGGACGCAAGGCTTCTCTGATATGCAGAATGCCCGATGACCCACCAGCACATCCACAGAAGCGCGGCAACCACGAGCACCGCAACTAGACGTAACATCCGCCCCCTTCCCTTGACTGTTGTCCGCTGTTTTAAGGTGGCCATGACGGAAGAGAAAGTCTTGGATCTGTGCCCGCTTTGGGTCTTCGGGTACGCATCGCTTCTTTGGAACCCGGGATTCCCCGTGGTCGAGAGGAAGCTCGCGACGGTGCGCAACTATCGCAGGTCGTTTTGCATGCGTTCAATCCACCACCGTGGAACCTCAGACGATCCGGGGCTCGTGCTCGCGCTCGACGAAGTGTCCGGGGCATCGTGCCAGGGGCAAGCAATGCGTGTGCCTGACCACGCGAACATTGAGGCGATCGAGTGCCTGCGAGAACGCGAATTGATATCTTCTGCGTACCTGGAGCGCCTTGTTGAACTGGATGTCGAGGATGGTCCTGTGGTGACGGCGCTGGCATACGTGATTGACCGAACCCATGTGCAGTATGTGTCGGGGCTGGACCTTGAACAGCAAGCCCGGATCATCGCGCGCGCTGCAGGCGGCCGCGGTCCGAATTCGGAGTATCTCTGGAACACGGCGGATCACCTTCGTGAACTGGGCATCGAGGACGGTGAACTGGATTGGCTGTCGGTGCGTGTGCGCAACCTCGCAGGCGGCGGGCAGTAGCGTGCCTGCCGTGGATGCTGCGTGCATGGCAGACCTTGGGAAAGGCACCTTGACAGGAAACGTCGCAAGCCCGGATAAGTCCCCGCGTTCGGGCCAGCGCTTCAATGCAAACCAACGCGTCGTGCCGATTCTTGCCAAGAATCATGCCGCGGGCAGCCATGTTCGGTGCCGATGAGCTGCATGCGTCATGTCGTTCTGCCGGGTGTCACGGTGGGAAACGAGATCGAGCGACGGTGATTCCTCGCGGTCGCGCGGGGCCTGCACCGGCCAACACGTCTACGCATTCCGGTTGGCACTCCGTCGCGCATTAACTATTCTTGGCAAGAGGCAGCATGGGGCCGATGGCCAATGAACCGACCGGACACCGAGGCCGAGTGGGATTTCACGCAACCTTATCGTCAGTTCACGACGATGATCCTGGTGTTGGCGCTGGTCGGTGTCGGGGCCATTCTGGCTTTCCCGCGAGTCGCGCCGGTCTTCCTCGCGAACCCATGGTTCAACGGATTCATCGCTCTTGTCTTTGTAATCGGCGTCGTGGCCTGCTTCTGGCAGATTTTTCAGTTGGTGTCGTCGGTCAGCTGGATCGAGGGGTTTGCCCAAAGCCGCCCGGGCCACGAGGTCGTCAAGGCACCGAGACTGCTGGCTCCCTTGGCCGCACTCCTGCGCAAGAAGAGTGCAGGGAGCCAGATCGGTGCATCGTCCTCTCGCTCGATCCTGGACTCCGTCGCAACGCGAATTGACGAAGCGCGGGACATCACGCGCTACATCATAAATCTCCTGATTTTTCTGGGCCTTCTCGGCACATTCTATGGCCTGGCCACCACCGTGCCCGCCGTAGTGGACACGATTCGTGCATTGGCTCCAGCGGAAGGCGAGAGCGGCGTCACGGTGTTCGAGCGCCTGATATCCGGTCTTGAGGACCAGCTTGAAGGCATGGGCATCGCCTTTGCATCCTCGCTCTTGGGACTGGCCGGATCGCTTGTCGTGGGGATCCTGGAACTTTTTGCGAGTCACGGCCAGAATCGCTTCTATCGAGAACTTGAGGAGTGGCTCACTACCATGACCCGGGTCGGGTTCGCCGGCGAAGAAGGGTTGGGCGGCGATGAGGGCTCTCTTTCGCAACTGGTTGAACATCTTGTCGAACAGATGAATCAGCTGCAGACGGCCTATGCCGAAACAGCGGAGCAGCGAGTTGCCGACAGCAAGCAGTTGGCAAGGGTCGTCGATGCCATCGGGGCGCTCAACGAAAATCTCGGCAATCGCGACCTTGAATGGAATTCCGAAGCTCAGGACCGTCTTGCAGGTGCCTTGGAGGGGCTCGTGCAGGAAGGGGCTGGCGGCTTTGACGCGGAAAGTCGCCGGCGATTGAGGTCAATGGACGTTCAGGTGCTTCGCATTCTCGAAGAAGTTTCAGCTGGCCGGCAGGAAAGCATGGGTGCACTCAGGGCCGATCTTGCAGAACTGACGAAGGAGATACGGGCGCTTGGGCAGCACGGCCAGGACGGGCCTTGAACCATGGCCCTGACACATAGGTCCGCGCAGCGCGTATCCGGTTCGATCTGGCCGGGCTTCGTGGATGCCATGGCAGCCTTGCTTCTGGTGCTGATATTCCTGCTCACGATTTTCATGTTCGTGCAGGCAGTCCTGCGCGAGACCATTACGGGACAGGAAACCGAGCTCGGTGACCTGGCGGCAGAAGTGCTCGCACTCAGCGAGGCGCTCGGACTGTCGGAGCAGGAGTCCACACTACTTCGGCAAAGCGTTGCCACATTGCAGGGCGAGACCGATCGGCAGGCAGCGCTCATTGCCGATCTCACCGGTCAGATCGATGCGCAGGCGCGCACGCTTCTCGGTCGGGATGAGGCGATTGCAAGATTGCAGGGCGAGACCGATCGGCAGGCCGCGCTCATTGCCAGTCTCACCAGCCAGATCGATGTCCAGGTGCGCACGCTTCGTGAGCGGGATGAAGCGATTGCCAGCTTCGAGGAGCAGGTAGCTGCATTGCTGATCGAGCGTGACGGCGCATTGGAGGAAATCCGGTCTCTTGAGTCGGTGGCGGCTCAGCTCAGGGTCGACGTTGCCGCGCGCGAGGCGTCCCTGGCGCAAGCCCTCGCAGCGCTTGAGCAGTCGGAGATGACCGAGGCGGAGACTGCGGCATTGCTGATCCGGGCGCTGGCCGACATCGATGAGCGCGAGGCGTCCTTGGCGCAAGCCCTCGCGGCGCTCGCGCAGTCGGAAATCTCCGAGGCGGAGACTGCGGCATTGCTGATCCGGGCGCTGGCCGACATCGATGAGCGTGACGCGTCGCTGGCAGAAGCTCGCGCAGCGCTCGAGCAGTCGGAAATCTCCGGGGCGGAGACGGCGGCATTGCTGGTCCGAGCCTTGGCTGACGTCGATGAGCGCGACGTGTCCTTGGCGCAAGCCCTCGCGGCGCTCAAGCGTTCGGAAATCTCCGAGGCGGAGACAGCCGCGCTGCTGGCGCGTGCCCTGGCCGACATCGAGGAACGCGACGCGTCGCTGGCAGAAGCTCGCGCAGCGCTTGAGCAGTCGGAAATGTCGGAGGCGGAGACAGCCGCGCTGCTGGCGCGTGCCCTTGCCGACATCGAGGCGCGCGACGTATCCTTGGCGGACGCTCTCGCGGCGCTCGAGCAGTCGGAAATGTCGGAGGCGGAGACTGCGGCGCTTCTGGTCCGTGCGCTTGCCGACATCGAGGCGCGCGACGTGTCCCTGGCGGACGCTCGCGCAGCGCTCGAGCAGTCGGAAATGTCGGAGGCGGAGACTGCGGCTCTTCTGGTCCGCGCCCTTGCCGACATCGAGGCGCGCGACGTGTCCCTGGCGGACGCTCTCGCGGCGCTCGAGCAGTCGGAAATGTCGGAGGCGGAGACGGCGGCGCTTCTGGTCCGTGCGCTTGCCGACATCGAGGCGCGCGACGTGTCCCTGGCGGACGCTCTCGCGGCGCTCGAGCAGTCGGAAATGTCGGAGGCGGAGACCGCGGCGCTTCTGGCCCGCGCCCTGGCGGACATCGAGGCGCGCGACGCGTCCCTGGCGGACGCCCGCGCAGCGCTCGAGCGGTCGGAAATGTCGGAGGCGGAGACCGCGGCGCTTCTGGCCCGTGCCCTGGCGGACATCGAGGCGCGCGACGTGTCCCTTGCGGAGGCCTACGCGGCGCTCGAGCAGTCGGAAGTGACGGAGGCGGAGACGGCGGCGCTGCTGGCGCGTGCCCTTGCCGACGTCGCGGCGCGCGACGCGTCCCTGGCCGAGGCCCTGGCCGAGCTGGGCACGGCCCGAAGCGGCGCCGACGCCGACGCAGCGGTGATCCGGGAGCTTCTGGCGCAGGCCGACAGCGCGCAGGCGGAGATCGACGCGAAGGAGGCCGCGCGGCTGGCGGAGGCGGCGATCGCGGAGGCGCTGCGCGAGAGGCTGGCCAACTCGGAGGCCGAGCTGACCGCGCTGTCGCTCAGCCTCGAGCGGGAGCGGAAGCGGGCCGAGGAGACGCTTGCCCTGCTGGCCGCGGCCAACGCGGTCGAGGAGGAGCTGAACGCGCGGCTTGCCGAGGTGATCGCGAAGCTCGATCTCGCGGAGGGCCTGCTGGGGGAGGCGGAGGCGGCCGGGGCCGAGACCGCGGAATCGCTGGACGCGGCCCGGGCCGAGCTCGCGCTGCTGGCGGCGGCCCGGGACGGGCTCCGGGACGAGGTGGCGACGCTCCGGGACGCGGAGCGGGACGCGGAGCGGCTGCGCGAGGAACTGGCCGCGGCGCTGGCGGCCGGGACGGAGGCCCGGGACCGTCTCCGGGACGAGACGGCGACGCGGCGGGACGCGGAGGCGGATGCGGAGCGGCTGCGCGAGGAGCTGGCCGCGGCGCTGGCGGCGCGGCTGGCGGCGGAGAACGCGAGCGCGGGCGCGATGAGCGAGCGGGACCGCGAGCGGGCTCTTCTCGAGGCCGCGGGCCGGCGGCTGGCGGAGGAGAGGGAGATCTCCTCGAAGGCGCAGCGCGAGGTGGCGCTTCTGAACGCGCAGGTGGCCGCGCTTCGCGGCCAGCTCGCCGAGCTCGCGGGTCTCCTGGACAGCGCCGAGGAGCGGGACCGGGAGTCGCGGGTGCGGATCGAGGCGCTGGGGAGCCGGCTGAACCAGGCGCTGGCCCGGGCGGCGGCGGAGGAGAGGCGGGCGGCGCAGGAGGCGCGGCGGCGCGCCGAGCTGGAGGCGGCGGAGGCGGAGCGCCTGCGGCGCGAGAAGGAGGCGCTGGGCGAGGAGGTCGTCGACCTCGCCGCGTACCGGTCGGAGTTCTTCGGCACGCTGCGGCGGGTGCTGGGAGACCGTGAGGGGGTGCGGATCGTCGGCGACCGGTTCCTGTTCTCGTCCGAGGTGCTGTTCGAGAGCGGCTCGGCGACGCTCCTGCCGGAAGGGCGGACCTCGATCGCGGAGGTCGCGGGGATCCTTGAGGAGGTGGCCGACGAGATCCCGCCGAACCTGGACTGGGTGCTGCGGGTCGACGGCCACACCGACAACGCGCCCGTGGTGGTGGCGGGCACGTTCGCGGACAACTGGGAACTCAGCGCGGGTCGGGCGCTCTCGGTGGTGAAGTACATGACCGAGACGCTGGGCTTCCCGCCGGAGAGGCTGGCCGCCGCGGGCTTCGGCGAGTACCGGCCGGTCAACCCCGAGAACTCCGACGCCGCGCGGGCGCAGAACCGGCGGATTGAGCTGAAGCTCACCGAACGGTGAGCGCAAAACTTGCAGCCTGAACATGCCAAACCTAAGCTCCCGACAATTCGCACTTGCGGTTCCGTTGTTCCTGCTTGTCGCGGAATTGACACAGTTGCTGTTTGCCCAATCCTTGGGCGAAGGCCAGCGCCTCGTGGTCTTTCCTCCCTATCACGCCTTGGCGGCTGCGGCGATTACGCTGCTTTCGGTCGGGGTTTCCGCCATTTGGGCGACGAGGGCTGCCTTGCGCACCGACCCAGCCATCGTCTTCTGGAGTTGAACCGATGCTGAAACCGTCTGCGCTTGTCGCGCTCTTGCTGCTGTCGCCGGTGCCGCTTCCTGCGCAGGACATCTCGTGGGCGTCGGAATTCTATGATCCGGCCGCCGAGGGCGGCGATCCTGCCGACCTTGTCCTACCCATGCCTTGCGGCGGGGGATTTGCCTTGCAGAAAGTCGAAGTGCCCGTGGACGGGAGTTCCTTGCTGGCCGACCGACGGCTGAGGCTTGGCTCCTCCGATCCGGCGGCGGGGTTTACCAGCTACGCTCACAACGCGCATCTGCGCGGCGGGTTCAGCGCGGCGGACGAGGCGAGCAGCTTCTT
Organism: Silicimonas sp.; assembly: GCA_022824315.1. Taxonomy (GTDB): domain Bacteria; phylum Pseudomonadota; class Alphaproteobacteria; order Rhodobacterales; family Rhodobacteraceae; genus JAJEFO01. The sequence goes on from JAJEAC010000021.1 coordinate 94,162, forward strand.
TTTCCTTTCGCGCTACGAGCTGACCAAGGACCAGGCACGCGCCATCGTCGGGGACTGCCCGGCATCGCCTACGCCCCAGGGAAGAGTTCCGGCACTCGGGTTAAGCTGGTTTGAGGCGGTCGATCTTGCTCGGCGCTACACCGAATGGCTGCGGGAGCACGCGCCGGAACACCTGCCGAGCGAGGGGGTCGCTCCGGGATTCCTGCGTCTGCCGACCGAGGCGGAGTGGGAATATGCCGCACGCGGCGGCGCGGCCGTGAATCCGGCCGCCTTCGCGGCGGCGCTCTACCCGATGGAAGGCGGGATCGACGCCCATGCCTGGCACCAGTCCGTATCACGCGGAGCCGCGCGGCCCGTGGGGGTGCGCTCACCGAATCCGCTGGGCCTGTTCGACATGTACGGAAATGCCGAAGAGCTGATCCTGGCGCCGTTCAAGGCCATCGTGGCAGGTCGGCGTCATGGGCAGGTCGGCGGACTGGTGACGCGAGGCGGCTCGTATCTTACCGCTGCCGAGCAGATGAGCTCGGCAAAGCGGAAGGAATGGCCGATGTACGGCGCCAGCGACGGGCGTGCGTCCGCAGCCGACACCTTCGGGGCAAGGTTCCTGCTCTCCGTTCATCTCGCGGTCGATGACCAGAGGGTGACGGCGCTTGACGCCGCATGGAACGCCATCGTCAATGCCGATCCTGGCGAAGTC
>JAJEAC010000175.1 GCA_022824315.1 Silicimonas sp.
CTGGGCGACCGACGGCTGGATGCGCTCGCAGGTGCGGCGCTGGATCGCGAAGGCGCGGGCGCTCGACGGCGGCGGCTGGCGGAACCACGTGCCGCGCTGAGAGGCGCTCGATCGGCGGACGGGGCGCAGGCGTTGGCGGACACGGCCGCAATCGGCCAGGTTCGCCGACGCATTGGTCCGGTTCCGAATCTTCCCGGAACCGGGCGGACCGGACCTCCGCCCTTCCGGCCGGGCGAATCACGCGCCCGGCGGTCCCGTCGCCATGGAAGCGCGGCTCGGGAGAATGGCTCCTTGCGGAAGAACCCTGGAGCGCGGAAGTCGCTGTTGGCGAGTCGCGGGCGGAACGGGCCACTTGATGCCCGCAGTTTGATCTGGCCTGTTTGCCAATGGTTTGCCACGCGGTCGACGCGGCATTGAGCCGACAGAAGTCGGACATTCGCAATACATTGTCTTGAAACGGTTTTCCGTGGCGATCCGGGAAGGACTCGAACCCTCAACCTGCTGATTAGAAGTTCAGGGCGTTCGCGGGCCGGCGGACAGGACAAGAGTTTCCACTGCGCGCGTGTCGTCTCCCTCGGCTCTCTTGAGTGCTCCAGACATGCGGGGCCCCGTCGGGTTCGCGGATCGGAACAGTTCGATGACTGTTTGATTGCGAAACGGAAACGACCGGAACCAAGGGCGGCTGCCTTTGCCGCCGAGGCGTCGTGTTGCAATAGTGTTGACACGCGCATGAACGGACCGGGGGTCGAAAAATATTGTAACGATTCCAAAAAGGTAATGTATGGGCAGTCGTCTCTTTGCAAGATGCGAAAACTAAAATCCCCACTCCCACGCTGATGTGGAAGTGGGGATTCAAATCTGTCAATGCGAGACTAAGGAGTGATCTAAGCTAGTGGCAAAGTTGAAGCTAATGTCGATGCTGATATCTTCAAAGTTAATGTACGTTTGGCTGATCTGAATGTATGATAATAGAAGTAAGGCGATCAGCAAGGATGCGTCGCGCACTGCGAACTCTCGGATAAGTCTGTCATGTTGATTTCCTCTTGTTTGGCCCTGAATGGGCGTTTGAGCGCGACCACCGAAGATTCAAGTTCGGAGCCACACTCGGAATCTAGGCACTGCGGTCTGAACGGTCAAGTCTTGGTCCTACCCCAGTTTTGCAAGAAAATCGGGCATCGGCCTTCCGTCCTTGTCCGGCGTGGGTGTTTCTCGCTACTTGCAGATGGAAGTGGACGTGTCGCTGTCCGCGTAAACCAGCCAGATCCTTGACCTGCTTTTGCCCTTGCTCTGACTGGCCGCATTTCGGGCGCTGAATCAGGCATTTCATCTCGACACGGGTCCCGGCCGGTTCCGGTCCTGCCCGACCTGCGCGCCCTCTCAGTCCATGCAGGTGCGGTCGATCCGGTGTCCGACCTCGACGCCGCCGCCCGGCCCCGCCTGCGTCACCACCATCTCCAGATCAAGGTCCGGGAGGGCGGACTGCTGCGCGCGGAAGACCCGCTTCGCCTGCCGCAGCGACGGGACGTCCCGCTCAACGTTGATGATCGTGTCTGCGGTGTGCTTCCGCGTTCGGATCCGGACTTTCATGATCCCCTCCGGCGTGCCGACGTTCTCCTCCTGAGTGGCCTCCGACGATGCGTCAATCCGATGGTTACGCCTGATGCCGTCCCGACGCGTCCCGTCCTGCAATGCCCGCACGGCCCGCGACACGCTCCGCAATGCCCCTTCCTTCGACATCGATTCCACGCGCTTTCACGGCCGTATTCGGGCTTTCGTGGCATTGGTTGGTGCCGGATCGCCCTTGCAGCGGGTTTCCGACAACACGGCATCTTGCGAAACGATCACGCGGCTGTTCAGCGGTGCCGCCGGTTGCAAGGCCGGCCAGTGTGACGAATGGCTGCGACGACTTCCATTCCTGTCGCACGGCTGCGAACCGACCCGTGTCGGGCGCCGGGGCTTCTTGCACGCTCAGGCATGGGGGAGGCTTTCCCGGATGTCCGGGATGCCGGTCAGGAAGATCGCCTCGTGCCGGTGACCCGTGTAGGCGCAGTGGAGATACTCGTTCCAGTGATTCGGTTCCGGACCGTGCTTCATCAAGTGGCCGTGCAGGTCATCCGTCCGCGGTGGTCTCTTGCTCCCCTTCATCCGTGCGATCTCGCGCTCCAGGTACGCGACGAAGGCGCTCTCGGGATGGTCGCGGATGACGTAGGGCGTGGTGAACACGATATGCCGGCGGCACAGCTCGTGGGGCGGCGGAAGCACGCGCGCGAACCAGATTTCCCCCGCACCGCCGACATAGCCGGACGGGACCGTGCAGCAAACGGTCTCCCGCGTGCCGACCTCCCGCAACAGGGTCGCGTCGCCGTCGCTGCCGCAATTCACGTAGAAGCCCATACGCGACCCCTGCATCAGCCGGACGGTGTCCGTCAGCCAGTCAGGGAGGTCGAGCACGGCCGCCATGCGAAGGATGCAGCTGCCCATGGTCTCCCGGCTGCTCCCGAACCGGACGTCGAAGAACGCCCACATCGAGAAGTGGCTGACGGTCAGCGGGCTCATCGGCGGTCCCTGCGGCATGTACTCTTCCTCCGCGTCCCCGACGATCCTGGCAAAGCCCTTCGCCTCTCTCAGCATCGAAATCGTCTCGGCCATTAGGGAGACGATGTTCTGCGCCATGGCGTAGATGCCGTGGCACGGATCAAGGTCCTCAAACTTCGCGGGAACCGGACCCTCGCCGCCGAAGCCGGCTTCGAGCGCCAGTTTCCGGCCCTCCCGCCAGACCGCCATGTCCACCACCTTCGTCCCCCGTGCCGAGACCATCCTCTTCGCGATCTTGTCTGCAACGGATCCCATGGCGCGCCTTGTAGCCGCCTTCGCTTGCGGGACTCAACCGTTCGATGGCGACCCGGACAGGCTTCGGGTGTGGAATCCTGCCGTTTTCAGCCG
>JAJEAC010000194.1 GCA_022824315.1 Silicimonas sp.
GATGTGCTCCCGCGTCTGCGGCATCGGGCCGTCCGCCGCGCTCACCACGAGGATCGCACCGTCCATCTGCGCCGCGCCCGTGATCATGTTCTTCACGTAGTCCGCGTGCCCCGGGCAGTCGACATGCGCGTAGTGACGCGCCGACGTCTCATACTCCACATGCGCCGTCGAGATCGTGATCCCGCGCGCCTTCTCCTCCGGCGCCGCATCGATCTGCTCATACGCCTTGAACTCGCCGAACTGCTTCGTGATCGCCGCCGTCAGCGTCGTCTTCCCGTGGTCCACGTGCCCGATCGTTCCAACGTTCACGTGCGGCTTCGTGCGGTCAAACTTTTCCTTCGCCATAGTCCTGTAGTCCCTAGCTGGAGTTCAATTTCCGGAGCGCACCTATGGCATTGATCAAGGAAGTTCAAGAACCTGTTGCAGGCAGGGAAATGTCCCGAAGTGGATTTTGGGAGCACTTCGGATAACGCACTGAAATCGAGGTCGCGCCACGCATGGGGCGAGGCCTGGATCTCTCTGGATCCGACGGGATAAATCCCATTTGTGAACAAGTGGCGTCATCGCATGATTTGTTCGCTGAATTACCATAGCGGCGTACGGATCAGGAACATTGTCAACTGCCAAGATGTGCCTAAGAAGGGAAGCACCAAGAGCTTGCCGGCCTCGTCCACAATCTCGATTGGTGCGACCGGGCCAGTGTTGCCTGACCCGATTGCGTCCGTCGTTCCATCCGGATCGCACGCTGCCCGTCGAAAACGCCTGACGGAAGGCTGACATGGTGCGATAATTCCGATTGGAACTCTAGACCGCAATGAAGCCCTGGACCCTCGACGCAACCCCTTCGGGCGACTGGCTTGACAGGTCTTTTGCAAGCTCGCCAACAAGCACCGAGCGCAAGGATTCGTCGAACGCGGCGCGCAACAACCCCAGCATGTGCGGGCCTGCCGCAACGACAAGCCGGTCAAACTTGCCCGCCGCGCGCGCCCGAGAAAGCGCATCCGACAACTCGCGGGCGAATTCGGCGTCAATCTTGGCCTGAGGATTGCGCCGCTCGACCGCCGAGACTTTGTAGCCCGCGATGCTGTGACCCACCCCAACCTTGTCGCGCGGCAAATCCGCCTGTTCCGACTGGAAGCTTGCTCCTTCGACCCGGGAAAGTCCCTTCCCTGGTCCGCGGTTGTCAAGAACACTGGCATTTCGGGTGTTCGCCACTAAAACCCATGTCACAATCGGCGTCACCGCCCGCTCCCTGGCTGCATCCGCGCGCAATGTGCAGATGGAAGCCGGCAACGGATTGACGAATGTCAATGAACGCCTGCGACGTCCCGTATGCGTCAAGGGCCGAAACCCGAAGGAGGATGGAATGGAAAGTGCAATGGACGACTCGGCCCTTCTGCAGACCATCCTTGAAGCGGCGGTCGATGCGATCATTGTGGCCGACAGCCAGGGCACGATCATCCGCGTCAATCCGGCAACATGCGCGATGTTCCAATTCGAAGAAGCTGAATTGCTCGGGAAGAACCTGGCCATCATCATGCCGCCCGATACGGCCCGGCATCATGACAGCTACATGGCGCATCACATCGAAACCGGCGAAAAGCGGATCATCGGGATCGGGCGCGACGTCGAAGGCCAAAGGAAAGACGGCACCCCCGTCCCGCTGCACCTCTCCGTGGGACGGGCGGACATCGACGGCAGTCCCGTATTCGTCGGCATGCTGCACGACCAGACGCAGCAACGCGCGACCCAGGCCGCCTTGGCCCGCTCGCAACGGCTGGATGCCATCGGCCAGATGACCGGCGGTGTCGCGCATGACTTCAACAATCTCCTGACCGTCGTGATCGGCAACCTGGAACTGCTGGAGATGCGGGGCGCGGACGATAGCCAGACGTCCTTGATCCGTGACGCGCTGCATGCTGCCGAAATGGGCGCCGACCTGACGTCTCGCCTGATGGCATTCGCGCGCCGCGGCAATCTCGCACCGGTCCGGATCGACCTCCGCGAGACCTGCGAAAACGCGCTGGCCATACTGAAGCGCGCACTTGGATCGCCCTATGTCGTCAAGACGAAATTCGACGCTGATCTCAGTCCGGTCATGGTCGACCCGGTGCAGCTTCAATCGGCGCTGATGAACCTCGTCCTGAACGCGCGCGACGCCTTGGGTGACAACGGTGAACTTCTGATCTCCGTTTCCAACATCAAGATCGACGATTCCTATTTGGCCCAGGAAGTCGATGTGGAACCCGGAGATTACGTCCGCCTGTCAGTCAGCGACAACGGCGCAGGGATGAGCCTCGAAGCCCAGAAACGGGCATTCGAGCCGTTCTTCACAACCAAGGCTGACAGCGGTGGCAACGGACTTGGACTTGCGACGGTGTACGGATTCGTGCGCCAATCCGGCGGCCACGTGACGCTTTACAGCGAACCGGGAATGGGAACGAGCATAGGGCTTTATTTCCCGGCCTTACCAGTAGCCGGCGAATCCGCGGAACGCGCGGCGACCACGAAAACGGCGCCTTGGCAGAGATCACCCGGGCGCGGCGAGACGGTCTTGATCGTCGAAGACGACCCGAAGGTGCGAAGACTGACCGTCGAACGCGTTCGCTGCCTGGGGTTCAATGTCGAAGTCGCCGAAAGCGGCGACGACGCCTTCGCGATGCTCCTGTCGGGCACGCATGTCGACATCCTGTTTTCCGATTTGGTCATGCCCGGCGCGCTGAACGGCTATGACCTTGCCGCCAAGGTGACGAAGGAGTTACCGCATCTGAAAGTGCTGCTGACCTCGGGCTATGCAAGCGGCGTCGTGAGCACTTCGACGTCCGAGAGCATCCCGCTGATGCGGCCGATCTCGGTCCGGCTGCCCGTGGCGGTGACGACACCACGCCCTTGGCCAGCGGTGATCAGCGTGCCGCCAAAGACCATGCCACGCCGATCGCCCAGTGGCGCGTCAGCCGCCGTGGGCAAAATGTCCTTGTCGACGGCGACCGATTCCCCGGTCAGCATCGCTTCCTGTGCCCGCATCCCATGCGCCGCGATCAGGCGCATGTCGGCGGGCGGCTTGTCTCCGGCCTCCAGCAGGACGATATCGCCCGGAACCACCTCGGCGCCGTCGATGGATGCCCGCCGCCCGTCGCGCAGCACGGCGGCTTTCGGAGCCAGCATCTGACGGATCGCCACCATCGCGTTTTCGGCCTTGCCTTCTTGGACGAAGCCAATCACCGCATTGGCCAGAACCACTGCAAGGATGACCGCGGTATCGACTGGATGACCGAGAAAGTAGGTGAACGCAGCCGCACCGATCAGCACATAGATCAGCACATGGTTGAAATGCGTCAAGAAGCGGAGGGCCACGCTTTGCCGGGCGGCCTGCGGCGGCTCGTTACGACCGTATTTCTTGAGCCGCCGCACAGCCTCCCGTGCTGCGAGCCCGCCGGCCCTTGTCCCGAACGTGGCCAGTGTATCAGCAAAATCCTGTGCATGAGGTGGCGAACGCCGCGCTTCGGGCGTCACCGAGGTGTCCTCCGACATGTCTTGCTCCATCTTAATTGGATTTTCCCTCAGTCTGACGCGCAATCACCGGCTCGAGACGAAGGTCCGAGAGATCACTGGCATGGACCCATGGCCGGACACCCGCCCCGGTGACATGCAAGAACTGTACAAAACCGGACACGCGCAGACGGTCTCGCATTGGCATTTCCGGCCCTCGGCTGACGGAAGTTGTTGACTCCCAACCAGCTTTGATGACCGCCGTTGGAAGGTCCTTGACAGAGGTCAACTCGCCTCTACGCATTTTGTGCCAAGGTCGCGAATTTGGTTGCCGCGCTGGTCGAGATGATTCCGGATGGCGAGGAACTTGATGAAAGCCGCGGTGTCGCCCACGTTCGGCGCGCCGCTGAAGATCCAAGAGTTGGGCAAGCGTGATTCAGGGCCCGTCGACATCTTTATCGCCGCGACCACGTCGGCGACGAGGTGAATCGCTGCCGCGAAGCTCTCGGCCGTCTTGTCATGCCGCGTCGCCGGAGGACCTGCTCTGACAGAATCGCGGCCATTGGGCGGTGGAGAACGAGCCTCCTTGCCACACCAATTGAAGACCCCCGGCCGTTCGGACCGGTCTTCATGCGTGGTTTCCGGCACCCGTTCGACGGCCAGGAAGTCAAGGTCATCGAGCGGCGACGCGGCGGCGGCAGCCATCATCGGCTGAACCTGCATGTCGAGTTGCCTGATGGCGTCCGCATGTGGCTCCCCGCGACGTTGACGAGCCTTGAGGCGCGGGCTCCGGGTGAGCAGGCGCTTCTTGGCGAGTTGCCGGACTTCATCTGGTTGCGCAATCTGCTCGATGACCTGGAGCGAGGCCTGGAGGCGACGGATGGACAGGGAACGGGAACGGTCGCTGCTGGCAATTCTGGAGTGGGAGGAGCGTGTCGAGAGCTGGCTCCGGACCAGGAGGCGTTCGTGCAGGAGCTGGCGGGGCTAATGGTCCGGCAGGCGAGCCGGAGGGGAGGTCCCATGAGCGGGTCGTCGTGGATCACGGACCGGCACCTTGAGCGGTCGGTCTGCCACCCCCAGAAATAGGGATGGCGCCAGACGTCGCCAGCCTTGGGATCACGCATCGGATTCGATGATGCGGGTCAGCTCGGCCACCAGTTCCGCCCTTACTTCGGGGGGATCTCGGTGGTGCGCCGGGCGATCCTCGGGTCTCCCGATCGCCGGTATCTCTCGAACCTCTCGGTCGTGTGCACGACGAAGCGCGGCTTTCCGTGGCGAGCGATTGTAACCGATGCCTGGGCGGCAGCGGCCAAGACGTCGCCGGTCTTGTTGCCAAGGTCGGTGGCAGAGAACTGACGCACTGGACTCTCCTTTGCCGATAATCGCGAGAATTGCTAGGATCGGTAAATTGGCTAGACTCGGCAACAGTGTGTCTAGTGCGACCGTTCTCCCGAGACCTCACCCCCGCTTTCTTCGTGTGCTGGAATCTCTTGCCGGCCCCGGTTGCGGCGCTGGATGAGTCACTTGCGACCGGCAGCCGCGTCTAGTTTGCCGCACTGGCCGCTGGTTATCGATGATCGGGAATCGACGTGACCCCGGTTTCCGGGCATCAGTTTTTTGCGGCAAGGGATCGATCCCTCTTGCATTGAGGGGACCATTGGTCCTATGATGATCGTGTCAATGGGCAATGGTGCCCGGTTCAATGGAGGAACATTTGACACAAGAGGAACAGGCACTCGCGGACGACAAGATGCGAGCGGAGATCGCAAAGCTTCTCGCCGAGAGCCGCCAGATTGACGACAAGATGCGGGCGGAGATCGCGAAGCTTCTCGCCGAGACACGCCAGATCGGCGTTAGCACCTTCCTCGCTCCTGCGCTTGCGGCCGCGGCGCTGATGGGCGCAACCGCTGCGATCGTGAAGCTATTCTTCTGATGACGGGAGACGAATTGCATGAGGCCCATCGAAAGCTGGGCCTCAGCGCGAACGGAGCCGCACGGCTCTTCAAGGTTTCCAGCGGTCGGACCGTCCGGCGCTGGTGGAGCGGCGAAAGAGACGTTCCGGGGCCGGTGATAGTCTTGACGCAGGCCTTGATCGAGAGTTCGTCCGTCAGGCGCTTTTTCGGGCTGGAGCTGGATCGCGGCTGAAGCGAGCGCTGCTCGCCACCTTTCCCACCCTTCTCGACCACCGCGCCGCGCTGTATCACGAGCGGCGGGAGATCGAGACCGCCTACGACGTGGTCAAGACCCACATCCTCTGGCCCGGCGCCGCCCTGCGCAGCAAGACGCCCGACCTCGTCTACCAGGAGATCGACGGGCTCATGCTCGCCCACTACGCCGTGCGCTGCCTGATCCACGAGGCCGCCGACAAGGCCAGGGAGGATCCAGACCGAATATCCTTCGTGCACGCCGTCCGCGTCATGCGTCGCAGGATCATCAATCCCGGCGCCTTTCCCCCCAAAGGACCGGCCGGCCGGCGTGATTGACGAGATTCTTGAGGAGCGCGTCGTCTCCAGCCGCGGCCATGACGCCTTCAACCGGACGATCTCCGGTGCTTCCTGGTCCACCCCTCCCAGTTTTTCGTAGCGCGCACGGGACATCTGCACCTCGGAACCCTCCCAGCTGTCCGCAAGCGGTACAAGGCCGCTCGCACCAACCTGTGCCAGACGCAACGTGACTTGCGGAACGCCCAGGCGGGTCGTCAGGCGCTCCTCGTCCCAGACCTTTTGCGCAGCCGAGAGATAGCCCAGAGGCCGGCCTTCCCGGTGAGTCGACAGCAGCTGGTTCCTCGCGATCTGGCGCTCGATCATCTCCTTGCCGAGACTGTCCTGTTCAGCGCGGCTCAAGGCTTCAGGCACCTCTTCCGCATCCGGGCCATGGACCGCCTCGATCAGGTCGCGCAGGCCGTCCAGCGCACGGATCGCGCCGGCCCTGAACACGGTGCGCACCGTACGCCACTGGTCCGTCAGCAAATAGACCCAGGCGCCGGCTGCCAGCACGCGGTGCAGCCATCGACCGTCCTCCACCGACTCCGGGTCGGGCGACCGGACGTGCAGTGCCGGGTCTCGCACCGGTCGGGAATCGGCTGGCCGCAAGTCCATGTGCCGCCAAAGCCGCCCCGCCCTCTGGATCAGGGAGCCAATTGGGGCCAAGTCGCTGATCATCACGTCGAAATCCAGGTCCAGCGAGGCTTCGGCGACCTGAGTCGCAACCAGCACTCCGCTCCGACTCTCGGTCTCGTCACGGCCGAACCGTGCCTGCAGATCCTCTTCCTTGCGCAGCCGGTCCACAACCGTGAAACGCGCGTGGAGCAGGTCGGCCGGGATTCCCCGGCCTTCCAAGGCCTGCACCGTGGCGATGGCATCGTCCACGGCGTTGCGGATCCACACGCAGGCCGCGCCTCTCTCCACGGCTTCCCGGATTCGCTCCATGGCCGTTTCGCCATCCACCCGCTCCACGAACCTCAGGAGCGAACGCAGTTCCTCCTCCATGTACGGATCATAGCCGTGCGCCTCGTCCACGATCAGCATCCTGTTCGACAGCGCCCAGAGTTGCAGCGTGTTGAACCTCGTCGGAAGGACCGCCAGCAGCGCCTGGTCGATGGTTCCGACCCCGATGTCCGCGAGAAGGATCCGTCGTCGGTCGTCGGCAAGCCATTGTCCGCAGGTCACCGGTTCGCCGGGATCGGAACCGTCATTGCCGAGGATCCTCCGAAACCGCGCGTTCTGGCGAGCACGCCCGTGCGAAAGCCCGAGCGACGGCCGGCCCGAGAACAGGTCCGTCGCGACCTTCTCGACCTTCGCAAGCATGGCGTTCGATGTCGACATCGTCGGCAGGGCGAAGAACAGCCCGTCACCCTTACCTAGTGTTCGCCCGAAAATCATGCAACCCATTGACTCCACTTGATGAATCGGACTATCCTCGGATCGAAGATCCAACAGGAAGGGCCGGTTTCGAGCCGTTCGGGCGCGATTCGGGCCGAATTCCGCAATTCTTCGCGAGG
>JAJEAC010000168.1 GCA_022824315.1 Silicimonas sp.
CGCTGTGCCACGAGATCGCGGCATGGCAGCGTGACCGCAACCGCTCGGCAAAGCCGGTTGACTGGCGGTTCAGGACCGAGGACGCACGCATCAAGCTGACGTCGCTTTACCCATCAATACAATGATGTTGCGGTACTAGCTTCTTGAACACATTTTCGAATTCACTCGAACCGAATGGGCGGTCCTCGGTGTCGTCGAAGACATCGACGGCCAAGCGAATGAACTGCGGGGGAATACAATGGCCGGACATGCTCAAGCCAGTGCTGCATTCACAGACGGTAGCCGAAATCCCGGGTAGGCGAATGCGCCGCTGATGGTTTCGCAGTCGGCCTCGGCAACCCCTGCACGACGGGACACTTCATACCATCTGGCTTTGACCTGGCACTCCATCGCATCGATGATCGCGGCGGCTTCCTCCGTCTTGAGATGGAATCGGGCGCACTGCGAGACCATGTTCTGCGCATTGGCGTAGCGACCCATGTCTCCGCAGGCCATGGCGAGGTCGCGGCGCTCAAGGCTCACCGGCATCGACGGCGTCAGGTCGTAAGCCGGAGAGAGCTTCCAGTCGGAATCTCTTGCAATGGCGGCATGGTTGCGCGGGTGATCGTCGGAGTTCGAGATTAGTGCGTTGAACACCATACGGCGGAAGAGCTCGGCCGCATCGTTCCTGGGCTGCACCGAGGTGCGGCGCAGTTCTTCGGCAAGCAGCACGTAGGACCAGCGGTCCCTATGCTGGTGGGTGTCCTCGGTACGCAGCATCGTGAGCCCGCTTATCATCCGGGCCCGCAGATAGCCGTGATCTGCACTTTCGCGGTCAAACCGCTTGACGAGAAGCACATCGCGGCCGGCGACATTCTCGATGCGGCTTTGCGCGGTATGTACGCCGCAGGCACCGGCAAGCTGAAGCATCGCGTGCTCAACCCGAGCGTGGTTCCACTTGTCATCGCCGCGATTGAACTTAGCGAGCCAAAGCCCGTCCGAATCCTCGACCACGGCTTTCGGGCGCGCACCGCCCATCGAGGTACCGATCAGCATCAGGTCTTCGACCTGTCCGGCTTCTGGCCTGTCCGGGACGGCTTCGCCTGCGATGACCGCATTGGCAAGCGCGATCAGCGCTTCAAGATCGAGCGTCTTGTTGAATTTTCTCTCTGGCGCAGGTGGCTCAGGACCGAGGCCAAACCCGAGCGCGCCGGCGCGGTCATCGGGTCCGTGGAGCAAATAGTCGATTTCGCCGAGCTGTGGCATTCCTGCATGTCTTTCAATGACTCGGCGGCCCCAGTAATCAGGTCCGGCGTCGCGCAGCGCGCCGAACACGCCTTTGAGCGCCGTCGTGCGGTATGTCGTGTCGGCCAGCTTGAGATCAATCGGGTCGATCGGCACGGCGTCCGGATTTGCAAGGTAGCTCCGGCCATAGACAAAGCGACCGACCGGAACGCCCCTGCGATCCGGTTCGAGCACGAATCGGCCTGCGGTCACGAAGGTGCTCGTACCGGGCAGGGTGACATAGACATAGCATTCCGTGGCGCCGGGCTCAGAAGTCATTGTCGAGACCCTTGCCGCTGCGCGCGCGCTCCCGGCCGGAAAGTTGATCGAGTGCAAAACCGTCGCTGTCCGCCAGCGGGTCGGCAAGCGTGCCGAACGGGCGCAGCAGATCGTAGGCCCAAAGCAGCGCCGCGTAGACCGCGATGCCGGTGCTCAGCTTGCCCTTTTCGGCGCCCATGACAGCGCGCGGGCCAGTGCCGATCTTGGCTGCGACCTCATCGATCGTCAGGTTGCGGCGCAGACGCGCGGTGCGCAGGTCCCGGCCCAGACGTGTGATCGCCTGTTCGACCTCGTATGGCGGCGCAGTTGTGAGCAGATTTTTTGCCGTCATGTGCTCTCAAGCTCTCTTTATCGTCTCCATCATACCCTTAAGAGCATGCTAGAATTCCCTTTCTTGTCAAGATACCTGCTCTTAAGGACACCGAAAATTCTATAAGGTGCTCTTAAAAGCGCTTTTGGATCGAATTTCGTGGTCTTGTTGCTGCTTGCGGACGCGCCCGACGGCACCTGCGGCGAGCCCTATGTGCTGCCTGCACCAGATTGATCCGCAATGGCTTGTTGGGGCGCGTCGGCATTTCCTCGCAATGCCGCGGGCCTTCCGGTCTAGGTGGTCGAAATCGAATCCGTGCCGCACGAGGGAGCCGCGCAGCCACTACCAGCATGTGATCAAGAGACGCCTTGGCAGCGCCCCGTCGCTTGAACGGCGCATGACCGGAAGGTATTGCGGGGCGCAGAAGTTGCTAGGATGACCTCGTTGACATGTGAGGAGCAAGGACATTGGCGATCGGGACCAAACTGAACCGGAGTTTCCGGGCCTTCATCGAGAAACAGCCTGTATTCTTCGTGGCCACCGCTGCGCCCGCGGGCCGAGTGAACCTCTCGCCGAAGGGCATGGGCACGTTGAAAGTTCTCGACGACACCACGATCCGCTGGCTCAACCTCTCCGGCAGCGGCAACGAGACTGCCGCCCACCTGCGCCTGTCTGACAGGATGACGCTGATGTTCTGCGCGTTCGAAGGCGATGCTCTTATCCTTCGCGTTTACGGCAAGGCTCGCATGACCCATCCCCAGGATGCCGACTGGGCGGAGAAGGCCGCCGCTTTCCCCAGTCTTGCCGGTTCGCGGCAGGTGATCGACATGGACATCGACATGGTCCAGACATCCTGCGGCAGCGGCGTACCCATCATGGATTTCAATGCCCAGCGCGGCCCCGGCGAACTGGTCCCTTACTTTGAAGAGATGGGCCCGGAGGGCGTCCTCGCCTTCTGGAAGAAGAAGAACGCCCGCAGCATCGATGGCTACGAGACCGGCATTTTCGACGAAGATTGAGGTTCGTCCTGCCGATCGGACGGGATTCGTCACGGTGATGGGGGAGCAAGGCGGGAGCGGCTGGTGCATGGTTTGGCGCCGAATCCGCAAGGACCGGTTTGCCGAGGCAGGTCAGGCAGTCGCGAGACGTGAAGGCCGTGTTCATATAAGGCCCACTTCCAGGCCTCAACGGCTGCCTGGCAAGGTCGCCCGTCGGCTGGCATCGGGTCGACAAATGCAGTGCCTTGCCCTGGATTGCCACCGCCGGTGTACTCAAACCGATCGGCGATGCGCCGGTCTGGTCGGCTGCTCGTGTCTTCACCAAGAAAGGAATCAGGCGGCAGGGCATCGCCGGCAGACGCGCCGCGCCGTGCTGCACCTGCGTGAAGGCCCAGTTCGGCGCAGTACTGGAAGGATACCCGATCGAACCAGACCCCGGGAGGCCTTCCTGGCAGTCCATGCGTGGACTGCGTTCGTCCATGCCTTCCGCGATGCGGGTCTCGAAGGTCGATCGTCGCACCGAAACCCGCCCGGTCATCCGCAATTTGCTGGACTGAGCATCACCGCATGGTGATTGTGGCCGACGCGGGCGAGCCGAGCGATGCTCTTTGGCTTGCGCGTACACGCACATGTCCCTGTCGCCCGGTGCGGTTGTCAGGCGCATGTCGACGTGTGCGCCCCCTTCCAGCGGATCAGATAGCCCCGTGGGATTAAGGACACTTACTTAAAAAATCAACGCCATCTGCTTGTATGGACTAGGAAATTTTTGAGGGGAAAGGCCAATCATCATTGCCTGACGTGTCTGATTGGCTAGGGTCCGACAACCTTTCCTCTTCGCAACCGCTTGTTGGGTGGCTTGCGCTTGCGGATTACATGTTACGATTGCAGATCTTCATTCGGGCCATTGCCTTTATCAGCAGGCAGCAATGTCACCCCGAAACTGCTTTGCGGATTCGCGACGGCGGGCATCGCCGGACTTCGTCGAGGGCGAGCATCGGAACGCAGAACCGCATCTGGCGGGCAAGGAGTCTTGCAAGTTGCCGCCAGTGGCATTTGATTCCATGAATGCAAGGCGGCAGCATCGTGCCGCCGTTATCACTGATCAAGGGGCTAGAGGTGCATGATTGTCGCGATTTGCCTGATTCTTGGCGTGGTGCTGGGCCTTCGTGCCGCACGCAGGCGGCGCGGCAAAGTGATCGACATGCTCAGGTATGCCGTAGTCTACGGCATCGCGTTCTCGCTGCTAGGCGTATTCCTGTCTCTCGGACTCGGCAGTGTCTGGCAATGACGCTTCCGAGTGCCACTGACGGATGGAGCAGTGCCTTGGTGCATTGCCATGAATTTACCGGCTCAGCACGGGATGTCATGTCGTCCCGGCAAGACGGTTCTTGGAACATGCGTCTTGGCATCCCATATTCGTGTCATGCTTAAGTTCGGGCCCATACTTCTGGCAATTCTTTACGCTCTGGTGATGTACAAGTTCTCGGCTTGGAAAACCTCGGCCGAACTGAACGAAAATTCATCTGAACTGGCCGACCCGGAACTCAAGAGGTTCACGGATCGCATGGCCGAGGCCTTGGAACTCCCTCGCATCCGGGTGCATCTTTACGAAATCGAACCTGTAAACGGACTGGCGGCTCCGGACGGACGCATCTTCCTGACCCGAGGCTTCTACCAAAAGTACCGCAACGGAGAAATTGCGGCCGAGGAGATGGCATCGGTCATTGCGCACGAACTCGGTCATGTGGCGCTTGGGCACGCCCGACGAAGAATGATCGATTTTTCAGGCCAGAACGCGCTTCGCACCGCGCTCATGATGGTCCTTGGCCGCTTCCTGCCTGGATTCGGCGTCATGATTGCCAATGTCCTCACCACCATGCTCGCAGCACGGCTTTCGCGTTCGGACGAATACGAGGCGGACGCCTATGCTTCGGCCTTGCTGATCAAGTCAGGGATTGGAACCGAACCGCAAAAGTCGCTGTTCAAGAAGCTGGAAAGGCTGACCGGTGCGCGAGGCGCCGCGGTACCCGCATGGCTTCTCAGCCACCCCAAGACCGACGACCGTATTGCGGCCATCGAGAAACTAGAAGCCGGCTGGACGGATGCGGCCCGTCAGTGAACCGGACCACAGTCCGACCAGCCTGACCAGGCCGCAAACGCGCACGCCCAAGGGGCTCCGACTGCGGCCGGGTCGATTTCAGCGACGGCCGAGACGAGCGAAGAAGGACTTCATGAGTTCGGCGCGAAGCTTGCGCGCCTTGATTTCGATTCTCTGAATTTCGTCGGATGAGTTCAGGGTGATCATTTGGCACTCCATGTTTGTCGTGCGTCACATAGGCGACAAAGACACAACTTGAAGCTTGGCTTCATGCATGCCAGTCATGCGGAAACTGCATTCCTCGCTGCGGAGCAATTGCACATTGAAACCGTCATCCTCGATTCTTGCACCCCGCCCAGATGGGCTTCGGCATGACCGCGGCCCGGAAAGCTTGGCAAACCCTTCACTCCCTTGGTGGATAAGGCTGCCCGGACAAGTGCGTTCGCTGGCGATCGGGCCCTTGAAACACGAGTTGGATTTGATCCGGCAGTCGCGTGCGAAGACGTGCCTTGGGTGGGCGCGCATATCATGATTCCACAGGACGGCTGCCGCGAGACGTCCAGGATTTGCCAATTGGCACCTGTCATTTCAGTCTTGACAATCAACAGCTCCGAACAAGCCGGCCGACTGGCCAGTGCGCTGGTCAATGGCGGGTTGCCCGTGCTGGAAGTCACGCTCAGAACGTCGGCGGCTCTTGATGCAATACGCGCGATGACCAATGTCAAGGGAAGCGTCGTCGGGGCCGGAACGGTGCTTACGCCTGCCGATATTCGTGCTGCGAAGGACGCCGGCGCGGTCTTCGGCGTTTCGCCGGGAGCTACGGAGCGGCTTCTCAGTGCCGCCGAAGCGGAAGACTTTCCAATCATTCCGGGCTCTGCCACGGCAAGCGAGGCGATGCGCTTGCTGGAAAGGGGCTATACGGTCCAGAAGTTCTTTCCCGCGGAAGCGTCGGGCGGCGCGGCGGCACTGAAAGCCCTTGCCGCCCCCCTGCCCCAGATCAAGTTTTGTCCGACCGGCGGCATCAACATGGACAATGTCGGAGACTATCTGAACCTTGAGAACACGATCTGTGTCGGCGGGTCCTGGGTGGCACCGGACGCCTTGATGTCCGAAGGCCGATGGAACGACATCAATGCCCTGGCCCAGAAGACCGCAAGTCTTCGCAATTGAACGGTAATTCACTCGGGGCCCGACCCCAATCAGGTAACGCCACGACTAGGGGCGAGAAAGGACAATGATGCCTGCCACACGACAAGAGACGACCAAGACGCCGAGCCCGACGAAAGACATGGCTGCCAAAGCCGTCTTCTCGAATGAAAGAACCGTGCATGCGCCCAGGCTCACATTGCCCATATCCCTCAGACCCAACACCCGCTTGAAGATGGATGGCCTGGACTTCCTGTCCAAGCTCCCGGAGAGCGCCATTCCCGTCGCCTTCCTTGACCCCCAGTACCGTGGCGTTCTCGAAAAGCTCTCCTACGGCAATGAAGGAAAGTCGCGCGAAAGGCGACGCAGCGCCTTGGAGCAGATGCCTGAGGCGATGATTGCCGAATTCGTCCAAGGCATTGACCGCGTCCTGATGCCGTCCGGACATCTGTTCCTTTGGGTCGACAAGTTTCACTTATGCCAAGGGGTGCGTCCCTGGCTGGAAGGAACAAATTTGGAAATCGTCGACCTGATGACGTGGGACAAGGGCACGTTCGGCATGGGGTACCGCACCAGACGCCGTGCGGAACATTGCATCGTCCTGCAAAGACGGCCTGTCAGGGCAAAGGGCGTGTGGAAAGTCCACAACATCACGGACGTCGTATTGGAAAAGGTGTCGAAACGCGAGCATCCGCACGCCAAGCCGATCGAATTGCAGGGACGCTTGATTTCCGCCGTGAGCAACGAGGGAGACTTTGTCATTGACCCCGCAGCCGGATCATTTTCCGTGCTGGACGCGGCACTCCAAAATAACCGCAAGTTCCTTGGCTGTGACCTGAACGGCTAACGTCATGACCAGCTGGCCGAATCCGAAACTATCGCTGACCCGCCTGCAGGCTCCTTACCAAGCTGACCTTTAGCTTCAGCACTGGTCGAACGCAAAATCCCTCCATGAAAGTTGTGGTCAATGCATGAAGACCATTCCTGTTGCAGTTGAACCATGACGCGGCTCGGGCGTTGAACTTGCGTCATTTGACGCATATATTTTCGTCACATGACATGCATGGAGAGATCGATGGCTGCACTCGACATCTACAGTGAACCAAGCGCTCTGCCCACCTCAAGGGCCGGCAGAATCGGAATGCTGCTTGGACTGAAGACGACACGCGCGATCGACGATATTGGTCTTGCAGAACATGTGTCGAGCGGATTGAGCGCTGACTCCGCAGACGCGCTGGTCAGTCTCATTGGACGTGCCCACATCGTCGGGCCCCTGATCCCGGAAGCAACGCTGAGGCGAGCCAGGAAAAACGGCAAGGTCCTCTCGCGCGAGATGAGCGTACGTCTTTACGAGGTGTCCCGGGTCGTCGATGCAGTGAGTCGAACCTACCAAGGGGACAGGGCAGCAATCGCGCGCTTCCTTGAAAGGCCGCATAGGCTCCTAGGCGGGCGGACACCGCTCGAAATGACGCAATCGAGTTCGGCAGGTGCGGAAGCGGTCATCAACATGCTGCGCCGCGCCGAGTCCAGCTTCGCTGTATGACATCGCATCGGACACTACCGGAGCCTATGCGGGCATTCCGCATCGGCGACCTCAAAGGCGAGCATCCGATCTGGAGCTATGGCGGAGCGCGGATTTCTTCTGGGCGATGGCACGAGGCTGGCGCAAGCATCATCTACTGTTCCGAGCACTACTCGACGGCAATGCTCGAAAAGCTCGTTTACTACGATGGCGAGATGCCTCCGTATCAGCATTTCCTGCAGATCACGATCCCGGCTGGGACATCCTACGAGGTCGCGGATAGTGACCTGCTCACGGGATGGGCCATTCCCGATGGCGAGGCCGCAAGACGGTTTGGACGGGATTGGTTCCAAGAGGAGCGCTCCGCAATTCTCATTGTCCCGTCTGTCGTCGCTCGGATGGAGCGCAACATCGTGATCAACGCATCACATGCTGAATTCAGCAAGATCAAGGTCGGATTGGAAACGCCGATCTGGTGGGACGAGAGACTGTTTGATTAGCTTCATGGCCCGTGATCAAGACTTCATGCGGCGTACGTTGGCGATTCAGCAGCGAGGGCCGATTGTCTGCGCCAGTCCACAGATGCCCTATATGCACGGTTTCGTCAGGCGCCACGCATTGAGCAAGCACAAACGTGCCTAACCGCTACAGATGACCCAAGGGCTAATAGACGCCGTCTTCGAGAACCCCGTCCGCCGACATTTGCGCGTACAGGAGGCCCTCACGCAAGCCGCGGTCCGCGACGGTTAGGCGATCGGTTGGCCAGATCCTGAGCAGCGCCTGCAAGATGGCAGCGCCGGACATGATCAAGGTATGCCGGCCGTTCCCGATGCGGGGGTCAGCGCGGCGGCCTTGGGGCCCAAGATCAAGATACTTGTTGATGACCTTGTCGATCTGGTCGGAAGTCATTCTGAGACCATCCACCTTCGTCCGGTCATACCTAGGAAGTCCAAGGTGGCTTGCGGCCACAGTTGTTACCGTCCCCGATGTGCCGATGATCTGGAAACCCTCGCGAGTCTGTTCTGCCTCGTATGGAGAGAATTCCGCGAGACATTCTTCAAAGCAGCAACTCATCAACGCAAATCGTGCGGCATCGTCATCAACATCGACAAACTGGTCGCGAAGCGTCGAAACGCCCAGCGGCACGGATATCCAGTCGACGACATGAGCCGTGGGGAACGGCGATGAAGCATCCGGCGTGAATCCCGTCTTGAGGCGCATGATCGCCCGTGGGCGCTCGATCTTCTGCACACGGCTTAGGTCGATCCAGACGAGTTCGGTAGAACCACCGCCAATGTCAACAACAAGCAACTGCGCGGTCTTTGGCGAAACAAGCGGCGCGCAGGAAATCACTGCCAAGCGTGCCTCTTCGTCAGGAGCGATCACTTCCAGCTCAAAACCTGTCTCACGGGCGACCGTCTTGAGAAAGGACTTGCCGTTCCTTGCGCGGCGGCAGGCTTCGGTGGCGACCAGACGCATGCGCCTGACGCCGTGCCTGTCAAGTTTAGCGCGGCAGACTTTCAGCGCATTCAACGTTCTGCGCATTGCCTGGCGAGAGAGAAAGCCACTGGCTTCAAGGCCCTGCCCCAACTGAACGCTCTTGGAAAAACTGTCGACGACATGAAACTGACTGCCCTTCGGCTGGGCAATCAGCATGCGGCACGAATTGGTGCCGAGATCCAGTGCCATGTACAAATCGGCAGGATCCGGCAGTTCCGGCACCGCACCATCAACCTCTACCGGGAACGGCGCAGCACCGGCACGACTCTTGGGCGGCATCTCGCCCTCCAAACTCTGGTTATGATCAGCTTAAGGGATTGAATGCCGCTCACACAAGCAATCTGTCCAACCCGTCCACAATGCGGTCGTCACGATGCCAGCGGCATTGTCATTTCCCGGAGTTCCGAACCACACCCAACGGTGGCCTACTCCACTGTGGGAGGGCCTGTCTGAACTCCACGTAAAAGGGGCGGCGTCGGTTTGAATGCCGAATGCCACTCTGGAATCGCCGCGGAGACTCTGGCGCATGGCAATCAGCGGCCAACGGCTACCGACACTCCATTGCGGGTGCGGCTCATTTCCGGTTCCGGATCGATGGCCAGAAGTGAGAGGGCATAGAAGGGCTGAACCTGCCAGTTCGGAGACATGCCATCATACTGAACGTCAAAGTCGATGACATTCCCCCGTTCCGAGGAAAGTTCGACCGCCACTTCTGCCTGCACGAGTATCTGCCCCTGACCGGCATGCAGAGTCGAGTAAGGGGGCATGGAAATCCGGGCATGGGCAATTGCCGCTGTCTGGCCATCAACTGAAGGGTTAGTGTCCCTTAGAACCTCCGTCGCAAATGCAAGGTTTTCCGAACTGGAAAGCCTCTCGTCCCCATTGGTGTCAACCAGTTCAGCCAAGCGACTGCCGATGGTCGCCGTCGGCACGATAAGGAGTCAGAGACTTACGGCGTGCGGGTGGATTTCGATGAATGCCTGTTGTTGCAGACGATCATGTGGATGTGACTGGGCAGCGGCGCTTGTCAGCGCCGCTGCAAATAATGCTGCTGTAGTCCGCATCATTCGGTCGTGATCCAGCTGATGCCATAGTCGTTCCGCGGGTTGCGGTACGTGTTATGAGCGTGATTGGTGTAATCCACGCTGTCTCCAATGATCTGCGGGGTGTATTCCATCACCAACGAGGGCGCCGTCACCCGAAAATACGCCGCGCCAGGAATGGACTCCGGTCCCCACCAGGCAAAATAGGTATCCTCGATTTCTGCGCGGGCCCGATCCATGATGACTGCAGCGTCGTCCACATTTGCAAGGCCGATGCGTGCGTCCACGACCTCGAGCAGAAGCTCCTGCTGTTCGACGCCCAGATCCCGGCCGCGGACCCCCTCGGGGGCAATGACTGTCCCGAATGTCCCGGGACCAAGAAGCTCATCAATTGGCTCGTCCCCGCGGATCGCCTGCGCCTTCTGCTTGGCATTCAGGCTCTGAAGGAAAGCGTCAGCGGCCTGGGTTTCACGTTGCGTGATGTAAATTCCTTCCCCCCCGTACGAGATGTTGAGCGGCTCACCACCAGTAAAATTCGGAGGGAATGAGACATCGGACCCGTATATGGTTGCATTGATTGCCAGATGGTGGCCGTTGAACTGAATCATCCAAGGTTGGCTGTTTGAAGGGGTGCCTAGAAAGTTGATGTAGTAGAGCCTCTTGCAAAACTACTGAATTGAAACGCTGGCGAGGTGGGTCTCACGTTCTGCGTGGGGTTTCGGACGCCAGACGCCGCGAATCGGCACGGAATTGCCGTGCCTCCGGCGCCCGAAACCGAACAAAATACGAACAT
>JAJEAC010000040.1 GCA_022824315.1 Silicimonas sp.
CGGCTGAATTCAATGGTCGCCAATCATGCGCTCAGAGGCGGTCAGGACCCTCAGACCCGCAACCGGAACGCAACGCAAGCCCCGCTATTGTGCAGGCAGCAATGGACTCCATCGCAAAAGCTGCTTCCTTGTCTCAACTGACGCCAAGGTATGCAATCCGGCCCCGTCGGCTCGTCGGCTGGCACCGTGATTTTAGATCACCGGTGGCAGCATGCGGTCCCTCAAAACGTGAAGGTCGTAGGTTCAAATCCTACCCCCGCAACCACCGAGACCGACATTCGGTCTCGGTGGATGTCTTTCGCCCCTTTCCGGCTTTTGTTTCCGGCCCATTCGAGGATGGTGCCGAGGTCGCCATGGAGCGCGGCGTCCATCTCGCCGCGCTTCGCGCCGGGGGTGAGCACGATGCGCTCGATCAGCCCCCGGATCGCCTCCGCCGCCTCGTCGCGGTCGCGGGGGTCGGCCAGCGCTTCGGCGAGACGCTCGACCTTGCGGCGGTAGACGTCGGCGATGTTGGGGTGGATGTCCGGAAGGTCGGCCGGAGCGGCGGTAGACGTCGGCGATGTTGGGGTGGATGTCCGGAAGGTCGGCCGGAGCGGCTGACAGCCATTCGTTGATCTCGTCCTGCCGGGCCTCAAGCTCGCGCATGCGGTCGGACATGCCCCGCACGTAGCCGCCTTCCTCGATGGCGTCGAGCATCGACGCGATCTTCTTCTCGATGTCCGCCAGCTCCTTGCGGTCCGTCGCGCCCGACGCGCGGCGCTCGCGGTTGAGCCGGTTGGTCTCCTCCGCATGCGCCTTCATCGCCTCGGCGGCGGCCTCGGGCTCCATCAGCTTCTCCCTGAGCCCGGCCATGACCCGCTCCTCGATCTCGACGCGCCGGATGCCCCTGCCGTTGGAGCACGAGCCCGTCATGACGTGATTGGAGCAGCCGTAGCGGCCTTGGCCGCGCATCGCGTAGGGGCCGCCGCAAACGCCGCACTCCAGCAGGCCCGAGAGCAGGTGGCGGGGCCGGTGGGTGCTGTTGAGCCGGTTGGCGCGGGCCGCGCGCGTCGCGGCGATGACGTTCGCGTACCTCTCCGAGATCTCCCCCTGCCGGGCCTTTGCCGCCTGCCAAAGCCCGTCGTCCACGATGCGAAGCTCGGGGACCTCGGTCACGATCCATTCCTCGGGCGGGTTGATGCGCGCGACCCGCTTGCCGGTGTCCGGGTTCTTCATGAAGCGCTGGCGGTTCCACACCAGCCGGCCGATGTAGAGCTCGTTGTTGAGCAGCCCCGTGCCGCGCCTGGCGTGGCCGCGCAGAACCGAGTCGCTCCAGAGCCGGCCCTTGGCGCCGGGGATGCCTTCGTCGTTCAGCCGCCGCGCGATCGCGCGCGGGCTGGTGCCGGCGGCGAACTCGCGGAAGATGCGCCGGACGATCCCGGCCTCGGCCTCGTTGATCTCCCGCTCGCCCCGAATGCGCTCGCCGGCGTCGTCGTGCATCTGCACCACGTCGTAGCCGCAACAGATGCCGCCGCCCGACTTGCCGGCCTCGACGCGGCCCCGGAGACCGCGATGCGTCTTCGCCGCGAGGTCCTTCAGGAACAGCGCGTTCATCGTGCCCTTGAGCCCGACGTGAAGCTCGGTGATCTCGCCCTCGGCCAACGTGACGACCGTCACGCCAACGAACCGCAGATGCATGTAGAGGGTCGCGACGTCGGCCTGGTCGCGGCTCACCCGATCCAGCGCCTCGGCGACCACGATCTCGAACATCCCCCGCCGCGCGTCCTCAAGTAGCCCCTGGATGCCGGGACGCAAGATGACGCTGCCGCCCGATATGGCCGCGTCATGGTACGTGCCGACGATCTTCCAGCCCTCGCGTCCGGCATGCTCGCGGCAGACCCGGAACTGGTCCTCGATGGAGGCCGCCCGCTGCTGGTCGGACGAATAGCGGGCATAGAGCGCACAGCGAAGGGTCATGGTCTCGGGTCTCCTGTCAGTCGTGCGCCTCCTTCTCCGGCGGCGCATTGTCGTTGGCGGCGTCCTGTTGCCGGAAATGCTCGCGCGCGACCTGTCGCCCGAGAAGCCGGGCGAGGCGCATCACGGCGGCGTCGATCCGGGCTTCCGGCCCGCCTTCCGCCCCGGCTCGCGAACCGGGATTGTCGTTCGCGGCCGGACCGTGCAATCGCTTCCGTTCCCGGTCGTTCCCGTCTCGCTGCATCGCTCCCGCCTTCCCGGATTCGGTGACCCTGGAAGGGAGACTTGAACCTGCGAGCAGGCTTTGTCAAACTTTGCAGCAAGGTGATTTCATTCGTGGAATCAATAACCTGGCCCCGCATGGCCAATCCTGTCACCGGCTGGCCCGGCATGCGCGGACAGGACCATGATCGAAAAAATTTCGCGATCATCGCGTTTCCGCGCAGTCGGCCAGCGTCATCACGGACCCGCCATGCTCGGTCGGTGCGACGGCCGTCACGAATCGGCGATCCGCCGTCACGACCGTCGCGCCGATGCGATGCGCCAGCGCGAGATACACGCAATCGTAAACCGGGTGGCCGAGGGCCAGCGCCAGACGAACCGCGTCTGCGCCGACGGTCTCGTCATCGTTCCAGCGCACTGGCATGTCGGTGAGCAAGGCCATGGCGGCGCCGGCTTCGGCGTGCTCGATCTGAC
Organism: Silicimonas sp.; assembly: GCA_022824315.1. Classification (GTDB taxonomy): domain Bacteria; phylum Pseudomonadota; class Alphaproteobacteria; order Rhodobacterales; family Rhodobacteraceae; genus JAJEFO01. The sequence goes on from JAJEAC010000040.1 coordinate 2,650, forward strand.
CCGCCCGCGCCTTGCGCCACAGTGCATTGGCAGCCTCGGAAGCCATCAGGCGCGGCGCGTGAAGCTCCTGCCCGCTCGCAGCCAGCCAGTCCGCAGCATCCGCGTCCTCTTCGGCGACCAGCCACTTGACCGCCACGCTCGCATCGACGACGAAGCGCATCAGAAGTCGTCGCGATGGCCGCGGTCGCGATCCTCGCGGATCAGCACTTCCGCCGGGGTGTGCTTGCGGCCCCTGGTCTTCTCCCGCAGTCGGCGCGAGGCCTCCAGGAACCTGGCGCGCTTCGCCACCATGCCGTCATCGGCGGCGCATTGCAGGATGTGGCGCGCCTCGCCCTCCAGCGAGCGGTTGTTCTGCGCGGCGCGCTGCTTGAGGCGGTCCACCACGTCGTCGTCGAGCCGCCGCACATTGATCGTCACCATGGGTTCGCCTCCGGCCATCGGTTATCAATCTGTTATCAGGCTGGCGCGGCTCATGCAAGCGCCTGCGGGGAGGACAATCGGCGACTCTCGCGGCCATGCGACGACAGGACGACGAGACCGCCCGTTCGTCCGTTGTTCCGCCGCCCGCGAGCGCATATCTGGCCTGCATGGACAGGCGAGACTCCCATGGCTCCGCCCCTGCCGGAGCGCCCCGGCGATGGTAGCGTCCATCGGCAAGATCGCCTCGCCGTCGCAGGGCGTGGGCTACTTCGAGAAGGACGGCTACTACGACAGGGACGACGGGGCGCACCGCGAGGCGAGCGCCTGGGCCGGCAGGGGCGCGGCGGCGCTGGGGCTCGAAGGCCCGGTCGATCCCGACCGCTTCCGCTCGGTGCTGGAGGGCGAGGTTCCGGGCGGGCGCCGGCTCGGGCGGAAGGAACTCGGCGGCGGGATCGTCCACCAGCCCGGCCGGGACGTGACGCTGAGCGCGCCGAAATCGGTCTCCCTGATGGCGATGGCGGCCGGCGACGACCGGATCGTCGAGGCGCACGACAGGGCAGTGGCGGCAACGATGGGCTGGATCGAGAGGAACGCCGTAGAGACCCGGATGCGCGACCCCGCGACCGGGGCGATGGTGCGCGCAGGCGACCAGAAGATGGTCGCGGCCACCTTCCGCCATGACACCTCCCGCAACCTGGATCCCCAGCTGCACACCCATTGCGTCATCGCCAACATGGTGCAGGGCGGGGACGGCAAGTGGAGGACGATGGTCGATGACGGCTGCCTTGAGTGAAACAGGGTGGCTCTCTCTCTGCCGCGCTGTCAGCCGGGCTAATGAAATCAATTAGTTTCGCTTATTTTCGAAGAATGTTGGCACAAGTCTGGCTACTTGTTCTATCTTTCTTTCATCCAACTTTGGGAGGGCTGCCTAATGAAACTTTTCACGATCCCAACTTCAACCTTGGCAGTGACCTTGTCACCTCTAATGGCGCTTGCGGCAGATGTGTCCATTCCTGATCCGAACTACGCATCGGGGCGCGCCACCGCCCATGCGGTCAAGGCCGTCATCGAAGAGGCCTTGGGCCTTGAAGTCGAAATGGTCACCACAACCGCGGTTCCGGTCATCTGGGAAGCCATGGCACGCGGCAATGGAGAGATTGATGTCTGGACCGAAACCTGGCTGCCGAACCAGTCGGGTTTGGTGGACAAATACGTGGATGGCGAAAAGTCGGTCGTCATTTCGCAAAGGTCCTTTGCGGCGGTGCAGGGTTATTGCGTCACAGGCGTCGCCATGGACGAGCACGGAATCAAGTCCGTCTTCGATCTGGCCAATCCTGACAACGCGGTCCTGTTTGACGCCGATGGCGACGGCAAGGGCGAAATCTGGATCGGTCCGCAGGGGTGGCAATCGACCAATATCGAGTCGATCCGGGCCCGCGATTACGGTTTCGCCGACTTCTTCGAATTGCAGTCAACTGACGAGGCAGTGGCCACTGCCGGACTGGATGCCGCATCGAAAGCGGGCAAGCCTTGGGTGGGCTATTGCTACGGGCCACACCAGAATTTTGCGACCTATGACATCCGTATGCTGGAAGAGCCGCCGCACAATCCCGATGAATTCGTGATGGTTCAACCCGCGGAAGATCCCGACTGGCAAGCCAAGTCGCGCGTCGCCTCGGCCTATGCCGACACTGCGGTTTACCTGAGCTGGGCGGCCACGCTGGCGGAGCGTCACCCGGCCCTTGTGCCGCTGCTCGAAAACATCCAGCTTTCGGCGGAGGACGTGAACGCCTGGTCGCTCGAGATCGTGAGCGGCGCCGAACCTTCCGATGTCGCGGCGAAGTGGGTCAAGGGCAATTCCGATCTCATCGCAAGTTGGATGGCGCAATGACGATCGCGCGCCCGGAGAGCGGTCATCGGGCGTGCAGCCACCAAAGGGAAAGTCATGCCCCACGAAGCCGTGATCGAGTTGAGCGGTGTTTGGAAGATATTTGGAGAGCGGGCGGAACAGGCGCTTCAGGCGACCAAGTCCGGCGTTAGCAAGCCGGACATTCTGAGGCGATTCGGATGCGTTCTGGGCGTTTCGAATGCCAGCCTGACAGTCAACCGGGGCGAGATCTTTTGCGTGATGGGGCTGTCGGGGTCCGGCAAGTCAACGCTTGTCCGTCACGTAAATCGATTGCTGGAACCGACCGCAGGCCGGGTGCTGGTCGAAGGCGAGGACATTCTGGCGAAATCCGAGTCCGAGTTGCGCGAAGTCCGTGCGGCGCGAATCGGCATGGTGTTTCAGAACTTTGGCCTCTTGCCGCATCGTTCCGTGCGGGAAAACGTTGCGCTTCCGCTGGAAGTCCAAGGGGCGTCGCTGAATGAACGATACGAGCTGGCCGAGGCGGCTCTGGCGAAGGTCGATCTCGACGGGTGGGGCGACCGGTTGCCATCCAGCCTGTCGGGAGGGATGCAGCAAAGGGTGGGTCTGGCGCGTGCACTGGCGGCGGACCCGCCGATCCTGTTGATGGACGAACCGTTTTCGGCCCTGGATCCGTTGATCCGGCGCCAGTTGCAGGATCAGTTCCTGCATCTTTGCCGCGAAATGGGCAAGACGACCATGTTCATCACCCATGATCTGGACGAGGCCATCCGCATTGGCACCAAGATCGCGATCATGAAGGACGGCTCGATCGTGCAGACCGGAACGGCCGAGGAAATCGTCGCCAGTCCGCAGGATGACTATGTGGCGGATTTCGTTGCCAACATCTCGCGCCTTCATGTGGTGCACGCGCACAGAATCATGGAGAACGCCCCCGAGTGGGCGGCCCACCACCCCGACCGGCACGCTCTGGCAGAGCTTCCTGCCGCGTCCGTCTCCGCGACGCTGTCGGATCTGATCGAACTTGCAGTGGACACCGAGAGCCCGATTGCCGTCAAGGATGGTCAGGACGCCATCGTTGGGGTGATCGACCGGTCACGCCTGCTGCAGGGAATTCAGGGAGAGATCTGATGACCATGCACAAATCTGACAGCTTCGCAGCCTTGGTTCAGCGGTTCACGGACCGCAACGCGGACTACTACGCGCGGGCCTTCGACCGGATTGCGAATACCGGCGGGTTTGCCCTGACATTCAATCTGTGGGCCGGGCTGCTGGGACCTTTCTGGCTAGGAGCCCGGTCGCTTTGGGCGGCGTTCTGGGTCGTCTTCGCGGTCGAGATTCTTGCCGTCGTGCTGATATGCATCGGTCTTTTCGGAGACCTCGGGGGCGAGGCCATTGCGCGTGCCGACCGTCTGGCGGCCCAGGCCGCTGACCGGATGGAGGCAGCCGAGGCTGCAATTGCCGAAGGCAGCACGTTGGGAGAAAGCATGAAGTCCTCGGCCGAAGCGATCGCCGCAGCGGCGGAAAGGGCGCGCGCTGAGGCGGAAGCGGACCGCGCCAGGGCGCCGGCCCATGTTCTGACCGGTGCGGCGCTTTTCCTGGGAGTGCGTCTTGCCGTCGCAACGCTGGCCAACGCGGGGCTTGCAGCCCGGTTCCGCCGCTGGCAGGGAAACCACGACTTGCCCCACGGTCTTCCCGTGGCGCGCGCGTGCTTCGCCGCAGGCCTGGTTCTGGCCTGCTATCCGTTGGCAGCTTACCGCTTTGCCACGACAAATGCCCCGGACTGGCTGACTGTCTTTCCCGCCGCCACCGAATTCCGTTACGCGATATCGGTGGGGATTGACGGTGGCGTGGCAGCGATTGCCGACAACTTCAGCATTTTCTTCTCGGGCATCACTGCGGTCATCAACGGTGCGCTGGACTTGATGGAAACATGTCTGGTGGTCACCCCTTGGCCCATCGTCATGATCGCCATCCTGTCCATCGCCTTGCAGGTTTCCGGGCCACGGGTCGCCATATTCTCCGGGGCTGCCCTGGCCTATCTGGCAGTACTGGGCTTTTGGGAGAAAAGCATGGCGACGGTCGCACTGCTGGGCACGGCGGCCTTCCTGTGCGTGCTGATCGGGATCCCGGTCGGCGTCTGGTGCGGGCGCAAGCCGCGCGCCTATGCCTTTCTGCGCCCGGTGCTGGATTTCATGCAGACCATGCCTGCCTTTGTCTATCTGATCCCGGTGATTGCCTTTTTCGGCATCGGCAAGCCGCCCGGGATTGTCGCGACGCTCGTGTTCGGCATGCCGCCGGTGATCCGCCTGACCGCGCTCGGCATTGCGGGCGTGCCCGAAACCATCCGCGAAGCGGCGACCTCGTTTGGAGCCAGCCCCAGGTTCCTGTTGTTCAAGGTCGATCTGCCGCTGGCCATGCCGTCGATCATGACGGGCATCAATCAGACACTGCTGATGTGTTTGTCCATGGTCGTGATCGCGTCGCTGATCGGGGCGAAAGGGCTGGGAGAGGACGTGCTCAGTGCACTGCAATACGCCGCTGTGGGCCAGGGCATCCTCGCTGGCCTCGCAATCCTGATGTGCGCCATGGTCCTGGATCGCATTGTGCAAGGCAGAAACTGACGCGAAACAGGCCGGCCTGGTCCAGGCGGATGGACCGGTCTCAGCACTTCATGCGAGCATTGTTGGGGTCAAAGGGGACCTGTTCAAGGATCTGCGCCGCTCGTCTTTGCCCCAGAATCTCGACTTCCAGGCCGTCGCGCGCGGTTCGGTCCCGCAGATAGGCCAGCGCAAGGGTCTTGTTCGTGCGTCCGCCATAGGCGGCGGAGGTGACAATTCCAACAACGCGATCTGCCTGCACGACGCCATGGGCATGGTAGGGATCAACCTCTCCGTTTGCGATGTCCAGAAGCACCATCTCCCACCGGTCTTCGGATTTCATGCGCCTGGCCAGCGCGTCCTTGCCGATGAAGTCATGGTCCATCCTGATCAGGAAATCCACGCCTGATTCCACCGGTGTCCGTTCGGTGGTGAAGTCGCTGCCCCAGGCGCGATACCCTTTCTCGAGCCGCATTGCATTCATTGCGTAGGCGCCAAAGAAACCCAGGCCATGCGGCTTTCCGACTCTTTCCAAGGCGAGGAACAACTCGGCCATCCGGTCGGCGGCCACGTGCAGCTCCCAGCCCAGTTCGCCCACATACGAGATGCGCAAGGCGCGCACGGCGATTCCGGCGACGGTGATTTCCCGGACGGAAAGCCACGGGAAGTCGGCATCCAGCGCAGCGTCGGTCAGCGTGCCCAGTACTTCGCGCGATTTCGGACCCATCAGACCCAGAACGCCGAACGCGTCGGTGACGCGCGTTATGGTGACGTCGAAACCGATGGCCCGGTCCCGCAGCAGGTCCTCGTCCATCTCTTCGGCGGCAGCGGCCGAGGTCAGGCAGAGGTGGTCCTTGGCCAGAGCCGCCACCGTGAATTCCGAGCAGGTTCCGCCCGCATGGGTCAGGGCGTGGGTCAGGCCGACCCGCCCAGCCTCGGGTACCCTGTTTGCGCCGATCGAGTCCACGAAGGCCCGGGCATCCGCACCCTTCACCTCGAATTTGGAAAGGAAGGACATGTCCGCGAGGCCGACCGCGTTCGTAACGGTACCGCATTCCCGCGCAACCGGGCTGAACCAGTTCGAGCGACGGAAGCTCGGAACGGCTTCGTCGCCCGTTTTGTCGCTGAACCAGTTGGGACGTTCCCACCCATGGACGGCGCCCATGACCGCGCCACGCGCGATCATCAGGTCGTGGACCGGCGACAGTCTCTTGCCGCGGGCCGCCGGGCGTTCTTCATGCGGGTAGTGCACGCCGAACTGCAGGCCGAAACACTCGATGGCCTTTTCGACGCGATAGTCGCGGTCGGCCCAGATGCCGAATCGGCGGCCGTCGATGGCCATCGCATCCATCGGCGGCGCACCTTGGGTCATCCAGTGGGCCAGGAACCAGCCAGACCCGCCGCCTTCCATTACACCCATGCTGGACCCGGTCAGCAGCCACGCATTCGGCAACCCGTGCACCGGGCCGATCAGGGGGTTGGCATCCGGCGTGAAAGTGATCGGGCCATTGACGACTGACTTGATGCCGCTGGTTGCAAGTGCCGGGATACGCTCCATCGCCATCATGATGATGTCTTCGACCCGGTCCAGGTCAGGCGGCAGCAGGTCGGCACCGAAATCGGGCGGGCAGCCGTCGATCGACCACGGCTGCGCATCCTTTTCATAAGGGCCGAGGATCAGGCCGTCGCGTTCCTGCCGCACATACCAGCTTTCCTCCGGGTCGCGGATCACCGGCAGTTCGGGCAGGCCTGCGGCAACCCGCTCCGCCACCGCCCGAACGGTGTCGGTGACAAGATATTGGTGAAGAACCGGCACCGAGGGGATGTTCAGCCCCATCATGCGACCGATTTCCCAGCCCCAGGTGCCTGCGGCATTGACCAGATGCATGGCGCGGATCGTCGCTCTCTCGGTTTCGACTGCCCAGTTGCCCCCTTCGCGTCGGATCGACGTCACCGGATTATGGCGCAGGATGGTGGCACCGTTCCGGCGCGCCACCCTGGCCATTGCATTGGTGGCGAGCGTCGGATCCACATGGCCGTCGTCGGGTTCGTAGATTCCGCCCAGCAATCCCTCGGTCCGGGCCAGCGGATGCAAGCCCTCGACATCGTCGGGCGTCAGCATTTGCAGGTCGTAGCCCGTGAACCGCGACAGGCCGGCCACGTGTGCGAACTCGTCCATCCGGTCCGGGTTCGACGTGATCCGCATCGCGCCCGAACGGTGAAATCCGCAGGTGTCCCCGGTCTCGTCCGGCAGGATGTCGCGGTACAGCCGCACGGACGTGGCGCGCAGTTCCTGAATTGTGGGGTTGTGCGCGAAATGCGTGCAAAGCCCGGCCGCGTGCCAGGTAGAGCCGTGGGTCAGGTCGTTCTTTTCCGTCAGAACTACGTCGGACCATCCGGCCTTGGCCAGATGGTACATCAGCGACACGCCCATCGCGCCGCCTCCGATGATCAGGGTCTGGGCTTTGATGGCGGTCATCCGCGCATCCTTTCGCCTTTCGGGTCGAAAGGCGGGCGCATCAACACGCGGGCCTGATGGCGCGCCCCCGAAACCTCTATTTCGAAGCTTCGCTCGCATGTGACCGACAGCCTTTCGTGCGGCGCTATCCCGATCAGCCCGAGCGCCAGTGTCCGCCCCGTGCGTGCGCCCCGTGCGCCGCTGGTGGTCAGGCCGACGACGCGCCCGTCTTCCCAAATCGGTTCATCATGCAGGATAAGAGGATGCGAGGGCAGGTCGAACATCACCTGTCGCCGTCGCGGCCCGCGTCGCCTTTGCTCCGTCAGCACGGTCTTGCACAGAAACTCCCTGTTCCAGTCGATGGCAAAGCCCAGCCCGGCTTCCAGCGGGGTGATCTCGGGCCCCAGATCGTGCCCCCAGTGCCGGAAGCCCTTTTCGATTCGGCAGCCATCCAGGGCAAAATGGCCCATCGGGCCTGCCCCGGCGGACCGGAGCCCGTCAAACACCGCTGCACCGCGGTCCGCGTCGACGGAGAGTTCCCAGCCAAGCTCGCCCACGAAACTGACGCGGGTCGCGGTAACCTGTTGTCCGGCGACCGTCACTGTTCGGAATGTCGAGAACGGAAAGTCGTCCCAGTCATCCGGTGACAGGGACTTCAGCACCGCCCGGGCACCTGCGCCCATGACACCGATGACGACCTCGGCTTCGGTCACGTCCGAAATCGCCGCACGCCGCCCGGCGGCATGGCGGCGTAGCCACGCCAGATCCTTGCGCCGGGCGGCGGCCCCGGACGTCATGCGGAACCGGTCCGGTGCGATGCGGGAGAGCGTGACGTCCGCCTCAATGCCGCCTCTGGCGTTCGTCAGGGGAGTGTAAACCGTCCGACCGGCCGGGACATCCAGATTTGCCGTCGCCAGACATTGCATGAGCGCCAAGGCGTCGGGGCCCCGAATGTCGAACTTGCCAAGGGGCGACAGATCGAGCATCGCCGTGCCTTCCGCCATCTGCGCGGCCTCGCGGGCGGCAATCGGGTACCAAGGCTGCTCGCCCACCGAGTACGGCAAGTCGCGTTCACTTTCGTCCCGGGCATACCATAGTCCGCGCTCCCACCCGGCGGTCAGGCCGAATTCCGCCCCCGCTTCAGCCCAGCGGTCATGCAATGCTGATCGGCGCAGCCCGCGCCCCGCCGTGGGCTGCTTGAACGGCCAATGCAGGGCGAAAGCGTCAGAGACGGCCTCTTTCATGCGCGTCTCGATGTGATCCTGCGTCGCGGCGCGCGGGTCGGCGCGGGCTATGTCCACTTCCCACAGATCCATCGGCGGTGCGTTCTCGACCATCCAGTCGGCCAGAATACGCCCAATGCCCGCCGAGGACATGAACCCGACCGAATTCATGCCCGCCGCAACATAAAGGCCATCGACCTCGGGCGTTTGCCCGATCAGCGGTTTGGTGTCGACGGTAAAGCTCTCCGGACCGTTCATGAAATGGTGAATGCCCGCCGACTCCAGCGCAGGAACCAGCGCCAGCGCGGCCTCCATGAACGGCATGAAATGATCCCAGTCCTCGGGCAGTTCCAGAAATGGCCGGTCGCCTTCGGGGCCGAAGGCATCCCAGACCTTGGCATCCGGCTCGAACCCGCCGATCACCAGCTTGCCGGCATCGCCCTTGACATAGATGCCCCGATCAAGGTCGCGCAGCACCGGACAGGGGTTGGGCAGATTGGCCATCGGCTCCGTGACAACGTACATGTGCTCGACCGCCTGCAGGGGCAGCGCAACTCCGGCCTCATCCGCCAGCTTCTTCGACCATGCACCGGCGCACAACGCGACCTGATCGGCCAGCATCTCGGTACGGTTGGCCAGGCGCACCCCCTTGGCGGTGCCGTTCTCGATCAGCAGGGAGGCGACCTGTACGTCTTCTTGCATCTCGACGCCTTTCGCTCGGGCGACCTTGGCATAGGCCATGCACAGATCGAATGGGTTGGCATTGGCGTCTTCTTCGACCCTCAGCGCCCCAACGATTCCGTTCAGGTCAAGCCCCGGCATGCTGACCTGATCCGGCCCGACCACCGACGGCGTCAGCCCCAAATGCGCACCCAGGGCCGCGACGCGGCGCAACTCGTCCATGCGTGCATCTTCCCGCGCCAGCCAGTAGCCGCCGGTCTGGCGATACCCGGTTGACAGACCTGCTTCCTCTTCGAGCTTCGGAAACAGCTCGCCAGCATACATGGCGAGCCTTGTCATGTTCGGCGTTGCGCGCAAAGGTCCGACGATCCCGGCGGCGTGCCAGCTTGTGCCACTGGCCAGCTGATTGCGCTCCAGCAATGTGACCTGCGCCCGGCCCGCCAAATGATAGGCAAGACCCAGACCGATCACGCCCCCGCCGACGATGATGACCTTCTTCATTCCGTGCCTCGCTCTTCACGAGAGTTGTTGGCCGTAGGCCATTCGGTCGCAAGCCGATACGCGCAACGTTAGAAACTTTGTTGAAGGCCAGAAGCTCACCTAATGCTGACGCCGCGGCCTCATGCGCAAATGCGCCCGAAGATTGACTTTGGCACGCACGTGGATCAAGAAGTGACCTGAACAATCGCAGGGGCCAACAAGAGAAGAGCGAAGTGAAAAGACGCCCGCCAGACGGGGACATAAGCCTTTTGCGCGCTTTGGAAGTTTTCATGGCCGTGTGCGACGCACGCCATGTCACCGCCGCGGCGGCCACGTTGGGGATGACCCAGTCCGCTGTATCGCAGCAGATCAAGAAACTTGAAACGTCGCTGAATGCGACCCTGTTCGATCGGACAAGCAGGCCGCTGAAGCTGACTCGTTCCGGTGGAATCCTGCATCGGCGCGCAATTCGTATCCTGGACGAGGTCAGGGACCTGAAGTCAGAGTTGCGGCATGTGCAGTCCAGTTCTCTGCCCGTCCTTCGCGTGGCGTTGCTGGCATCAATTGCCACCACCTTGACACCTGGCCTGTCGGACTTGGTGCGCGGTGAATTGAACATCCCCGAACTCAGTCTGTCTGCGGGGCTTGCCACGGATCACCAGGCCGCGCTTAAGGCGCGTTCCGTCGACATTGCAATCACCTCGGACCCGCAATGCGATCTTTCTGAATTCGAAGCCATTCCCATCCTGGACGAGCAGTATTGCCTTGTGCTGCCTGAAGATTATGACGGGCCGGTGGAAGACATCCTGGACATCTCGGAAAGACTGTCCCTGGTTCGCTTCAGTTCCGATGTGCCGGTGGGCCGCAGAACGGATCAGCACCTGCAGCGTTGCCGGCTGGAGCTTCCGTGCTCGATGGAGGCTGACAGAGCCTCGATGGTGGTAGCCGGGGTCGTCACAGGGAAATGCTTCGCGATCCTGACACCCAGCCTGCTTGTCGATGCCGTAGCCGAAGGCATGGACCTGCGCGTCGCCCCGTTGCCGATCGCCGGTTTCAAGCGCTCGATCGTGGCCATTTGGCGCGCCGGAGAGATGGACGACATCCCCGCACGGATCGCTTTGGAAAGCGGGCGGATGTTGCGTCAGAACTTTGAAAGGCTGCTTCCGGACATTGCCGGAAACGTGTTCTACCACACCTAATCCGGATCATTATTTGAACTTATGTTGCCCGGTTTCACTGTGCGAAGCGCAAATTCCTTGTCATGAGTAACGCAAGACAGGATCGCGATGGAGCGCCAGAATGGCACGAAGCACGATCAAGCGTGCCGGTCGACGGGAACGGTTGGCCGCGCGCAAGGCCAAAGGCGCAACAGCCGCTCCCTATGCCCTCCGCAGGATCGGCAAGGCCAGTTTGGTCGATGAGAATTCAATTGCCATCATCGAGCGTAACGCCGACCGGATTCTGGACGAAATCGGGATGGATTTCCGGGGCGATCCGGCCACTCTGGACCTGTTCCGGAAGCACGGGGCGCGCGTCGATGGCGAACGAGTGCGCCTTGATCCCGGTTGGTGCCGGGACAAGATCAGAACCGCGCCGCCGGTTTTTGTGCAACACGCCCGCAACCCCAGCCGATCAATACAGATCGGTGGCGACGCGCAGGTTTATGCTCCCAGCTTTGGCCCGCCGTTCGTGCACGACATGGAAAACGGCCGCCGGTACGCAACGATCGAGGACTTCAGGAACATAACCAAGCTGCATCATCAACTGGGCGCGGTGAACCACTCCGGCGGCGTGGTGGTCGAGCCTGTCGACATCCCCGTCCCGGTGCGCCACCTGCACATGGCGCATGCCCATCTGGCGCTGAACGACAAGCCCTTCATGGGCGCTGTCACCGCGCCGGAACGCGCCCGCGATACGATCGAAATGTGCCGCATCGCCATGGGCCGCGACTTTGTCGACCGGAATTGCGTACTTTACTCGGTCGTCAACACCAACGCACCGCTGGTAATGGACAAGACGATGCTCCTGGCGCTCAAGGAATATGCGAGGGCAGGACAGTGCACAGTCGTGTCCCCGTTCGTTCTTGGCGGCGCCATGTCGCCGGTTTCGGTGGCGGCGTCCCTGTCGCAGGTTCTGGCCGAGGTCATGGCGTCGGTCGCCTTGATCCAGCTGATCCGCCCGGGTGCCCCGGCGGCCTTCGGCACATTCTTCTCACCCATCAGCCTGAAGACAGGGGCGCCCACCTTCGGCACGCCCGAAGGCACCCAGTTCCAGATGTGCGCCAAGACTCTGGCAGACCGTCTGGGCTTGCCTTTCCACTCGGTGGGCGGCCTGACCGCCTCGAAGGTCCCCGACGCACAGGCGGGATATGAAAGCCAATCGCAACTCATGGGCGCGGCGATGGCCGGAGTGAACTTCATCATCCACGCCACCGGGTGCCTTGAAGGGCTGCTGACCGCCGGCTACGAAAAGATCGTCATGGATGCGGATCGTTGTTCGGCGATGCAGCGTTTCGTTCAGGGCGTCGACTTTTCGGAAGCCGCGCAAGCGATGGACGCGTTCTTCGAGGTCGAACCCGGCGGACATTTCCTGGGCGCGCGGCACACGCAGGACAATTTCGAAACCGCCTTCTGGATGGGGCAAATGTCTGACAACGGAACTTACGAACAGTGGCACGCAGAGGGCGCGCTGTGGCAACACGAACGCGCCAGCGCCCGGGTCAGGCAGTTGCTCGAAGAGTATGAAGCCCCGGCAATGGATGCTGGAATCCGTGAAGCATTGGAAGATTTCGTCGCCCGGCGCAGCCGGGAAATCGGGGGAGGAAACGCGTGAACATGCAAACGAACTGGATGCTGGACGATACGGCTCGGCGGCGGGACAGGTTTTATGCTGCCTCTCAGAGCAAGTTCGTGCCCTTCAAGAACCCGATGGTGTTCAGGAAGGGGTCGATGCAATACCTCTGGGATGTCGAGGGTCGCAAATACACCGATCTGCTGGGCATGAACGTCTGCATCTCGGTGGGGCACAGCCACCCCAAGGTCGTCGCTGCCGCCATGGAGCAGGCCAGGGAACTGACGCACTGCACTACCATGTTCTATCATCCGGTCCCGGCGCACTTTGCCGAGGAACTGGCCGCCACCATGCCCAACTCCAGCGACTGCATCGAATGGGTTGTGCATTTCACCAACTCAGGCTCCGAAGCCGTCGATCTGGCCATGACAATGGCCCGCCGCTTTACTGGCAACCTTGATCTTCTGGCGCTGCGGTCGGCCTATCACGGCCCGACAGCGGCCGCGCAGTCGATAACCGGCATTTCCGGCTGGCGGCATCCCGGCATGCCCGGCAACGTCGCGTTCGTGCCGGACCCGCATCAATACCGTGGTATTTTCGGCGAAAGCGCCGGAGCCGAACCTTATCTGGACGAAATCGAACGCACGATCGATGCCGCCACCTCCGGGCAGGTCGCGGGCATCGTCATCGAAAGCGTTCAGGGCTATGGCGGCATCGTCGAACTGCCCAAAGGCTACATGTCTGGCGCCGCCGAGCGGGTCCGCGCAAATGGCGGCCTGCTGATCGCGGATGAGGTTCAGGCCGGTTTTGGCCGCACCGGTGACCACATGTGGGGCTTCGAGGCTGATGGCGTCATTCCAGACATCGTGGTCATGGCCAAGGGCATCGGCAACGGCTTCCCGTTGGGCGCCGTCGTCGCTCGCAAGCATGTCGCGGCGCCGATGGCAGAAAAGTTCATGTTCCACACATACGGGGCGAACCCAACATCCTGTGCGGCTGGACGCGCGGTGCTGCAGGTGATCAAGGAAGACAAGGTGCGCGAAAACGCCCGCGACGTCGGCGCGGCGCTGCTGGAGCGGCTGCATGCACTGAAAGCAAAATACCCGGCGATCGGCGACGTGCGCGGGCGGGGGCTGATGCTGGCCATCGAGCTGGTCAAGGATCGCAAGTCCAAGGAGCCGGATCCCCAGACAACGGCGGCCGTTTTCGAAGCAACGCGCGAATGCGGCATCATCCTGTCCAAGTCGGGTGCCTATCAATCCTGCCTGCGAATGGTGCCGCCAATGTGTCTGTCGATGGAGGATGTCGATCACGTCCACGATGGACTGGATCAGGCGTTCGACGGCCTTTAGAGCTTGAATCACAACTCGTTGATTTGATTATGTTATCGTATTTCGTGGCGTTGTCCCCCCGCGCCACCCGTCCCGTCAGGAACCGGCAGGCGGCAAGCTGCGCCCAGGCCACGGAGCTCTCCAGGCTCCGCTCGTGGTCCTTCGCCAGACGCCTGCATCGTGACATCCAGGCGAAAGTCCGCCCCACCTCCCACCGGCGATAGAGGACGGTGAAGCCCCTTGTTTCCTTGGGCCTGGGCACGATTTCGAGAACCGAACCGAGGCCGTGTTCGGCCAGCGCCGCTTCCAGCTTCGGTCCCGCGTAGCCGCCGTCCGCCCACAGTTTCGTCACCAGCGGCGCCTTCTCGATCATCCCCAGGATCACGTCCGGAGCGCCGTCCCGGTCCTGCACCGAGATCTCGTGGACCGCGATCACGATCGGGAACCCTTCCACGTCCACCGTGACGTGGCGCTTCCGACCCTTGTCATCTTTCCGGCATCGTACCCCGACGGCCCGCCGCTCTCCGTGGTCTTCACCGTCTGGCTGTCGATCGCGGTCGCCGCCGGCTCCTCCGAACGGCCCGCGAGATCGCGCGCAAGGGCGCGCAGGGCGTCCAGCATCCGTTCCAGAACGCCCGTCCGGCACCACGCGCAGGAATGGTTCTGGATCGACGCAGACGGCGGAAAGCACTTGGGAAACGCCCGCCACTGGCATCCCGTCCCGAGCATGAACCGGATCCCGTTGAAGGCCTCCCGCATGTCGAGCGTGCGGGGGTGCTCCATCCTTGAAGGAGGCGGGATGAGCGGTTCGATCACGGACCATTCGGCATCCGCCAAATCGGTTTCATGTCTGACCATCGGTCGTCTATACTGCTCCTGAGTGGTCTCGTTCCAAGCCATGCGGCCCTCCCTGTCTGGTGTGGTGACCACTGGAAAGTGCCTCATTTGGGGAGACCACTCAACTTTCAGGTCAAGCTCTCAGACTCTGATGAATGCATCAGGCTTCATAGGGTATTGTACGAACAAGGGATCTGTTCCAACCGGCGGCTAGCGACGAAGACACTCCGAACAACGGCTTGGCGCCTGACAGAACCAAAACTCTGAATATCGCAGCCTGAGGCGCGGCCTCCTTCGGCACCGGGAAGTCACTGCTGCGGCGGAAACGCCCGGCAGACGGCGCGTTCGGCCCGGTCCAGGCGGGGGCATCGGCGTGGAATCGCATGGGAATCCTGCGGCATCAAGCGCGGGGCGTTCCCTGTCGGCGCGTGGCCTGGGACCGCAAAGGGCCCCGCCATCGACGGCATATCCGCGCGCGTTGCGGGGTCTTGTTGCCCGCCTGCATCATTCCGAAGGATGCGATCCGTCGAGGCTTGACATGCCGTGCGATGGCGTCATTTGCTCGGCTGGAGACGAACGTGCGAGTCCCGCCAGGCGCAGTCGCAGGCGTTCCGGGACTTGCCGGAAGCAGGAGAGAGCCAATGCTGAAGCCGGTCCATGCAACCGTGGGGACGTCCTCGTCCGCGACGCCCGAGACAGCTGGGGGAATCCTTTCGCGCGCAGCAAACGGCGTCCGGCACATCTTCCGCAGCCGGCAGCCGGGTGTTGACAAGCCTGCCCGTCTCCCCTCAAGTACGCCGAGCCGAGCCGAGCCGCCACATCTGCGTCCGGGCTTCGGCCATGAGCGCGTCTGCATGGAACCGTTCCCGCCCACCTGCCTCCCCGTCCGAGTCTTCCGCTTCTGCCGGCCGCGCTTCCGCATCCCGCCGGTCCGCATCTTCCCCTGACAGTCTCGCCTCTTCTTCCGCCCGCGCCGTTGCGGGCGTTCGTCATTCCGTCCGAAGCCTGCGGGGCGGCCTGCTCGCGGCGCTGCTGTGCCTGCCGCTGCTCGCCGGTCTTTCGGCCGAGGTGCAGGCGCAGGACGCAACGGCGTCGATCAGGACCGGGGGCAACCATCCCGTCCCCAGCATCGCTTATTCTGATGAGCGTGGCGATACGGCCTCCAACAGGACCCTGATCTTGTCGCGGACGCAGTCGTCTGCGGTTCCGTTCCGGGTCTGCTTTTCCAGCCCCTTTGACACTCCAGGCTTCAGCGTGGCTCGGGGCTCGACCCCTGTCACTCTGACGAACGGCTGCCACGATGACACCATTGCCTTTGCCAACAACACGGAGAGTGCGATTTTCTGGGTATACGGGACACCCGACGCCATCGACGAGCCCAACGAAGTCGTCGTGCTGACCTTCACGGACGACCCGGACAATCCGCGCCCGCCCGGCGTCGCCCAGATCAATGTCGTCAGCACCATCACCATCATCGACGACGACCCCACCGTCGTGAGCCTGGCGAAGGCGGGCGCCGCGACCGCGATCGACGAGGGCCAGAAGGTCGAGTTCACGGTAACGCTGGGCCGCGCGCTGGTTGAGGGCGAGATCATCGACGTGCCGCTGTCGATCGGCGGGGCGGGCGTGACCACCGGCGACTGGAGCCTTGCGAAGAAGTCGGGCAAGGCCAACACGGGCGTCACCCTGCAAGACACCGGCACGACGACCCCGAAGGTGCGCTTCTTCGGCGTCGGCGCAGAGACGGCGACGCTGGAACTGACGGCGACGGATGACGGCGCCGCGGACTCCGGCGAGAGCTTCAGCATCGCGCTCGGCGCGGACAGCGCCTTCGATGCCTCCGGCCTCGGCACCAATGTCGGCGGCGGCGCGGATCCGCACGGCACGAACAACGATTTCAGCGTGACGGTCAACGACGTCCCGACCCTCTCCATCGACCTTGCCTCGCCGTCGCTTGCGGAGGGTCATTCGGGCGGCACGGACGTGACCGTCAACTACCGCATGAGCCGGGGTCGGTCGGCGGGGTTTCCGTTCCTGGCCTGCGTGGACACGGCGGCGAGCACGGCGACGCACCGCGCGGCGAGCGGCGGCAAGGCGGCGGACTGGAACCTGGTTCACTTCGTCGCCAAGACGAACGTGTCGCTGAACGCACAGAACTGCCACACCTACAACTACCCGGCCAACGCCACGCTCCGGAACTTCAGCCTGCGGGTTTTCGGCGACCGGACGGCGGAGGGCAACGAGACGGCGGTGGTGACCGTCAGGCGGGCCCCCGGCACGCCCGCCGGCATCGCGCTCGGGACCTCCTCGGCCACGCTGACCATCAACAACGACGACGGCGCGGTGCCGACGGTCACGATCTCCGGCGGCGCGGCGGTGACGGAGGGCACGGGCGCGCAGTTCACGGTGAACGCGAGCACGGCGCCGGCGGCGAACCTGACGGTGGACCTCATCGTCTCGGACGCCGGCGGCGGCAGCGACTTCGTGGCTGCGGGCGACGAGGGCGCGAAGACGGTGACGATCCTGGCCGGCCAGACCTCTGCGACCCATACGGTTCCCACGGCGGGTGACCAGGTGGACGAGCCGAACGGCCAGGTGACGGTGGCGATCGTCGCCCGCGCCGAGGGCTACGCCGTCGGCGGCGCCTCCTCGGCGACGACGGCGGTCAACGACGACGACGCGACCGCCGGCCCGGAGCTGTCGGTGAGCCTGGGGTCGAACTCGGGCAGCGAGGGAGATTCGGGGTCGCGGTTCGTGGATGTGGACATTGCGCTGTCCCCGGCCCGTTCGACGAACACCCGGTTCCTGATGTGCGTCAAGAACACCGGCACGGCGACCTTTCGAAGCGATACCGGCGGCAAGACCAGGGACTTCGACCTGACCGGCCGCAACGGCAACACGGGGCTGACGCTCGACGGCAGCAACTGCCACGTCCACGACATCGCCGGCGGAAGCGCCTCCAGCGGCGCGAGCCTGCGCATTTTCGGCGACACGGACGTCGAGCCCGACGAGACGGCGGTGGTCGAGCTGCGCCGGCATGCCGACACGCCGTCGGCCGTGTCGATCTCCTCCGCCCAAGGCTCGGCGACCTACACGATCCGGAACGACGACAATGACCCCCCCGCCGAGCTGTCGCTGATCTGGACGGAGACCATTCCGCCCCGACCGCTGCCGCGCGAACCGAAATTCTCGACGGGCCGTGAGGTCGGGAAGGAGGTCTCCGAGACCGATTCGGGCACGACGGACGTGCCGTTCTACGTCCGCACCGAGCGTCTGCATTCGTCGAAGCTGCCGTTCCGTGTGTGCGTGTCGGGCAACGCCACGCAGTCGACCACGAACAGCCCGCAGCCGGATGTCGAGGACGACTACCAGGTGGTGGTGGACGGCGCGGTGCAGGGCCGGTGCTTCAACTCGTCGATTCCGGCCAACCAGCGCTTCAAGAAAATGAAGATCCGGATCCTCAACGACGACCGTTTCGAGTACACTGACGCGGAGATGCTGCGCCTTGAACTGACGCAGGCTCCGGGCAACCCGCTTCCCTCGCCCTGGAAGATCGTCTCCCGGGAAAGCGGGTACTGGATGCTGATCCTGCGGATCCAGGACGACGACTGGCCACAGCAACCGGTCCAGTTTTCTTCCTACGAGTACGAGAAGGACTTCCGCATCAAGAACCGGCGCGTGAAGGAGGGGCAAGGCGGCTACACCGGGATCTTGTTCTCGTGGGGGGGCTCCTACACCGTGACCTACAGGGTGGTGCATGCCGAGAGCACGGCGACCTACGGCGCCGACTACACCCTGGGCAACTACAACCGGAACACCAACCGGGGCACGCTGCGGGTGCCGCGGAAGGGCGCGCAACCCGGTTCGAGTTATGCCGACCTCCAGGTGAACGTCGTCGACGACAGCCTTGCCGAGGGCGAGGAGAAGTTCGTCATCGAAATGGTAAGCATCTCGAGCCCGAAAACGGTAGACAAGACGAACGACCGCCACAGGCTCTCCATTGCGATCGACGACAACGACAACACGGCCTATCTGCGGGTGAACCCGGAGCAGGCGACGCTGAGCGCGGACGGCGCCGAGCGGCGGATCACGATGTCGGCGGGCGTGCCGCTGCCGGTGGACGTGCATTTCGAGTACTGCGTGGAGGAAGGCGCGGCGACGCCGGGGACGGACTACGAGCTGACCGGCCCGGACGGCGCGAAGGTCACGGGCACCGGCTGTAACCTGGTCACCCTGCCGGCGGGCTCGGCCGGCATCGACCTCACGGTCCGGATGCTGGACGGCGACGACCGGGTGGAGCCGGACGAGCAGGTGAAGATCCGCCTGCGGAAGAGCACGGTGCCGGGCAGGGAGACCGCGTCCTCGACGGTGGAGATCAAGATCCTCCCCTCGACGGTGGAGCAGGACAAGGACGGCAACGAGGTCGACATGGCGGCGATCGTCACGCTGAAGGACGACGACATGCCGACGCT
>JAJEAC010000061.1 GCA_022824315.1 Silicimonas sp.
ATGAAATCGGACGGCAGGACGTTGCCTCCGGCAATCCCGTCCTCGACAACCTCCACGAACCTCACGTTTGGTGTCAGGATCGAGAAGACCTGCGTGCGATCTACGCCGGGCAGGAAAAACACGGCGTCCGTCGCGCTGCGCAGGGCCTCCACGTATTCGGGCGTGAACATTTCGCCGTCGCGCGCAATGAGCGCAAGCACGATGCGGTCTGCGCCTCCGAACTCCTCGCGATGATCGAGGAACGTCTTCATGTAGGGGTGCTGGAGAGGTGCCAGCTTGGTGAAACCTGCATCGATGCGCAATTGGAACGCCGACAATGCCATGGCGATTGACAATACCGCAAAGAGGGCGAGCGTCACACGCCGTCGTGCAAACAATGCGCGTTCGAGCCACCCTGTCACCATGCGTGAATTCCGCAACATGTGCCGACGCAGGCAGGCGGGCGAGTGATCGACACCTCTGCCATGTACGGACTACCCATCCGCCGGCAAGCGCCGGACCCCGAATTCGCCGATCAGCAGCAGCCCTCCGTCGGAAAGCGGCAGTGCTCCTGAAACTCCGGACCGATCCGGCAGGCGTTGCAGCGAAACGCTACGGCCACCATCGCGGCTCTCCAGCAGCACGCCGTCCAGCCCGGTGACAATGATCCTCTCCGGCCCCAACTGCTGAATGCTTGTCAGCGAGGCCGTGGTGCCGGTCGGAATGCGCGTCCAGGTCGATCCGCCGTCGTCGGACCTGAACATGCGGCCCCGGAGACCAACAAGGATCACCGTGCTTGCATCGAGCGCTGCCGCACCGAACCAGGACCCGGAATAGGGTGGTTCAAGCGTTTGCCAGTTCGTCCCGCCGTCCACGGAACGATGGGCGACGCCGGCCTCGGCGCCGACATAGAGGACGTCCGCTGCTGACGTGATCGCGTTCATGTGAAAGTCGTCTTCGCCGACCGCGCCAGATGCCCAGGTCTCGCCGCCGTCCTCGGTCGAGAGCAGGTAGCCGTAGGCGCCGACGGCCAGCCCGTTCATCTCGTCGAAAAACAGGACATCGAGAAGCGGGCGTTCCTCCTCGGGAGCATGGTGAACACGATGCCATGTGTCGCCGCCATCGACCGTGCGCAGGATGGTCGCGTCGTGCCCCACCGCCCAGCCGAGTCGTGCGTCATGCATGTAGATTGCGGTCAGCATTGCACGGGCCGGCGATGAGGCCAGTTGCCAAGTTTCGGCCTCGTCATTGGAGACAAGAATGTGGCCGCGCCTTCCGACGGCAATCAGCCGGTCGTCAACGCGTACACCATCAAGAAGCAGGGCTCGCGCTGCATGGGGGACGATCAAGGATGAATCGCCCGAACTCTCTGCCGCTCCCGCAATGAAAAGCGTAAGACTTGCCGCGGCAAGGCACGCGGCTTTCCGACAGGGGATCAAGACGACACCGCCCGAATTCCCGCTGGTTCTATCGACGGCCTTCTCGCCTCAGCGCCGATACGGTGAAGTCCCTCGACCGGATCTTGGCATCCATGACACACATCGGGAATTCGTTATCGAGGCCGAGGGCCAGATATCGCCTCGCCTGCAGATCGTAATGCACTTCGAGCGTGGGCCAGATCAGCGGATTCTCGTAGTAATTGATCACGTGTCCTTCCGAGACCCGCCATAGCCGGTCACGCGTGTCATAGATGTCTGCAACCAGGATCTGCCAGGAATCCTCGTCGATGTAGAAGGTCCGCCTCTTGTAGGTATGGCGAGCGCCCCGGGCAAGCGTCGCTTCGACCACCCAGACGCGATGCAGTTCATAGCGAAGGTGCTCGGGATTGACATGACGGGGTGTCAGGATGTCCGAAAAGGAAAGATCGTCGCTGTGCAGTTGGTACGAGTTGTAGGGAACGTACAACTCGCGCTTGCCGACCAGCCTCCAGTCATAGCGGTCGACCGCCCCGTTGAACATGTCGAACTGATCCGCAGTGCGCAGGCCGTCGGTCGTGGTGCCGGGATTGTCGTAAGCAACGTTGGGCGCGCGTCGGACGCGCCGCTGGCCCGGATTGTAGGTCCATGCCCGACGGGGTTCTCGCACCTGGTTCATGGTTTCGTGGACCAGGAGAATGTCGCCCGCAAGCCGCGTTGGCGCGAGGACCTTCTGCTTGAAATACATCATCGTGTTGTCGAGCGCCGCTTCGGTCATTCTGGGCAGCGAGTAGCGCACTTCAGCCTCTACTTCGAATTGCACGATCGTGTAATCGCCGCCGGCCGTGACGGCCGCCTGGCCCATCATGCAACTCACCGTCTCGCCACGATAGCGCAACAGGTGGTTCCAGATGGCTTCGAGCCCGTTCGCGGGGATCGGGAAGGGAATGCCGATCACGGCACCGCCGACACCGTTGCCATTGTCCTCGAGATGCGCCGTGGCGGCCACCCGTCTTGTCGCGTCGTAAATCCGTTGCGGTGCGGATGCGCTGCGCCGCGTCGGATAGACGTTCATGCGAAAGCTCGGGTAGAGTTCGAGCATCCGCTGGTGACCCACCGAAAGGCGCCCGCGGTGGGCATCAATGTTTGATCGGTCAATGACAAAAAGCGGCCGATCAGATGCGAAGGGGTCCCGGTGGTGCTCTCCCCGAGCGTAACCTCGTGGCGGCCTGACGATGCCGCCGTTCCAGGCGGGTATCGTGCCCGAAGCGTTGCCCGCGCGCTCTCCGCCGAGCGGTGTCAGGTCGGCCCCGAGCCGGGCGATCTGACTTGCCGGCAATTCCGCCGCCGCCGGCAGCGTCCAAGCCAGGAACAGCGCCAGCGCGGCACCTGTCTTCCACATGGTTCCCTTCATGTCACTCTCCCCTGCCTGCTTAGAACGAGTAATTGAACGATATCGACACAAAGTCCCGGTCCTCCAGTGCGTTGTGGTGCCCGGCGTGCATCGTGTAAGAAAGATCCGCGCTCATGCGTTCCAGGTAGTTCGCCCCGAT
>JAJEAC010000109.1 GCA_022824315.1 Silicimonas sp.
ATCGTCGAGGGCTTCCGGGCCGTGCTCAAGGGCGCCGTCGCCGTCAGCGACGTCGGCGAGCTGCTGCAGGTGGAGCGCTCCCTCCTGCACGGCCACGCGGCCGCCGTCCTCGGCACCGCGCGGGACCTCGGACTCGAGCGCATGCTCCACCGGACGCGCGGCCGCGAGCGCGACCTGGCGCTGGCCGCCGTCGCCGCGCGGGTGCTGTCGCCCGATTCCAAGCTCGCCACTGCCCGGCGGCTGTCGCCCGAGACCGCGACGAGCAGCCTCGGCGCCCTGCTCGGGCTCGGCCCCGTCACCGGCAACGAGGTGCTCGCCATGCTCGACTGGCTGCTGAAGCGCCAGCCCTGGATCGAGAGGAGCCTCGCCAACCGGCACCTCAAGGGGGAGAACACGCTGATCCTGTATGACGTGTCCTCCAGCTACCTGGAGGGAACCTGCTGCACGCTGGCGGCCTTCGGTCACAACCGGGACGGGAAGAAAGGCAAGCGGCAGATCGTGTTCGGGCTGCTCTGCGCCTCCGACGGCTGCCCGGTGGCGGTGGAGGTGTTCTCCGGGAACACGTCCGACCCCGCCACGGTGGGGCGCCAGGTGGACAAGGTCCGGAAGCGCTTCGGCATCGGCCGCGTGGCGCTGGTGGGCGACCGGGGGATGCTGACCACGGCGCGGATCCGCGAGGACCTCGAGCCGGCGGGGATCGACTGGATCTCGGCCCTGAGGACCGCGGACATCCGAAAGCTGCTGAAGGCCGCCGCCCCGGCTCCCCTGGAGCCCGAGGCGCTGGTTCCCGACGCGGTGGCGGAGATCACGGGCCCGGACTTCCCCGGCGAGCGGCTGATGGTCTGCCTGAACCCGAGGCTTCGGCAGGAACGGCGGCGCAAGCGCGAGGACCTGCTGAAGGCGACGGAGGAGACGCTGGAGGCGATCGCGGCCGCCGCCGCGCGCCGGACGCCGGGGCCGGCGAACCGCGACCAGGTCATCAAGGCCATCGGGCGGGAGGCCAACCGGCGCAAGGTGGAGAAGCACTTCGAGATCGCGGTCGCGGACGACGGCATCTCCTGGAGCCGGCGAAAGGAGAGGGTCGCCGAGGAGGCGCGGCTCGACGGCGTCTACGTCATCCGGACGAGCCTCGACGCCGAGGCCATGGGCGCGGAGGAGGCGGTGGAGGCGTACAAGGGCCTCTCGGGCGTGGAGCGCGCGTTCCGGAACGCCAAGAGCGACCTCAGGATCCGTCCCGTCTACGTCTATTCGCCGGATCACGTCCGCGCCCACGTATTCTTGTGCATGCTGGCGCTGCATGTCGAATGGCACATGCGCCGGCGCCTCGCGCCGATGCTGTTCGAGGACGACGACCGCGAAGGCGCCCGGGCGCAGCGCAGCTCGCCCGTGGAGAAGGCCGAGGTCTCGGAGAGCGCGAAGGCCAAGGCCGACACGAAGCTCACCCCCGACGGGCTGCCGGTCCACAGCTTCCGCACCCTGCTCGACGATCTCTCGGGCATGGCGCTGAACCAGCTGCGCCTTCCGGGCCATGGCGAAAGCCTGCTGTCCGTCGTGACCTCGCCGACCCCGGTCCAGAAACGGGCCTTCCAGCTGCTTGGAGTGAAGCCGGACCAGAGCGTTCCCATAAGACTGCCAGGTTGAGCGGTGGCCGCAAGGCCGGAAAGCCATTGAAAAACAAGCAGGATGGCAGCGAATTCGGCCGTCAAACCCAAATGAAGTTCCGGCTAACGCGCCCGGGCCGGGCCGGGGCGTGCAGCCGGATCACGCCTGCACGCCCCGGCAGTTCCTTTGCGGGGCGTGCAGCATGGCGTGCGGGTCAGAACGGTTCGCCGATTTCCCATTTCTCGATCAGCGCGTTCAGCGAACCATCGTCCTTCATGGACTGGATGGCCATGTTGAACTTCTCCTTGAGTTCAGTGTCGCTTTCCCGGATGCCCATGCCAACGCCGCCGCCGATGAGCTCGGTCCTCGCCAGGAAAACGAGGTCGGCGTCTTCCGCCTCGATCGGCGTCAGGTAGGACTGGTCGGCCAGGACCGCATCAGCCTCGCCGCCCTTGACGGCTGCGATGGTCTCTTCGGGCGTGGCGAACTCCACCAGCGTCCACCCCATCTCAGCGATGAAGGCGGCCTGGATCGTGTTGGTCTGCGCTGCGAGCACGGCGCCTTCCACGTCGATGTCGTCGGACATTGCGAGATACGCGGACGGGTCCGGCTGGCTGTAGTTTTGAGTGAAGTCGATGACCTGGTCGCGTTCGTCGGTGATCGACATGCCGGCGATGATCGTGTCGTAGTTCCCCGAGACGAGGTTCGGGATGATCGAATCCCAGTCGTTGGTTACCCATTCGCAGGTGAGTTCCGCGCGTCTGCAGAGTTCATCGCCGAGCTCGCGTTCGAAGCCGTCCACTTCACCGGCATCGTTGAGGAAGTTCCATGGAGGGTAGGCGCCCTCGGTGCCCATGCGGATGACGGAATGGCTGTCGGCATGAGCAAGTCCCGCACCGAGTGCGAGCGCCGCAATCGTCAGGATGAATTTCTTCATTTGAGGTCTCCCTTTGCAATGTTGATATCCTTGCCGCTTTGTTGTCAGGCTGCCCGGACGTGACTCAGGAACTGCCGCAGTCGTTCGGTCCTTGGCGCGTCGAAAAGGGCATCGGGCGATCCTTCCTCCTCTATGCGGCCTTCATGCAGGAACAGCACGTGGTCGGAGACGTCTCGCGCCATCGTCATGTCGTGAGTGACAAGCAGCATGGTCCGGCCCTCCTCTGCGAGCGACTTAATGACCTTCACGACTTCCTGCTCAAGTTCAGGATCAAGCGCCGATGTCGGTTCGTCGAAAAGAAGCGCTCTGGGCTCCATGCAGAGTGCGCGTGCTATGGCGGCCCTTTGCTGCTGTCCGCCCGATAGCTGCGCCGGGTAGGCGTCGCACTTGTCTCCGATGCCGACCCGCTCAAGATAGCGCCGTGCCGCATCTTCCACGTCGGCGCGATTCCGTTTGAGCACGGTGACGGGAGCCTTCATCACGTTCTGGAGGATCGTGAGATGAGCCCAGAGATTGAACTGCTGGAACACCATTGACAGGTTCGTGCGGATGCGCGTGACCTGAATCCGGTCGGCCGGCCTGCGGTTTGCGCCCTCACCACGCCAAGAGATGGGTTCGCCTTCAAAGATGATCCCGCCTTGCTGGCTGTCCTCCAGCAGGTTGATGCAGCGAAGAAGCGTGGACTTGCCTGATCCCGAAGAGCCGATCAGCGAAACGACATGGCCCTTTGGCGCAGCCATCGAAACGCCGCGCAGGACTTCGAGCGGGCCGAAGCTCTTGTGCAAGTCGCTGACTTCGATGACGGGCGTGCTTGCATCGGGCACGTGCGGCAGGATCTCCTTGCTCAACTCTGTCGAAGTAGGGCGGATATTCGCTCCTTGTGCAATGGCTAATTGGGCCCTTGCCGCCCTGGGCACGAGCCGGGACCGAAGGCACGAATGCGCATCGTTCCGAAACGGGCGCAGGATGCGGTCGGAAACAGGTACGCCATCTTGGCGTGGTTTCGCGGCACGGTCATGCCTGGAGCCGACGTCTTTGCCCGACCTCTTGCGCCGTTGCGGGCCGCTGCCCATATACCATGCAAGGCCCATCGATGCATGCCTTGAAGAGGGTGCTGACAAGGGGGCGCTTGTAAAGGAGAAGACCAATGGACTTGCAAAAGTTCACCGAGCGGGCGCGCGGCTTCCTGGAGGCTGCGCAGACCATTGCAACCCGGGAAAATCACCAGCGGCTGGCGCCGGAACACCTCCTGAAAGCACTTATGGACGATGACGAGGGGTTGGCCTCGAACCTGATCCGTGCGGCCGGTGGTGCGCCTGAGCGAGTCGTGGAAGCTGTCGACCAGGCCCTTGCCGGCAATCCGCAGGTCTCTGGCGACGCCGGTCAGATCTACACGGACCAACAGACCGTCAAGGTGCTTGACGAGGCGCAGAAGATCGCCAGGAAGGCTGACGACAGCTACGTGCCGGTGGAGCGTGTCCTGACCGCACTTGCAGTCGTGCGTTCAAGGGCGAAGGAAGCACTGGAAGCCGGAAACGTCAGCGCCCAGGCGCTCAATTCCGCGATCAACGACCTGCGGAAGGGGCGGACCGCCGATACCGCTTCGGCCGAGGACGGCTATGATGCGTTGAAGAAGTACGCGCGTGACCTTACGGAGGCCGCCGCCGATGGGAAGATTGACCCCATCATCGGGCGTGACGAGGAAATCCGGCGGACGATGCAGGTGCTTTCGCGCCGGACCAAGAACAATCCGTTGCTGATCGGCGATCCTGGCGTTGGCAAGACCGCGATTGCGGAGGGTCTCGCGCTCAGGATCGTCAACGGCGACGTGCCCGAGAGCCTGCACAACAAGAGACTTCTTGCGCTGGACATGGGCGCGCTCATTGCCGGAGCTAAGTATCGCGGCGAGTTCGAGGAGCGCCTGAAGGGCGTGCTGAACGAGGTGACCGCCGCTGCCGGCGAGGTGATCCTGTTCATTGACGAGATGCACACGCTGGTCGGCGCGGGCAAGACGGACGGTGCGATGGACGCTTCGAACCTCTTGAAGCCGGCCTTGGCCAGGGGAGAGCTTCATTGCGTGGGGGCCACGACGCTCGACGAGTATCGAAAGTACGTCGAGAAGGATGCGGCGCTCGCGCGGCGGTTTCAGCCCTTGATGGTTGACGAGCCGACGGTGGAGGACACCGTATCCATCCTGCGGGGCATCAAGGAGAAGTATGAACTGCATCACGGGATCCGGATCAGCGACCGCGCCCTTGTCGCCGCCGCGACGCTCAGCCATCGCTACATCACCGACCGTTTCCTGCCGGACAAGGCAATCGACCTTGTCGACGAGGCGGCATCGCGGCTTCGCATGGAGGTGGATTCAAAGCCCGAGGAGCTTGATGCGATCGATCGTCAGATCCTCCAGTTGCAGATCGAGGCGGAGGCGCTGAAGAAGGAAGACGACAAGGCGTCCAAGGATCGGCTCGAAAAGCTTGAGCGCGAACTCGCCGAGCTTCAGCAGAAGTCCGCGTCGATGACGACAGCTTGGCACGCCGAGCGGGCCAAGCTTGAGAACGCACGCACGATTAAGGAGCAACTGGACCGTGCCAGGGCCGAGCTTGACCAGGCAAAGCGCGACGGCAACCTGCAGCGGGCGGGAGAACTGTCGTACGGCATCATTCCAGGCCTCGAGAAGCAGATTGCCGATGCGGAGGCGGATGATGACCATGTCATGGTCGAGGAGGCGGTCGGGCCGGAACTCATTGCCGAGGTCGTCGAACGCTGGACCGGGATTCCCACCTCGAAGATGCTCGAAGGCGAGCGCGAGAAGCTGCTTCGAATGGAGGAAGAGCTCGGCAGGCGCGTGATCGGCCAGCCATTGGCCATCGGCGCGGTGTCGAATGCCGTGCGCCGTGCACGTGCGGGGTTGCAGGACGAGAACCGGCCGCTTGGATCGTTTCTCTTTCTGGGACCCACGGGTGTTGGCAAGACCGAGCTGACCAAGGCGCTGGCAGAGTTCCTGTTCGATGACGATCGCGCGATGGTGCGGATCGACATGAGCGAGTTCATGGAGAAGCACTCGGTGGCAAGGCTGATCGGCGCCCCTCCGGGATACGTGGGCTATGACGAGGGTGGCGTGCTGACCGAAGCGGTCCGGCGGCGACCCTACCAGGTGATCCTGTTCGACGAGATCGAAAAGGCGCATCCCGAAGTGTTCAACGTGCTGTTGCAGGTGCTTGATGACGGCATCCTGACGGACGGCCAGGGCAACAAGGTGGATTTCAAGCAAACGCTCGTCATCCTGACGTCAAACCTCGGATCGCAGGCGTTGAGCCAGTTGCCCGACGGCGCGGATGCGAGCCGGGCGCGGCAGGACGTGATGGAGGCCGTGCGCAACCACTTCCGGCCCGAGTTCCTGAACCGGCTTGACGACATGATCGTCTTCGACAGGCTGACGCGGGAGGACATGGACAGGATCGTCGAAATCCAGATCGACCTGCTTCGAAGGCGGCTTGCCAGGCAGAACATCAAGGTTGATCTGGAAGAGTCGGCCCTGAAGTGGCTTGCAGACGAAGGCTACGATCCGGTCTACGGAGCTAGGCCCTTGAAGCGCGTCATCCAGAACGCGCTCCAGAACGAACTGGCCGAGATGCTGCTTGCCGGGGATTTGGGTGACGGGCAGACTGCAAAGGTGAGTGCGGGCCCGGAGGGCTTGATCATCGGCGACCGGATTGCGAGGTCGAACCGGGCCGCGCCCGTGAACGCGGTCTTGCACTGAGGCATGGCTTGGACGAAGCGGGATCCGGTTGCCGCCCAAGGAGCAAATCGTTGCACATGACGATTTCCCGGACGGGCCCGTCACCGCGCGGTATCTGGCCGTCGTCGACCACTTGATGACCGCTGATGCGAGGCTTCAGACCAAGAGGGGACGACGTTGTTGGCCAACCCCTCTCGTAAATCGTTCCATTTAATTTTCCCAATGAGTTGTTGGATTGCTGAAATTGTCTCGATCTGTTGGCTCTGCCCACTCTCGGGCAAGCGATTTTCGTGATCCAGCAATCATGCTTCGCTGGCGTGGAAGCGAAGCATGAATCTCTTCAACTTGCATTGCGTTCCGAGCCCACTCTCTGCTGGGGAGCGGTGGCTTCATCTATGCCAAGTTCAGTGACCATTCGCACATCACATTCGCTGACCTCCGGAAGATCCGTGCTGAGCGTCGTGACGTTGCGGTCGTCGGAAATCAGCACCGGAACCTGCTCGTCTGGCCGTTCCGGCGACGTGCATTCCAGCCTAAGCGCCGCTCACTCTCGCGGCTCTCCAGGAATCGGGCTGCGTCGAAATCCCAATCAGGACTTGCGAAACGAGTTCTTTCCCAGAATCTGATAGTCGGTACACACCACTCTGACTGTTTTCACCACCCACGCGGACGAACAATTTCTTGCCCGCTGACTTCCCAGTGGTGTTTTCGTTTATTCGTCCACGCACACTGTTTTTCCAAGTCGACCAGTTGTAAGCCAGTCCCAATTCGTCGGCAATCTTGCGCGCCCTTTCATAGATATCCTGCACGTGCAGTTCGGCTCCGGGCCCGGCACTGTGCAGTGCAAGTGCCACCACGCCAGTTTGGGTGACTTGATTCGTTGAGACATGAACTCCCGCTGGCTTGTATCCAACTAGATCTTTCAAGTCTTCATATAGGCTGGCCAATTCGTTGGAATTTCTGCGGCGTTCGAATTGAAGCTGTTCTTGCTCATGGATGCGGGTGTATAGTTGCAGAAATGAATCCGACGGCTCGAAAAGTTCGCTGTCGTCCATAAGCAGGGCAAAGGCATGTCGACAATTCCTGATAGGTTCGGTTGCTGACGCGCCAGATATAACGGCATTGATCTCGGTGTTCTCGGTCAATCCGGAGTTTGTCAAGTTGGATGAACCAATGACGCATGTCGTGTTTCCGCCCGTGCGCTCATACCAATAGAGCTTGGGATGAAACAGCGGTGATTTGGTCAGTCCACCGTTGAGTTTGACGCGGTAGGTCAGACTCGGAAAGCGCTGAGACCACTCGTTCAGCATCACGATTACATCAGGTCCGGTCACCAAGCCATCAACGCCATGCACAATCTGAACTGGTCGAGAGCGATCAAGTACGGAATTGAGGGATTTCTCCACCTTTTCCAGACCGCCTGCGGTCATGTAGGCAGCAGCAATTCCTAGCTCGCGGGCCTCTCGAAATCCTTCATTGAGGACTTCTGCGAGATCCTCACCCGGGACCATGGTCACCGACAACTTCAATGTTTCCTCCCGATCTGCCGTACGGCGTCACCTTGAGCGCAACGCCCTAATCTACAGGTGGCACGTCAAATCCGAGTTGACAACTTCCAGCAGGCGAGTTCGTTGATTCAATCTCAGTTGGTGCGTTGGGTGTTCATCTGTCGGGCATGTGTCATCACTGCAACTTGGAGTGAGGTGCAACTCCGAACAATGAATGGAAAGACCTGTTTGCGGCTGCAGCAAGGAGCACAAAGGGCGGGAATTGGACATTCGCCGTGGGGGAAGAATGACGGCGCGTGTCTGGAAGCATACGATTGGTCGCCCCATTGGTACTATCTCGTCTATCGATTCTCTCTGATTCCTAAGACACCATGCCGTGTGCGAGACAGCGGTAGGCGCGAGTTGCCGAAGCGCGTGCGACGGACCGAGACTTCGCCCCAAAGGTGTCGTCCCCTGAGCCATCGCTCTTCGCTTGGGGCCGTATGAAGGTCGACGTGCATGGCGTTTGCGGCCTACCAGGCCTAGAGATCCTAAAGAAATCTGCGGTTGACTTGCGATTGCACCGTTTAAAGGGCCTCGGCCTTGACGAGCGAGTGAACATCATCAACGCGAACCGCGTCGAGGTCGTCTTCGGTGATGTCGAATTCTTCACCCAGCAAACGCTCGATGCCCTGGACGAGGGCCAGTGCGTCGAGGCCATAGTACCTCATGAGATAGGGGCGTGATCCCCCGTGTGCGTATGTGTCTCTCAAGCCCAGGCGCATCAGCCGCTTGCCCACGCCGGCGTCCGCCATCACTTCTGCCGCCAGCGAGCCGATGCCGCCTTCGGTCACATGGTTCTCAAGCGTGACGACGCCATGCGTCACGCTCTGGATGTGGTCCAGGAGAGCGGAAGCGTCGAAGGGCTTGATGGTGTGCAAATGAAGGTGCCGGATCGAGAGGCCGGCCTTGGCGAATGCAGCACGAGCGCGCATGGCCTCTTCCGTGCAGATGCCGGACGTGACGACGAGAACGTCGGCGCCTTCGGACAGCACGCGAATCTCGCCCACCTTGATCGGCGAGTCGAACAGGCGAGGCACCGAGCCGCGCAGGACGCGGCACCAGACAGGGCCGTCAATGCTGTCGGCCGCTTCACAGATGGATTCCACTTCCGTCGCGTCGCCACATTCCAGAATTGTCATGTTCGGGATCGAACGCATGACGCTGATGTCTTCGATGGACTGGTGCGTCATGCCGCCAGGGGTTGTCACGCCTGGAAGAAAGCCCATGAGCCTGACCTTGCGCCGGGGATAGGCAATCGACGCCATCAACTGGTCGTAGGGGCGACGGTACATGAAGACGCCGAAGGTATGGACGAACGGGCGGTACCCGGCGAGGCCGAGGCCGCCTGCGAAACTCATCATGTTCTGCTCGGCCATGCCGAGCGAGAGAAACTGTTCCGGATGACGGTCGCGGAATCCGTCGATCTCGCAGGACGACGTCAGATCCGCAGAGAGGCAGAGGATCTCGTCAGGGTATTGCGTCGCATATGCTTCGAAGGCCCGTGCATAGGGGCGGTTGACCAGGTCGACCATCAGTGCGCACCCTCGTAGGCAACAGGGTCAACGCGCAGCGACCGGGCGATCTCCTTGTTCATGCGGGATCGCTCCTCTTCGGACTTGAAGCGGACGTAGTGCAGGCCGGGAAATCGCAGCTGGAGACTGGGCATTCCCCGAAATGGTGACGAGTTCGCAAGGATGATCAGGGGCTTGCCGCGGTGGGGGGTCTTCACCGCCTCGCGGATCCGATCGAGCTTGTGGGCATCGACCCTGACGGCCACGCCGCCGAACTGCTCGATCTTGGCCTTGATGTCGCCGACATCCATGACGCTCGACATGGCACCGTCGCATTGCTGTCGGTTGACGTCCATGATGGCGTAAAGGTTGTCGATGCGGTGGTGCGCCGCCGCGGCAATGGCTTCCCAGGTCTGGCCTTCCTGGACCTCGCCGTCGGACATGAAGACCCAGGTTCGCCCGGGCTCGCCGCGGCGCTTTCGGCCCCAGGCAAGACCCGCGGCCGTCGAGAGGCCGATTCCAAGCGTGCCGTTGTGCACTTCCATGCCGGGGCTGTGTTCCGCCCCGATCATTTCTACAGACGAGCCGTCCTTGTTGAACATCTCGAGGCCTTCGGGTGCCATGCGGCCAACCTCGATCAGCGTGGCATAGGCGGCAAGCGCGTAATGTGCCGGCGCGATGAACAACCTGTCGAATTCCGGCTCCGCCGGTCCGTTGTATCCGGCACCCGTGTGATAGGCGTCATTGCCCAGGGCGGGGACTCCGGCGAACGGTCGCGGCACCATCGGCAGCGTGGCCGCTCCGAGGTCTAGCTCCTCGTTGTAGAGCCAGGCCAGCTGCTCGGCGGCCGAACAGGCCTGACTCAGATATCCGCCGTTGTTTCGGATCGCGTGCTCGAAGACCCTGCGCCTGATGCCGAGGGCAATCTCCTCCGTGGATCTTTCATTGCGCATAATGCACCCCAGGTAGTTTACAAATGTCACTATATCAGTCATATGCAAAAGACAAGAGCTTTGGCCTAAGGGGAGGCGCAATGCGCTATACCGCCGCCCATTGGGGCGCCTACGCATTTGACGAAAGCGCGGGCCTTCAACCTCTCGCCGACGATCCGGCCCCGTCGCGCATCGGGCGTGGCTGGCTCTCGGCGGCGATGAACGAAAGGGGCCGAGTTCTTGCGCCGGTCATCCGAAGGGGTTGGCTCGAAGGCGACCGGGGCGCCGGGAGGTCATCGGACGAATTCGTCCGGGTGTCGTGGGACGAGGCGGTGTGGCGTGTCGGGGACGAGTTGACGCGGGTGCGGGCCGCGCATGGGAACGGCGCGATTTTCGCAGGCTCCTATGGCTGGTCGAGCGCGGGACGATTTCACCATGCACAAAGCCAGCTTCGCCGGTTCCTCAATTTTTTCGGGGGATATGTCGGGTCGCGTGAGACATATTCGCACGCGGCGGCGGGAGCCTTGTTTCCATACATACTGGGCATGAGCCAGAGGCAGTTGCAGGACAACTTGACCAGCATCGAGGAAGTCGCGGAGCATTGCGAACTCTTGCTTGCCTTTGGCGGGATATCCGGTCGAACGGCGCAGATCACGGCGTCTGGCTCGAGCTATCACGAGATCCCGGATTGGCTTGACCGGTTGTCGGCAGGTGGAACGCGGCTCGTCTCGGTCTCGCCGCAAAGGAGCGATCTTGCGAGGGCCGAATGGGTCTCGGTCCGACCTGGAACCGACGTCGCGCTGATGCTGGCGCTGACCTATGAAATCGTCGCCTCCGGGCGGGAGAATCGCGCATTTCTCGAGCGGTGCACGAGCGGCTGGTCGCAGTTTCGAGCGTATCTGACCGGCGAGACAGATGGAGTGGCGAAGTCGGCCGACTGGGCTGCCCCGACATGCGATGTCTCTGCCGACAAGATCCGGACCCTGGCGCACGCGTTACCCGGCAAGCGCAGCATGATCGCGTTGACCTGGGGACTCCAGCGGTCAGATCATGGAGAGCAGCCGATCTGGGCGGCACTCGCATTGGCGTCGGTTCTGGGCGAGATCGGCCGGCCGGGCACGGGATTTTCGTTTGGCTACGGATCGACGTCGCCGGCCGGGCGTCCCACGCGGCTCATCCCGTGGCCCTCCTTGCCCCAAGGGCAAAATCCGGTTGGGGACTTCATCCCCGTCGCTCGATTTGCCGACATGCTGACACATGCAGGAGGGGACTACCGCTACGACGGCGAGACCCGAACCTATCCGGATATCCGGCTGGTTTACTGGGTTGGAGGCAACCCGTTTCATCACCATCAGGATTTGCGCCGCCTGGAAGAGGCCTGGACTCGCCCGGACACCATCATCGTTCACGAGCACTCCTGGACCGCGTCGGCACGGCGGGCCGACATCGTTCTGCCCGCGACGACGCCGCTGGAACGCACCGACATAATGATGAACCGCCGCGACCCGCGCCTCATCTACATGTCCCAGATCTTGTCTCCGGTGGGGGAAGCGCAGCACGATTACGAGATATTCCGCCGGATCGCGCGGCATCTGGGTTTCGAAGATCAATTCACGGAGGGGCGGGAAGTTGACGCCTGGCTGCGGCAGTTGTGGGCGTCTGCCACCGAAGTTGCCGCGCGACACGGTTTCGGATTGCCGGACTTTGAGCGGTTCAGGGACGAGGGCGTGTTTGCCGTGCCTGACGCCGAAGAGCATCGTCGCCTGATGCGTGATTTCGTGGATGACCCGGAACGCGCGCCGCTGGCGACGGAAAGCGGCCGGATCACGCTCCATAATGAAACGATCGCCGGGTTCGCGCTGGACGATTGTCCGGGCCATCCAACGTGGTTGCCGCCGGTCGAATCCCTGCTGGATGCGCCAGATGGTGCATTGCACCTGATCTCTGGGCAGCCGGACACCCGACTGCATGCGCAGAACGATTTGGGGAGCGAGGCGCAGAGCGACAAGATCAAGGGGCGGGAACCGGTGCTTATGCATCCGGCGACGGCGTCCGCGCGTGGCCTTTCCGAGGGCGATGTCGTGCGACTGTCCAACGCGCGCGGGGCTTGCTTGGCCGGCTTGCGGCTGAGCGAGGACATTCGGCCGGACTGCATCGCGCTTGCTACAGGGGCCTGGTTCGACCCGCAGATCGTTCGCGGCGAGTGGTTGGAGGTACATGGCAATCCGAATGTCCTGACGATCGACAAGGGGTGTTCGGAACTCAGCCAGGGCAACATTGCGCACACGGCACTGGTGTACGTGGAGGCCTGGGACGGGCCGTTGCCCGCGCTTTCGATCGATCGGCCACCCCGGATCCTGGAGGCACGGGGATGAGCGCGCTTTGGATCGGCCTGGATGTCGGGACGACGACGGTCAAGGCCGCGGCCTATGCGCCCGAAGGTGCCTGCGTTGCTGAAGCGGCGATCCCGAGCGAGGTGAAACAGGGGCCCGGCGGCGAGAGCGAGCAGGACATGGCGTGCGTGCGCGCCTGCGTGATGCGCGCGCTGGCAAAACTCAGCGGAAAGATAGACGTGGCCAGCGTGGTGTCGCTGGGGATTGCCGCTCAGGGCGATGGTTTCTGGGCGGTCGATGCCGATGGAAAGCCGGTGGTGCCCGCAATGCTCTGGAACGATACGCGGGCAGCCGCGGACCTCGGCGCGCTTGCTGACAGCGGTGCCGTCACCGCCATCGGGAGAGGGTGCCACACGGCGCTTTGGGCCGGAACCTCGGGGATGCTCTGGCGATGGCTGCGGGCAAGAGATGGAGATGCTGCCGGTCGCGTGGCGCGCGTGATGACCTGCGCGGACTGGGTCGGGCACAGCCTGACGGGAGAATGGGCAACCGACTGGTCAAACGCCTCGATTCCCTTCTTGGATTTCACCACCAGGTCCTATGGAGAGACTCAGCTCGAGGCTCTGGACTGTCGCGACCTGGCGGACAAGTTGAACCCGCCGCGAAGCGCCGACACGCGTCTTGGCGGGCTGACGCCCGACGCGGCGCAGGCGACCGGATTGCCCGAAGGGATTCCGGTTTCGGTAGGGACGCTTGATCTTTCGGCAATGATCGTCGGCATGTGCATGGATCAGCCCGGGCAGACGATGATGATCATGGGCACGACTGCGGTGGTGAACATTCTCTCTGACAGCCTGGCCCCGGATGGCGAGCCGATTGGCGCGGCCGTGCTGCACCCGACGGCGGAGATTGCGATCAAGGTCCTGGCGCCGACGAGCGGGGCATCCGCGTTTGACTGGTTCACCCGGCTGCACCCTCAGACGTTGGGTGGCCGAGGCGCGGGCGAGATCGCTGAGAAGCTGAACGCGCTTGTGGCGGACGTGCCGCCCGGGGCGAATGGCGTGACCTTCCTGCCGTATCTCAGCGGTGAGCGTGCGCCCTTTGTCGCCTCGGACATTCGCGCGGGATTTTACGGGCTGTCGGCGGCGACATCGAAGGCCGAGATGGGACGGGCGGTGATGGAAGGAGCCGCCTTCAGCCTGCGTCATTGCTTCGTGTCGCAGGGCGCCTTGCCGACCGAGCCGGTGCAGCTTTCCGGAGGTGGATCGAGGAATGCGATCTGGTGCCAGATCATTGCCGATATCGTGCAGCAGGTCGTGATTGTCAGCGATGCTTCGGACCAGGGCCTGTGGGGTGCGGCCTGCATCGGCGCGGGTGCGGCAGGATCGGGCAATCCGGTGATGCTGGCCAGGCGGGCCGAGGATCACGTGACGTACCGACCCGACCCGACGAACGGCCCGCTCTATGACCGCGCCTATGCGCGCTATCAGGTCCTGTCCGATGCCACGCGTGCGATGCGTGCAAGGCTACGTTTGCTGGAGGAGCCGGAGGGATGACAAACGTGATGACAGCCGCAGTCTATCACGCTCTGGACGACATTCGCATCGAAGAGCGTCCGGTGCCTGAGATCAGGCCTGGCGAAATGCTACTCAAGACGCTCGCCTGCGGCCTTTGCGGCGGTGAGACGATGGCCTGGTACAAGTCGGAGCCGAAGGTGCTTGGGCACGAACCCGTGGGCGAGGTGGTCGCGCTGGGTGCAGGCGTGACCGAATTCGAGATCGGCGATCGGGTATTCGTCAATCACCACGTGGGTCGCACCAACTCCCACCTGTCGCGCCGCGGACATCCCACGCGCGATCCGTTCTACCGCCAAATGAAGCTCGATCCCGGTGGGGTCTGCGACTACTACCGCGTTACGGCGCAGCATCTGGCCATGGATGCGCACGTATTGCCCGCCAGCATTTCGACCGAGGCTGCCGTGACCATCGAGCCCTGGTCCTGCGTGCTGTCCGGGCTGAAGGTGTGTCACATCCAGCCGGGCGACACGGTGGCGGTCGTGGGCGCCGGGTTCATGGGGCAGGGCTTTGTTCATCTGGCGCCGCTGTTCGGGGCGGGCAAGGTCGTGGCCCTGGATTTCTCGGACTGGCGGCTGGCGCGGGCGCGGGAGTTTGGCGCGACGCACACGATCAATCCCAAGACCGAAGACGCAGTCGAGATGATGCGGACATTCAACAGCGGGCGGCTGGCCGACACGGTGATCGTGATCGCGCCGTTTCCCTCCGCCTGGGAACAGGCGCTGTCACTTGTTGACGTTGGCGGCTGTCTTCACCTGGGCGCACCGCTGCCGCCAGGGACCGACTGGGTGCGTGACGGAAACCGCGCCTATTTCGATCAAGTCACCGTCACGTCGCGCTACTCCTCGGACCATACTGACACATACAGCTACATGCGTCTGCTGGAGGCTGGACGGATCAAGGCGGATCAGGCGATTTCGCATCGGTATGACATAAGGGACTCTGCCGAGGCATTTCGGATGCTGGTCGCGGCGGAAGAGTCGCTCAAAATCGTGGTATACCCCGGCGGGATCCCGGCGAAAAAACCGAAGGTGACGTGATGTTGACGGCTCTCAAGGAAGAAGTTTGCGAACAGAACCACGAGTTGCCCAGGAACGGGCTGGTCGTAGGATCCGGAGGCAATGTCTCTGGACGCGATCCGGACAGCGGTCTCGTGGTGATCAAGCCGTCAGGCGTGAAATTCTCCAAGCTGACACCGGACACGATGGCTGTCGTCGATCTCGGTGGCAACGTGATCGAAGGACGGATGAAGCCTTCGGTTGACACGGGCATTCACCTTTATCTCTACAGGAACCGCACGGATGTGGGCGGCGTCTGTCATACGCATTCGCCCTATGCCTCGAGCTTTGCCGCGCGGGGCGAGCGGATCCCGGCTGTTCTCACGCCGATCACCCATATTTTGGGCCGCGACGTGCCGTGTTCGCGCTATGCGACCCCGGGAGAGGTGGACACGGGTGCGGCCATTCTGGAGGCGGCCGATGGCGGAATGGCCGCGCTGGTGAAAGCGCACGGGGTCTTCACGATGGGACATTCGGCGACCGAGGCAACCTCGGTCGCGATGTACATCGAAGAAGCGGCAATGACGACGCACCTGGCAATGCTCCGGGGACCGGTCGAGGAACTCAGCCAGGAAGAAATCGACCGATGCCATGCCTGGTTCCGGCGGAACTATGGTCAGCACGGACATAAGAAGGTAAGCGCCTGACAGCATGAACAAATCCGGATCCCCCGCTCGCGCGACAGGCGACAAGGAAGCGCAACTGTCAAACGTGGCGCTGTTGTACTACGGCGAAGGAATGACGCAGGGCGAAATCGCCAAGCGGATGAAGGTGAGCCGTGCAACCATCGTGAACATGCTGCGTGAGAGCCGGGAACTGGGGATCGTCGACATCCGGGTGGACGGCAAGATCCTGACCGGGTCCAGCCTTGCGCGGGACCTGCGTGACAAGTTTGGTGTCGAGGACGTCTATGTCTCGCAGACGTCTGCGTCTGGCCAAACCGCATCGCGCGACGAGAGTTTCCGTCAGCTTGCGAGAGTGGCGGCGGCCGCAATTCTCGATGTGGTCGAAACGGGCGACACCATCGGTGTGGCTTGGGGCGAGACAATCATGGCGGTTGCCAATTCGATGCCGCGAAGTCCGGTCGCCGGCGTGGAAGTCTGCCAGCTCATCGGTTCAATGATCTCGGAACGGGTTCCAGCCTCGGAAAATTGCGCGATCCAGATTTCCGGGAGGCTGGAGGCGGCCGCCTGCTACACGTTGCACGCGCCTGGACTGATCTCGACGGCAGCGCTTGCCGGGACGTTTCGGGGCGAGCCCGCCATCAAGGCGCAGCTCAGGCGGCTCCAGGCATTGGATCTGACCGTGTCTTCGATCGGCAATGTTGCTTCGGACACTCACCTGGCTGCGGCGGGGATCGCAACCGCCGGGGAATTGCAGGCCGCCAGGGCGGCTGGCGCAGTCGGCATCATCTGTTGTCGATACATTGCGGCCGACGGGCGGGAGATTGCAATGCCCCCGCACGACAGGCTGATTGCCGCCACGCTCGACGATCTGAGATCGGCGCGTAAGCGGCTTTTGATCGTGTGCGGGGTCGACCGCAGAGATGCGGCGCGCGCAGCACTGAATGCCGATTTGGTCACGCATCTCTGCGTCGATCACGCCTTGGCGCGTGCCTTGCTGGATGCCTGAGGCGATGCCGCCCAAGCCAGGATGCTGTCCCCGGTCCGCGCGATCGGGAGCCGTGACGGCGGTCCACGTCCTCCCGTCGATCACCGCAATGCCGCCGCCGTTCATCGAGGTTCCGGGAGATGAAGCGTTGGTCGGAACGCGCGATCCTGTCATTGCGGACGACGCCGAAGGCCCTCTGCGCACCAAGCGCCTGGCGCCGTTTCGCATTGGCGAAACCGCTGTAACAAATGCGCAATTCGCGGCGTTCGTGAAGGAGACTGGCCATGTCACCGAAGCGGAGCGCTTTGGCTGGTCGTTCGTTTTCTGGGCGCAGGTGCCCAAGAGTGTCGGACCCACGCAAGCGGTGCGCAGCGTGACGTGGTGGAGGCGCGTAGACGGGGCTGACTGGCGCCACATTCACGGGCCTGACAGGGATCTCGCACGAGACAGGCCCGATCATCCGGTGGTCCATGTCTCCTGGAACGATGCGCGGGCATACGCGACGTGGGTCGGCGGACGTCTTCCGACCGAGGCCGAGTGGGAGCACGCAGCACGGGGCGGGTTGGGAGACGTTCGGTTCCCTTGGGGCAACGAGGAGCCGAACGACACAGGCCACTTTCCCTGCAACATCTGGCAGGGACGCTTCCCCGAGACGAACACCTGTGCTGACGGCTATGCGGAGACCGCACCAGCGAAGAGCTTTTCCGCCAACGGCTACGGGCTCTACAATCTTGTCGGCAACGTCTGGGAGTGGACGGCCGAGCCTTTCGTGATCCGGTCGCAGAAGAGGGCGGCGAAGATGCGGCGCGCACAGGTGAAGGGCTTCAAGCTCGCCAAGGGCGGTTCGTTCTTGTGCCACAATAGCTACTGCTATCGCTACAGGATTGCCGCCCGAACGGGGAATTCGCCCGACAGCACGACAACGCATACCGGGTTTCGCGTCGTCTTGGGTTTGTAGCGTGAGCGTTCAGGCCGCGACGGATTCCAACCCCAGGCGCGCCAACTGTTCCGGCGGGCAGCCTTCCTCATCCATGAGTGCCCGAACCAGTTTCAACATGCGTGCGCGCTGTTCGGGTTCGCATTCCCAAAGGTTCCTTTCCTGGTCGGGGTCTTCGGAACGGTTGAACAGGAAATTCTCGTCCGAACGCGGGTCAACCTTGATCGGAATTTTCCACATGGGCAAATCGACGGACGTGTCGAAGTATCCTTGGTCGACGGGCTTGTTCGGAGGTTTGGCGAGGCGGCCGTCAATCGGATTGTCGACGATCAACGGCCGGTAAATGGCGGTGGAATAAAGATAGAGCGGCTTTTGGGGTTCGGGTGACTTCAGGATCGTCCAAGTGCCGTCGGTGGCGCAGGCACCCTGGCCGAACGTGCCATAGAGCACGGCGTCACGTGGCGATGGCGCTCCTGTCGCTACCATTGGCAGAAGCGATCGCGAATGGCGGTTGGCCGCAGTCGGCTTGACCCCCGCGGCCTCGATGATCGTCGCGAACAGATCGACCGTCTGGGTCAGGCCGGAGACACGGCGCGGGGCCGGGTTGGCCGGGTGCCAGATCATCAGGGGGATATTGGCGTGGCTGTCGAAGTGCGGGTGCTGCTTGCCGAAGGCACGTCGCTCGCCCATGTCGTGGCCGTGGTCCGTGGTGAAGATCACCATGGTGTCTTCCCACAGCGCCATTTCATCCAGTTTGTCGAGCAGTTTTCCGAACCATTTGTCCATCATGGTGACCTTGCCCATGAACTGCGACTTGAGGAATCGCAGCTCGGCCTCGCTCGTCTGATCCATGAATGCGTCCAGATCGTCGTAGACCTGATAGGGAGGCCAGATGTTGAACTCGTTCTTGCTGGCGCCCTCGGCGTACATGCTTTCGTACGGCTCCGGGACGTGGAAAGGTTCATGGACATCGAAGGTCTCCACGTGAAGGAAGAACGGGCCCTTTGATGCGTGTCGGTCAAGCCAGTCGCAGGCGCTGCCAAAGGTCCGGGCCGAGAAGAACTCCTCATCTTTCGTCCAGGTCTTCGTATTGGCGTAGTACTGGCCGATATGTTCGGGCGCGCGGAACTCCTCGACCTTCTTCACCCAGTCGGGCATTTCCTCGCCCGGGTCAATCGGCTGCCAGTGATCAACCTCATAGCCTCGGATCATCTCGATGGTGTCGTAACTCTGGATGTAGCCGTTCGCTTCCTCCTCCCAGTAGTGGTAGTGATCTGTGACGATGTGAGTGTGATGACCGGCCTTTTTGATTTCCGACGGCAGGCGCGGGTCGAATACTTCGAGCGACCCCCAAGGCCGCCACATGAATTCCTTTCGGCCGGCAATCAGTTCACGCCGCGCAGGCATGCAAGGGAGGCTTCCGACGAAATGACTGTCGAAGACCTGTGCCCTCGCGGCAAAGCGGTCAATGTTCGGCGTGCTGCAAGGGCTTTGGGGGTTGTAAGCGCGAAGGCAATTTCGGGTCAGGCTATCAACCAGCACGAGAACGATGTTCATTGGCTTACTCATGGCGCATCTTGCGAAGTTTAGGAGGCCTGTCCGGATTTGACAAGTGCTATTTTTTTTGACAAATATACAATCATGGCGTATAGGCAGGCTCGTGTCCGGGCGGGCACTCCCATGAAGTGCTAGATGCCTAGCACATTAGTGACTGGCGTCGTGCTTGACGAATGCAGAGGGAGGCATGGATCAAAGTCGGACTCTTCAGGTTGCAGCTGGTCTTGGTGCCGTCCTTGCCTGGATCGTCATCTGGGCATGGCTGACCCGACCGGGAGGACCGGTCCCCACGCTGTACTTTCCTGCACCGGACGATGTTTGGGCGAAGTTTGTTCGCATGTGGCAGCGGCCGTATATCGGCAGCACGCTTCCCAATCACATATTGGCCAGCCTGTACATCGTTCTGACCGGCTGGGGCCTGGCCGCGCTGGTCGGCATTCCTCTGGGCATTGCGATGGCATGGTGGAAGAGGCTCAAGTGGATCGTCTTCCCGACATTCCAGCTGATCCGGCCGGTGCCGCCTCTGGCCTGGATCCCGCTGACGATCTTGTGGCTGGGCATTGGCGATTCCGCTCGAATTTCGGTAGTTTTCATCGCCGCCCTTGTGCCTTGGCTGATGAACTCGATGCTGGCTGTCTATTCCATTGACCGTCTGTTGCTGGACGCGGCCAAGACACTGGGCGCGAACGATCGCCAAATCCTGACAAGAGTTGTGTGCCGCACGGCTTTGCCGACCTTGGTTGCCGCGGCGCGAATGGCGCTAGGCAGCGCCTGGTCGACTCTTGTCGCGGCAGAGATCCTCGCCGCCACTGCCGGGCTTGGCTACGTGGCGGTGAACGCGTCTCAGCTTCTTGATACCGACGTTCTGCTTGTCGCCATGTTCATGATTGGAATTCTTGGCATTGGCATGACCGGGCTCATCGGTCTGACGCAGAATTGGCTGGCACCTTGGTCGGTCCTTGGCGCGCGGAGGGACTGAGCGGTGATCGAGAAGCGGTTGGAGCGCATGGGCGTCATGACTGACCGAGGCAAGGCAACGGCCTACGGAATCTTCTCGCTGTCATTGC
The DNA here is from genome assembly GCA_022824315.1 of Silicimonas sp. Classification (GTDB taxonomy): domain Bacteria; phylum Pseudomonadota; class Alphaproteobacteria; order Rhodobacterales; family Rhodobacteraceae; genus JAJEFO01. The sequence continues at coordinate 20,412 of JAJEAC010000109.1, forward strand.
TCTTGATCCTGTGGATTTGCGCCACCAGCCTGTTTCAGTGGATCGAGCCGCGTGTCCTTCCGTCGCCGACGCGAGTAATCGGGCAGTTCGCCTGGATTCTGACCGAGCCCTTCAGCGGCCTGCGACTTCCCGGGCATATTCTGTCCTCGCTTGAACGTTGGGGGTGGGGTGTCCTTACCGCCGGGCTCATCGGCATTCCCGTGGGTGTGTTCTTTGCATGGAACCCCTGGTTCAGGACCTTCGTGAATCCGGTGTTTGAACTCATTCATTTCATTCCGCCCTTCGCTTACATCCCGCTTGCCGTACTCTGGTTCGGCGCGTCGACGGCAACGCAGGCGATGGTGGTTTTCGTCGCCGCCTTTCCGTCCATCGTGATCAATTCCCAGCTGGGTGTCGCCCAGGTTGAAAAAATCTATATCGACGCGGCGCGGGTACTTGGTGCAAGTCAGCTCAGGACACTTTGGCGCGTGATTCTTCCGGCGGCCGCGCCCAGCATCTACACCGGACTGCGGATCGCGATCAGCAATGGCTGGATGGCGCTTGTCGGAGCCGAACTCGTCGTGGGCAAGGTGGGCCTGGGCTTCATGATTGCCCAAGGACAGGAGAACGCCTCGGTTGCGACGATTTTCGTGGGCATCATCACGATCGGTTGTCTTGGCGTCCTGATCGACACGCTGGTCCAGCGGACTGAGCGTTTCGTACTTCCTTGGCGCAAGGTGGCAAGCTGATCATGGAACAATCGGCAGGAAAGATGGCGTCAGGCACAACCGACCCCGCTCCGGAGGCTCCGGCAAAGCTCGAGCTGCGCAACATCTCCAAATGGTTCGGACCCGAAGGCGAAGGCGTTCATGCCGTGGACGATTGCTCGATTGAGGTCAAGAAGGGCGAATTCATCGTGGTCGTCGGTCCGTCGGGTTGCGGCAAGTCGACGCTCATGACGGTTGGCGCGGGGCTTGAGGAGCCAACGCACGGCGAAGTTCTGGTTGACGGAAAGCCGGCCGGACCTCCGGGTCCGACCCGCAGTGTCGTATTCCAGAAGTTTGCGCTCTTTCCGTCCGAAACAGTTGAACAGAACATCAAGTTCGGTCTTCAGATGACTGGAGTTTCCGCCGCCGAGCAGGAGGCGCGGCTGGCTGAACAGCTGAAGATCATGGGTCTTGAGCAGTTCAGAAAGTCTTACCCGAGCGAACTGTCCGGCGGGATGCAGCAGCGGGTTGCGATCGCCAGGGCGCTGGTCATGCAACCGGAGATCCTGCTGATGGACGAACCGTTCGGCGCTCTCGACGCGCAGACGCGGACCATTCTGCAGGAGGAGGTTCAGCGGTTGCATCGCGAAAAGCACTATACAGTGCTTTTCATCACGCATTCGGTCGAAGAGGCCGTGTACCTCGGTGACAGGGTTGTTGTGATGACGCGGCGGCCTGGTCGGATAAAGAGGGTCATCGAACTGCCGCGCGATGTCGCCTGGAAGACCGGCGACATTGAATTGGCGTCGGAGCATCCCGAATTCATCGAATTTCGGCGCGAGATCTGGGGACTCGTGCGGGAAGAAATCGTCTCAATATGAACCCCAATATATGAGGAGAAAGAGAAATGAAGATCAAGACACTGGTAACGGCCGCGGCAGGTGTGGCGGTCCTTGCTGCGGCTGGCACGGCCATGGCCCAGACAAAGGTCAACCTGAACAGCCAGCCGAACGAGGCAGGCTTCCCGATGTGGCTGGCGAACGATCTTGGCTACTTTGCCGAGAACGGCATTGAGGTGGACATCGAGTATTTCCCCAATGGTGGCGCGGCGCTTGCAACTGGCGCGACCAACCAGTGGCAGGCAGGATGGACCGGCGGCCCGCCGGCTGTTTCGGGCTGGGAGAAGTTCCAGCTTATCTCGGTGGCCGCGATGCAGAAGGAGTCTCAGAACCTGAAGCTGTTCTTGCGCAACGATGTGCTTGAAGGAAAGACGCCGGCAGAGGCGCTCGTCGGCACCAAGGTAGGCACGGTTCCGAATTCGACCTGGAGCCAGGTTCTTTACGCCTGTGCCGAGCATCTCGGTGTGGAAGATCCCGGGGCGCTTGAGGTCGTTCCTCTGACGCCTGCAGTGACGCTGCAGTCCTTGCAAAGCGGCGATCTTGGCGCAGGTACGACGGCAGCCTCGTCCGACATCGTGCTGGCGCAGGATCCGGACAACTACACCATGGTCTGTGACGGCAAGATGGCCGGTGCCAACATCATCGCGCCTTGGATCGTCACGAAGACGTTCTGGGAAGAGGACCCGAAGGCTGCTGCCGCCTTCGTTGAAGCGGCTTTCCGGGCCAACGAGTACATCAACTCGACCGACCCTGCCAAAGTGGTTGAGCACGTCCTGGAATACTATTCCGATACCGGCATCGAAGGAGGCGCCGAAAAGGCCGACTACGCAATGCGGATGCGTGATTGGGTTTCGCTGGAAGAGGCAATCGAGGACGTGAAATCCGGCCTGACCAACGACACGCTTACGGGCGCTGCGGAAATTCTGGTGCAGGGCGGTGCTCGTGACAGTGTTCCGGACTTTGGCCCCATGCAGCCACTGGCGCTGGAAATTCTCCTGGCCGCACAGGCTATGCGCTGAAGTTGCGGGAATGGTGTTCTTGGAAGGGGCGGGCTTGTGCCGCCCCTTCTTTCATTGGCCGAATTGCTGCGACAACTGCTTCCGGAAGGCCAGGCTTTGCTGGAGTAGATAATGAGCGGACTGACGACGTCGGGATGACAAGGGCCTGTGCGTTGGAGAAACCGCCCATGGCGTCAAAGCAGCCCCTTGGTCTCGTGCGACGGTAACCGGCGTCGACAGTCCGTGCCGGTTGGCGCTGGATCGTGCCTTCCTCTTCGAGCGTGACCATCCCTCGTCGAGCCGGCTGTTTCGCGAGTGTCATGGCGTTACTGAGCAGATTGATCTACGGCAGACACATGCCGCTTGGAAGGTCTCCGGTCAATCCGTCTGCGAGAGAGTTAAGCCGCCTTGACGCGGCGGAACAAACAGTCGGCGCATCAAGAACTGGCGATTTTGAAACATTGGAATTCCGATTGGATTGAAGCTCTAGACATATAGCACTTTTTGATGTTTAGCGGAAGACAGCCATTCGGACGTCACTTCGGAGCAGGATTGGGATCAAGGCGTGCCAAGTTCTTTAGACAAGGTGGTGGTCGTAACCGGTGCCGCAACAGGCATCGGACACGCCATTGCGAAGCGCTTTGCCGCCGACGGCTGCCGTGTTGCCATTGTTGACCTGGACGAGGAAAGGGCCCGCGCTGCTGCCGCATCGATTGCCGAAGAGACTGGTGGCAAGACGATGGCGGCGGCTGCAGACGTCGCTGAGTTCGAAAGCTGTCGTGCCGCTCACGACAGGATTGTCCCGGAATTCGGGCCAGTCTCCGTTTTGGTGAATAATGCCGGGATCATGTCGCAGCGGCTCGGCCGGATCGAGGCGCTGCCGCCCGAGCATTTTGACCAGTTGCTTGCCATCCACGTCCGTGGCGCGGTCAACTGGGCGCGGCTGGTAACATCGGCAATGCGCGAGGCGCAGTTCGGCCGGATCATTAACATTTCATCCGGCAATGCCAAGCTCGCCGTACCCTATCGTCTGGCATATGTGACCGCCAAAAAGGCGATCCTTGGGATCACGGAGGCATTGGCGCTGGAAACCGCGCGCGATGGAATCACCGTTAACGCGATTTTGCCCGGCTATATCGCGACCCAAACGCTTCTTGATCGCGCTGATGCCGGAATTCTGGACAAGGACAGCTTTGCCGAAAGAACGCCAGTGGGCCGCTTGGGCAGGCCGGACGAAATCGCACGCGTCGCTGCGTTTCTCGCACACGCGGATTCGGGGTTCATCACCGGCGCCTCTTTGGTGGTCGACGGCGGCATCACGATCCGCGGGGATCCGAACGAAGACCTTTCCCATCCCCCATCCCCCAAAAGCTGAAACATGAAGCCGGAGCTGACAATTGGAGGCAACCGCCGCTTCCCGGACCAGCATTTCGTCAGAGGAATTGCAGGCATTTTAACGTGACATGCTGCGAATTTGCCGCGTTGAAGACGACTTTTGCATGCTTGACCGTCTGGGATCACTTGGATCTCCCAAGGATGTTGAAACATGTCTTGGCGACGCCCGACCAGATCCATTTCGGCTGAGCGTCGTCCGCACCGAACGTCATGGACACGGGGCGAGGACGGCGCCTTGGCACGCGGGAGGATTTCGAGGACTTGATTCGCCTTCATCAGAGGCTACCGACCTGCGGCTTCATCTCCGGCGATCCGGTCGAACCGATCGACACACATGTCAACACCCGACACCTGTCGAGCGCTTTCGCATGGCATGCGCTTCCGGATAAGGTAGCAAGGACCTATGCCATCGGACGGACGCGTGTTTCCGATTCACTTCGCATGGTTGAGATCCCTCATGGCAATGACCCGGACATACTTCGGCGGGAACTGAGGTTGCACGCGAGCATCAACGTCAACTCGCCACTCGTCGTCGATGCGCCGCAAATTGAGGCGGTCATGGAGATGGCGTGGAACGGTCAGGCCGTCTTCATATCTCCGGTTGCTCTCGCTGGAGCCGTGTCGCCGATCACATTGTCGGGCAGCGTGATCCAGTGCATTGCCGAGTGTATCGGCACCATCGCTTTCATCCAGATGGCAATACCCCGATACCCCGGGCGCCCTGCCTTTATGGCGTGTTGACGACGCTGATCGGCATGAAGCCCGTCGGGACGCGATGCACCGCCTGATCCGCGCGACGGGCCGTGCGGCGACAGAGCAGGAGGTTTGCGGCTGGCGCAAGTGGAAGCTGAAGACGACTTTGCATGCTCGACTGTCTGGGCTCACTTGGAACTCCCAAGGATGTTGGAACATGACTTGGCGGCGCCCGGCCAAGATTCTAGCCAAGCCGAATGCTCTCGAATAGACGGCAAAGGTCTTGGCATGCCATTGCCAGCTCAATCCAGTGTCAGCTGATCGCGACGGACTTCACGGCGCTGTCGATATGGGCCTCGTACTGCTCGAAGTTCTTTGCGAACATCTCGATTAGTTTCTTCGCTTGCGCATCGTAGGCCGCACCGTCGTCCCAGGTCCGGCGCGGGTCCAGCAGGATGTCCGGCACGGCACTTGCCATCACGCTTACTGGCACCTCGAAGCCGAAGTTCACGTCCTTGCGGAATTGCGAGTGTTCAAGCGAGCCGTCAAGCACGGCTGACAGGAGCGCTCGGGTCGCCTTGATCGGCATGCGGGAACCGGTTCCGAAGGCGCCGCCTGTCCAGCCTGTATTGACCAGCCAGCAGGTAGTGCCGTGGCGGGCAATCTTTTCGCGCAGCAACTCTCCGTAGGTTTCGGGCCGCCTTGGCATGAACGGTGCGCCGAAGCATGTCGAAAACGTCGGTTCCGGCTCCGTGACCCCGCGCTCCGTGCCAGCGACCTTGGAAGTGAAGCCCGACAGGAAGTGGTACATTGCCTGTGCGGGAGTGAGGCGCGCGATCGGCGGAAGGATCCCGAAGGCGTCGCAGGTCAGCATGACCACGTTCTTTGGGTGGCCGCCTAGAGCGGACTCTGACGCATTGGAAATGTAGTTCATCGGATATGCGCAGCGCATGTTCGCGGTCAGGCTGTCGTCGCCGAAATCGAGTTCCTTGGTCTCGGGGTCGAAGACCATGTTCTCGATGACGGTACCGAACTTGAAGCAAGTGTCATAGATCTCCGGTTCGGCCTCGCGGTTCAGGTTTATGGTCTTGGCGTAGCAACCGCCTTCGAAATTGAAGATTCCCCGATCCGACCAGCCATGTTCGTCGTCACCTATCAGGATGCGACCCGGATCAGCCGAGAGGGTGGTCTTGCCCGTGCCCGAAAGCCCGAAGAACACCGCCGAATCGATCTGGTTTCCCATGGCATGGTTGGCCGAACAGTGCATCGGCATCACGCCTCTCTCGGGCAGGATGTAGTTGAGAATGGAAAACACGGATTTCTTGTTCTCGCCGGCGTATTCGGTCCCGCCGATGAGAACGATCCTCTGCTCGAGATTCATTGCGATGACCGTTTCGGTCCTGCTGGCGTGCCGTTTCGGGTCGGCCTGGAATGACGGGCAGTTGATGACCGTGAATTCCGGCGAGAAGCGCTCGAGTTCGTCCCTGTCGGGGTGCCGAAGCAGGTGCCGGATGAAGAGGGAGTGCCAGGCAAGCTCGGTTACGATTCTGACATCGAGCCTGTGTGCGTTGTCGGCGCCAGCATACAGGTCCTGCACGAAATATTCGCGACCCTTCATGTGCGCCAGCATGTCGGCATGCAGACGCGCGAAGCCCTCGGGCGACATTGCGCGGGTGTTTTCCCACCAGATGCTCTGCTCAACCGACGGCGTCTTCACGATATGCTTGTCCTGCGGAGATCGGCCGGTGTACTTGCCGGTATTGACGAGCAGCGTCCCGCCTTGGCCTAGCGTTCCTTCATCACGGCAAAGCGCGTGCTGGATCAGGTCCGGTTCCATCAGGTTGTAGTGGACAGATCCCAGATCCTTGATTCCGTGCGCTTCAAGCGTCATTCGCGAATTGACGCGACCCTGGCTCATTCTTGTCAGATCCTTCGGCTGCATGCGTGGTCAAATGGGCGACCGACGCGCTTCATGTCCGGTTTATTGGCACGATTCCAATTGTCTGAACAGGACGGAATGGCGCAGTTAGCGGTACCAAGAGATTGATTTTGCAGGTTTAGCGCCAACATCATGGCGCCGCCGAGAAGTCGTCGCGGTGTCCCCCGCAAGTAACGCTTGCCAAGGCCGGGATGCGGGACGGCCATCCAGGCCGCGCATTCCAAGAGCACATTGTTGTTGAACAACTTGAAGACAGGCACGATTATGTCAATCGTGCGGCGCGGCATCGCGCGATGCGCTGGCACCTTGTGTCCTGGAAAGCCAAGGGAACGATTCATGCTCTGGACAGAGCCGAGCAGAAGCACTCATTGGAGCCCGCTGCCGGAAATCACTGCTTGCCCTGTATCTTGCCATGGTGCGCCTGATCGCGCCCGGACCTTGCGGTCGCGACGGCTTCCTTTCTGAGGCGGGTCTCGTGCGCATGGGAGACGGGTCCACTCTCATGCACGGCACCGCCGTTGCGTTGGGCTCGGCGGGGCTCTTGATCACGGGACGGGCCGGTGTCGGGAAGTCCAGCCTTGCGCTTGAGCTGATGGCGCTTGGGGCGTCCCTCGTTGCCGATGACCAGGTCGTGCTGGCCCGAAGGCCAGAGGGGCTGTTGATATCGGCTCCAGCGACGCTCGATGGCAAGATTGAGGCGAGGGGCATCGGCATCTTGACGTGCAGTGCAACCCCGGCCTGGCTGCGCATCGTCGTCGACATGGATCATGTCGAAACGGGGCGCCTGCCCGAACCGATGGAGATTGCGGTCTCTGGCGAACGCGTCCGCCTCGTTCGAAGGGTTGAGGCTCCGGCATTCGCCTCTATGTTGTATGTCCTTCTCAAAGGAGGATTGGAGTGACGGCCAGATCGGGATCCAGCGCGCGAACGCGAGCCGTTCTGGTGACAGGTGCCTCCGGGGCCGGACGAACGACGGCAACGCATGCGCTGGAGGATCTGGGCTACGAAACCATCGACAACATGCCGCTGTCCCTCTTGCCGCGCGTGTTTGACGGGCCATCGTCGATGCCGCCACTTGCCTTGGGAATCGATGTGCGCAACCGGGATTTCTCGGTCGACACGGTGGTCGGAGTCCTGGACCGCATTGCATCGGAAGCCGACATAGAGGCCGAACTCCTGTTCCTCGACTGTCGCTCCGAAGACCTTGTTCGCCGGTATTCCGAGACGCGAAGGCGACATCCGCTTGCTCCCGTGGAAACTCCCGAGATCGGCATTGATCGCGAGATGGAGCTCCTGATCCCGATACGGGAGCGGGCGGATCATTTGATCGACACGTCCGACATGACGCCGCACGACTTGAAGGCCGAGATTGAACGGCGCTTCGGACGGGACGGCTTCGGCACGCTAGCCCTTTCCGTAGAGAGCTTCTCCTACAAGCGCGGCCTGCCGCGCGGTGTGGACATGATTTTCGACATGAGGTTCCTCGCAAATCCGTACTGGCAGGAAGAACTGCGCGACCTGGACGGGCGTGACGAGCGCGTGGCGGCTTATGTCGGAAGTGATCCGCGCTTTTCTGGATTCTTCCAGGCGCTTGAGACAATGCTCCTTGACCTGCTTCCTGCATTCAAGGAGGAAGGCAAGACATACTTGTCGATCGGGCTCGGCTGCACCGGCGGACGGCACAGGTCAATTGCCGTTGCGGAAAGGCTCGCGAGTGCCCTTGCACGGGAAGGGTGGCAGGTGTCTACGCGCCACCGGGAACTGGAACGACTGGGTCAGGGTCCGTGGTCTTCCGCGGAGAAGAAAGCGTGATTGGCATAGTGATCGTGGCGCATGGAGGCTTGGCGCGGGAATACCTGGCCGCAGTCGAACATGTCGTTGGCAAGCAGAATGGCATGTGCGCCATCCCGATCGAGCCGGAACATGACCGCGAGGCCAAGCAGAACGAGATTTGCGCAGCAGCCGATGACGTGGATTCCGGTGACGGCGTGATCGTCGTGACGGACATGTTCGGTGGTTCTCCGTCAAACCTCTCGCTCAGGGCCTGCAATTCGTCCAACAGAAAGATCCTCTACGGGGCCAACCTTCCCATGCTGATCAAGCTCGCCAAGCTCAGGCACGAGCCTTTGGATCGCGCGGCCACGGCAGCCCTGTCCGCGGGGCGCAAGTACATCGACAGCTTCGAGGGCGGCGGCACTGCCTGACATGCCATGGAAGAGCCTGTGAAGCGAACCCTGAAGATCGTGAACGAGAAGGGCCTTCATGCCCGCGCCTCCGCAAGGCTGGCCGAAGTCGTTGAGGGATTCGACGCCGAGGCAACGGTGTCGAAGGACGGCATGAGCGTGACCGGCGACAGCATCATGGGCCTCCTGATGCTTGCAGCGTCCCGTGGGACATCGATTACGGTTGCGACCACGGGAGCGGAAGCGACGGCGCTGGCCGAGGCGATCGAGGCCCTGGTGTCCGACGGCTTTGGAGAGGGAAAATAGGGTTCACGCCGTGCTACCGCGTGGGTGCCGGCGGGTCTTCCCTGTAGTCGTAGAATCCGCGCTCGGTTTTTCTGCCAAGCCAACCGGCCTCGACATATTTTGTCAGGAGCGGGCAGGGCCTGTACTTGGTGTCTGCCAGCCCGTCATGGAGGACGTTCATGATCGCAAGGCAGGTGTCCAAGCCGATGAAGTCTGCCAACTGCAGCGGTCCCATCGGGTGGTTGGTTCCAAGTTTCATCGCCGAATCGATCGAGGAGACGGATCCCACGCCCTCGTAGAGCGTGTAGACCGCCTCGTTGATCATCGGCATCAGGATCCGGTTCACGATGAAGGCGGGGAAATCCTCGGCCGTGGCGGACGTCTTCCCCAGCCGCTCGACCACTTCCTTCAGTGTCTGATATGTCTGGTCGTCAGTGGCGATGCCGCGGATGAGTTCGACGAGCTGCATGACTGGCACGGGATTCATGAAGTGGAATCCCATGAACCTCTCGGGGCGGTCGGTTCGGCTGGCCAGTCGCGTGATCGAGATCGACGAAGTGTTCGACGTCAGGATCGTGTTCTGCCCGAGATGCGGAACGAGATCCTCGAAGATCGCGACTTTCACGGACTCGCGTTCCGTGGCGGCCTCGATGATCAGGTCGGTTGCGCCGAGATCCGCAAGAGTCATGGTTGTTGAGATTCGCTTGAGCGCGGCCTCGGCATCTTTCTGCGTGATCCGGCCGCTGTGGACTTGGCGCGCGAGGTTGGTCTCGACAAGCTTGAGTGCGCGTTCAATCGCGCCGCGATCGATGTCGTTCAGGACGACATCGAATCCGGCCAGTGCAAAGACATGGGCAATTCCGTTGCCCATCTGTCCCGCGCCGACCACGCCTACGCTGCTGATGTTCATTGGCACCTCAAGAGCTTGTCCGCGTCCGCGAGACCATAGGCGCACGAACGATCCCTTCGCAAGCCCGTGAGGCGCATGAAGCACTGCCCCGCTTTCGCGCAACCTGCATTGCCCGATAGTGGGATAGGGGTAGGAGGTGGTCGTGCGACTTCATGCGGAAGGATTCCAAAGCGCGACTCCGGGCTTCCGCGAGCGGTGGTGGTTCAGAGCTTTTCGACGAGTTCGGGTACGGCGGTGAACAGGTCCGCAACCAGCCCGTAATCCGCAACCTGGAAGATCGGAGCTTCCTCGTCCTTGTTGATGGCGACGATGATCTTCGAATCCTTCATGCCTGCCAGGTGCTGGATTGCGCCTGAAATCCCGACGGCAACATAGAGGTCGGGGGCAACCACCTTACCGGTTTGCCCAACCTGCCAGTCGTTCGGGGCATATCCTGAATCGACTGCCGCCCGCGATGCACCGACGGCCGCCCCCAGCTTGTCGGCCAGCTTCTCGATCAGCGCGAAGTCCTCCTCCGAGCCAACGCCCCGACCACCCGAAACGACAACGCCCGCGCTTGTCAGTTCGGGCCGGTCGCTCGCGGCGCCCCTGTCCTCGACCCATTCGGAGATGCCGGGATTCCCGGCGACGTCAATGGACTCGATCGAAGCCGGGGCGCCTTCTCCCGCCGCGTCAAAGGTGGACGTCCGAATCGAGACGACCTTGGTCGCGTCGGATGACCGAACGGTCTGAATCGCGTTGCCCGCATAGATCGGTCGCTCGAACGTGTCGGCGTCGACGACTCCGGAAATGTCAGGGATCACCATGACGTCAAGGAGCGCCGCCACACGCGGGAGGACGTTTTTTGCGTCGGTCGTGGCCGGAGCCACGATGTGGCTGTATTCGCCCGCCAACGAAACGATCAGAGCTGCGGTTGGTTCGGCCAGCCTGTGCCCGAGGCCGGGGTCCTCGGCGACCAGCACCTTGGAGACGCCGTCAACCATTGCGACTGCCTCGCCGGCAGACGACGCGGCCGCGCCGGCGCAGAGAACGGTGATTTCGCCCATGGCACGTGCAGCGGTGACGGCTTTCGCCGTTGCATCCAGGTTGAGTTCACCGTCGGTGACTTCTGCCAGGAGAAGGACTGCCATCAGATTGCTCCCGCTTCCTTGAGTTTCGTGACAAGTTCATCGACCGAGCCCAGGATTTCACCGGCCTTTCGAGCCTCGGGTTCGGTGGTCGAGACGATCTCGAGCCTGGGGCGGACATCGACGCCGTAATCGGCGGGCGTCTTTTCATCCATGGGCTTTTTCTTCGCCTTCATGATGTTCGGCAACGAAGCGTAGCGCGGTTCGTTCATGCGCAGATCCACCGTCACGATGGCGGGCAAGTCGACCTTGATGATCTGCAAGCCGCCGTCGACCTCGCGCGTGACCGTCGCGCTGCCGTCACCGATGTTCAGTTCGGATGCGAATGTGGCCTGCGGCCAACCGGTCAGGGCCGCCAGCATCTGCCCGGTTGCATTCATGTCGTTGTCGATGGCCTGCTTTCCGCAGATGACGACGCCTGGCTGCTCCTCTTCGATCACGCCCGCGAGGAGCTTTGCGACGGCAAGTGGCTCGATGTCCGTGTGCACGTCTTCGGCCGCGACGATCAGGATCGCCCGGTCCGCTCCCATAGCAAGCGCGGTTCGAAGCGTTTCCCGGGATTGTGGGACACCGACGGAAACCGCGATCACTTCCTCAGCCTTTCCAGCCTCCTTGAGCCGTATTGCCTCTTCGACGGCAATTTCGTCGAAAGGGTTCATCGACATCTTGACGTTTGCAAGATCGACACCGCTTCCGTCCGCCTTCACCCGGACCTTCACGTTGTAGTCGATCACGCGCTTGACAGGCACCAGCACCTTCATCAGCGAGGCTCCTCCTTAAGATTTGCGCAGGGTTTACCGGAGCGGTTCTGCCTTGCACAGAGGAAAATCGAGGGACTTATATCGAATAGTCATATCGTGTCTCCCGTTGAGTGATGTGGCTGACTGAAGCGGTGGAACATGCCGCTTTCAGCGCCAGCCAGAAGGGCGGGTTTCCCGCCGATCTTCGACACGGCTTCGTGCGGCAACGCTGCGCAGTTGACGGCCCGCAAAGCGGGAAGATGACGAGACATCCGGGAATGACGTACCTGCTCGGACACCCATTGGGCTTGGCCGGCTGACCGTGCGCGACAATGAACGGGATGACTGGGAGATTCGGCGAATCGCCGCGTTCCAGCCTGCATCTCGGTTGTTCGATCAAGTGGCGATCGCCGCCCCAAGAAAAAAGAATCGGGACTTGTCTTAGGGTTTGTACGAGTCAAGTGCAAAGGATGGTTGATTGCCACCCGTTCTGCCGTCTAGCTTGTGAAGTGCGATTCACGTCGTCCTTGGGGGGACAGGTTTGATGGGACAGGGCAGCTGCGTCGGGGCAGTCGATCCTGACGAAGCGTGGCAAATCCTTGAGAAGGACGAGTCGGCCCGTCTTGTAGATGTCAGGACCCGCGCTGAGTGGAATTTTGTCGGCGTGCCTGACACGGGGAAATTGGGAAAGACACCGATCCTGATCGAGTGGGCGTCCTATCCCGACATGTCCGTGAACCCGGCATTTGCCGACGAAGTCGAGGAAGCGGTTGGCTCCGATGCGATCGGGCCCCTCCTCTTTCTCTGCCGTTCGGGGGCGCGGTCATTGAAGGCCGCCATGGTGGTTGCCGATCATTTTGCCCGACAGGGCCGATCGGTGTCATGCCTGAATGTCTCCGAGGGGTTCGAGGGTGACATGGACGCGTCGGGACACCGTGGCCGCCAGTTTGGCTGGAAGGCGCGGGGGCTGGCTTGGCGCCAGTCGTGAAGCAAGGGACGCTGCGGGCAGATTATGACCAAGAAATCCTGGGAAGAGATACGTCAGAACCTGATTTCAGCCGTTGGCAAGAGCAATTACGCGAACTGGATAGAACCGCTTGAATTCGCGCTGGTCGAAGGGGGTGTTGCCAAGTTCCATGTGCCGACGACGTTCATGGGCAACTGGGTTCTCCGGAATTTCGGCGATCACATTCTGCGGGAATTGAACAAGTCCGGGTACAAGGTGACTCGGGTCGAGTTCGCGGTCCCGGAGACCGCGAAGCCTGATCGGAAACGCGCGGCGAAGTCGCAGGACGATCCGGCAAGGGTCGTGGCGGGGCAGATCGGCGGCGAATTGCCCGGGGCGCCGCTCGATGCGAGGTTCACGTTCGAGAGCTTCGTCGTCGGCAAGCCGAACGAACTTGCGCACGCGGCGGCCCGCAGGGTGGCAGAGGGCGGCGCCGTCACGTTCAACCCGCTCTTTCTCTATGGCGGCGTCGGACTGGGCAAGACGCATCTGATGCATGCGATTGCCTGGGAACTGCGCAAGCGATCCCCCGGGCTGCACGTCGTGTACCTGTCTGCGGAGCAGTTCATGTACAGGTTTGTCCAGGCTCTCCGCGACAAGGACATGATCGCGTTCAAGCAGCTTTTTCGCTCGGTCGACGTGCTGATGATCGACGATGTTCAGTTCATTGCGGGCAAGGATGCGACGCAGGAGGAGTTCTTTCACACGTTCAACGCCCTGGTTGACCAGAAACGGCAGATCATCGTCAGTTCGGACAGCGCGCCCACGGACATTGACGGGATTGACGACCGGATCGTGAGCCGGCTGCAGTCGGGGCTCGTCGTGGACGTGCACCCGACGAACTACGAACTTCGGCTTGGCATTCTTCAGCAAAAGGTCGAGCAGTTCTCGGAACAGTTCCCAAACCTGGGGATCCAGGAAGGCGTGCTCGAATTTCTCGCGCACCGCATCTCAAGCAACGTGCGCGTTCTTGAGGGCGCCTTGATGCGCCTCTTTGCATTCGCGTCCTTGGTCAGTCGAGAGATCACGATGGAATTGACACAGGACTGCCTGTCGGACGTGCTGCGCGCGTCGGACCGCAAGATCACGGTCGAGGAAATCCAGCGCAAGGTCAGCGAACACTTCAACATCCGCCTTTCGGACCTGATTGGTCCGAAGCGCGTCCGCACCTTCGCTCGCCCGCGCCAAATCGCGATGTACCTCTCGAAACAGCTCACGTCCCGATCATTGCCCGAGATCGGCCGTCGGTTCGGAGGGCGCGACCACACGACGATCATGCACGGGGTCCGCAAGATCGAGGAGTTGAAGCAGCAGGACAGCCAGATCGCTGACCATGTGGAACTCCTGCGCCGTTCGCTGGAGGCGTGACGAGCGCACAAGATGGCGGACCTCCTGCCATGGCTCGTCGTTGCGGCCCTGATCATCGGCATCGGCAAGGGCGGGTTTCCTGCCGCCGCCGCGCTGGCGGTTCCGTTCCTGGCACTCGTCATGAACCCGGTGAAGGCAGCAGCGCTTGTCCTTCCCGCCCTTGTCGTCGCTGACGGCGCCGCCCTCTGGCTCTACCGCCGGCACCATTCCGGTCGCAACCTCGCGATTCTCTTGCCGGCCATGGTTCTGGGGCTCGCGATTGCAACGCTGATCGTGCCCTACGCGTCCGAACCGCTGCTGCTGGCATTCACGGGATGCGCAGGACTCTGTACCGTTTGGCGACAATGGTTCGTCTTGAGACCTGCCACGACACGGAACGCAAGCGTTGCTCCAGGCGCATTCTGGGGCATCGTTGCAGGGATCACGTCCTTTCTGACGCATTCGGGTGCACCCGCGGCCCAAGCCTATCTCCTGCCGCAAAGCCTGCCCAAGCTGATGCTCACCGGCACGATGGCAATCACGTTCGCGATCGTCAATTTTGCCAAGATCCCGAGCTACAATGCACTCGGGTTCTTCGACGGCCTCAACTGGCCGCTGGCGGCAGGTCTTGCCGGGGTGGGCGTCATTGGGGCCCTTCTCGGCAGGTTGCTGGCGGAGATGCCGGAACCGCTCTATATGCGCGTCACCGAAGTCCTGCTGCTTGTGTTGTCGCTGATCCTGATTTTCAAGGCGGCGCTTGGCCTTTCGGGTGGCTGACCCATGGTCCCGACGCCCTTGTGTCCGCGCCAGAATTTTCGCCGGAACCGTTGCGTCCTGCCAAGAAAGCGATAGGTTGACCGTCCCAATACCGGATGGAGCGAGGGAACATGGAATTCTCGATCGAACGCAATTCACTTCTCAAGGCGATCGCCCAAGCACAATCGGTTGTCGAGCGTCGGAACACGATTCCGATACTTGCCAATGTCCTGATCGAAGCCGAGGAAAGCCAGGTCAGATTCCGCGCAACCGATCTCGACATCGAGATCGTGGACGAAGCAAACGCAACGGTCCAACGGTCCGGTGCAACCACGGTCATCGCGATGACATTCCACGATATCGTTCGCAAGCTTCCCGAGGGTGCGCTGGTCACGATCTCCGACGACGGCTCCTCCGGACGGATGGCCGTGAATGCCGGACGTTCAAAATTCTCGCTCGCAACGTTGCCCCGCGAAGACTTCCCCGCCATGGCCACGTCGGACTACGATACGAATTTTTCGGTTCCGGCCTCGGTGCTTCGCCGCCTCTTCGACAAGTCCAAGTTTGCAATGTCGACCGAGGAGGCACGGTACTACCTCAACGGCGTCTACATGCATGTCGCGGAAACCGGTGGAAGCCAAGTGCTCCGCTGCGTGGCCACGGACGGGCACCAGCTGGCCCAGATCGATGCCGAACTTCCGAAAGGCGCTGACGAAATGCCTGGCGTCATCGTGCCGCGCAAGACCGTGAATGAACTGAGAATGATGCTTGAAGCGGACGACGAGGAGATTGCCGTCAGCGTCAGCGAATCCAAGGTCCGGTTTGCCGCTCCTGGAATCACGCTCACGTCCAAGGTCGTCGAAGGGACATTTCCAGACTACACTCGGGTCATTCCCGCCGAAAACGACAAGCGGCTGGAAGTCGATGCCAAGGAGTTTGCGAGGGCGGTGGATCGGGTCGCCACCATCAGTTCCGAGACCTCAAGGGTCGTCAAGCTGTCGCTGTCCGAAGACCAGTTGCAACTGTCGGTCAATTCGCCGGAGACCGGAACGGCAGACGAGGAACTCGAGGTCGCGTATCAGCCAGGAAATGACGCGCCTGCGCTGGTCCTCGGTTTCAACGCAAAATACCTGCAGGAAATCGCCGGCCAGATGGATCGGGAAAACGCCGTTTTCCTGTTCAATACCAGTAGCGAACCGGCACTGATCCGCGAGGGTGACGACAAGACGGCGATCTACGTCGTGATGCCGATGCGCGTGTGACGGGACTTGCACTAACCAGCCTGACGCTTTCTCATTTCCGGTCGCATCTGCGCACCGAACTTTCCGTTGATGCGCGCCCGCTTGCGTTCTGCGGACCAAACGGCGCCGGAAAGACAAACATCCTTGAAGCGGTTTCCCTTCTGTCGCCGGGCCAGGGACTTCGCCGTGCCGGCGCTGAAGAAATGATCCGGCTGCCTGAATCCATCGGCTGGAAGATCGCATCGCGGATCAAGGCGCCGATGCAGGTCCACGAGATCGAGACCGCCGCCGAACCAGGCCAGCCACGGCAGGTGCGTGTAGACGGAAAGGCTGTAACGAAGGTTTCCCTTGGCCGGATTGTCCGGATCATCTGGCTGACACCTCCAATGGACCGCCTCTGGATCGAGGGTGCGGGCGGACGGCGGCGGTTCCTCGACAGAATGACGATGAGCCTTGATCCCCGACATGGCGAAGCGGTCTTGGGCTACGAAAAGGCGATGCGCGAACGAAACCGCCTCCTGAAGGACAATGTCCGGGATGCACACTGGTATGTCGCCCTTGAAAGACAAATGGCCGAAACCGGTGCACGCATCATCGCAAACCGCCGTGCGACGGTGTCCCGGATCGCCGCTGCACAGGACGGCGCGGAAACGGCCTTTCCCGTCGCCGACCTGTCGCTTGATCATCCAGGCGGCGAGCTGCCGGAAGAGTGTGCGGATCTTGCGGATGTCCTGAACCAGGGCCGTCATGCCGATCTGGCGGCCGGCCGCACCCTGCGCGGCCCGCACCGGACTGACATGACGGCACGCTATGCGGAAAAGGGCGTTTCCGCCACGCAGTGTTCAACCGGCGAGCAGAAGGCGCTCCTGATCTCGCTGGTGCTGGCGAATGCGCGCGCCCTGTTCGAGGACACGGGCAGCCCGCCGCTGATCCTTCTTGACGAAGTGGCGGCACATCTTGACTCCGATCGCCGAGCCGCCCTCTTTGCCGAAATCTTGAAGCTGGGTGCGCAGACCTGGATGACCGGAACCGGCGACGAGCTCTTTGCGGAGCTTGGTGACGCGGCGCAGTTCTTTGACGTTTCCGAGACTGCGGGCGCGAGCGTCGTCGAGTGCGTGCGGCCGGCATCATGACGGTCACGCTGACAGACGCCGCGCTCTATTCCGGAGCGCTTCTCGTCCTCTTCCTGACGCCGGGTCCGGTCTGGGTGGCCTTGGTCGCGCGTGCGATGTCCGGAGGATTCCATTCCGCGTGGCCCCTGGCGCTCGGAGTTGCCGTGGGTGACGTCGTCTGGCCACTCCTCGCCATTCTCGGAGTTTCCTGGATCGTTTCCGTGTACTCCGATTTCATTCTTGTGCTGCGCTGGGTGGCCTGCCTGACCTTCCTGGCCATGGGCGGCCTGATCATCTGGGGCCGGGATCGCACGATCGCTTCGGACAGCAGGTTGACACGGCCAGGCATGTGGGCCGGTTTTGCGGCCGGGATTGCGGCAATTCTCGGCAACCCCAAGGCCATCCTGTTCTACATGGGCGTGTTGCCGGGGTTTTTCGACGTCGGTCGCCTGGCTTGGCTGGACATCGCCTTGATCTGTCTTCTGTCCGTGCTCGTGCCGCTGGCAGGCAACTTCGTCATGGCTGGATTCATCGGGCAGGCCCGCCGCCTTCTCGCCTCGCCCCAGGCGCTCGCGCGCGCGAACCTGATCGCGGGCGTTCTGCTGGTCGCCGTCGGTCTTGCCATACCCTTCACGCACGTTGCGTGATTTCGGGATCAGGCATACAACACGGAGGATCCGGAGAAGCTCTTATGGACATGCCTGCACCCTCCGTTGACGTGCTGAACAGGAAATCCCGAATTGTCGCCCGCCTGAAGGACGCGGTGTCCGCCGAACATGTCAAGTCCGATCCTGTCGAGACCCGGGCGTATGAATGCGATGCGCTGACTGCCTATGCCTGCCAGCCGCTCTGCGTCGTCCTTCCCGGTTCGACGGGCGACGTTGCGGAGGTGTTGCGCATTTGCAGCGAGGAGCGCGTTCCGGTCGTGCCGCGCGGGTCCGGCACATCCCTTGCCGGGGGTGCGTTGCCGACCAGTGACTGTGTCGTGCTTGGCGTTTCGCGAATGAGCCGGGTTCTTGAGGTCGACTACGAGAGTCGTTTCATCCGGGTCGAGGCAGGGCGCACGAATCTCTCGGTCACCGGTGCCGTCGAAGGGGACGGATTCTTCTATGCGCCCGATCCTTCCTCCCAGCTTGCCTGCGCGATCGCCGGGAACATCGCCATGAACGCGGGCGGCGCGCATTGCCTGAAATACGGGGTGACGACGAACAACCTGCTCGGACTTACGATGGTCACGATGGATGGAAGCGTGGTCGAGATCGGCGGCGCGCACATGGATGCGGGCGGATATGACTGGCTGGGCCTTGTCTGCGGATCCGAAGGGCAGCTCGGAGTGGTGACGGAGGCAACCCTCCGCATCCTGCCCCGGCCGGAAGGCGCAAGGCCGATGCTGATCGGGTTTGCAAGTCCCGAGGTGGCCGGCGCCTGTGTCAGCGACATGATCAGGGCGGGCATGCTGCCTGTCGCCATCGAGTACATGGACCGCAAGGTCATTGAAGTGGTCGAAAGCTTCTCGCAGGCCGGGTATCCGGACTGCGAGGCGCTGCTCATTGTTGAAGTGGAAGGAAGCCCTGCCGAAATCGACGAGCAGCTTCGCGTCATCGGCAGCATCGCGCGCAGGCGCGACCCGATCGAGTTGCGCGAAGCCCGGAATGCCGACGAAGCGGCGCGAATCTGGCTTGGACGCAAATCGGCCTTCGGAGCAATGGGGAAACTCAACGACTACATCTGTCTGGACGGAACGATTCCGGTGTCGGAACTGCCGCGCGTTCTCAAGCGGATCGGAGCGCTGTCGCGGCAATATGGTCTTGACGTTGGCAACGTCTTTCATGCGGGCGACGGCAACATGCATCCCCTGATCCTCTTCAACGCAAACAGTCCCGGCGAACTCGAGACCTGCGAGGCTCTCGGGGCGGAAATACTCAAGCTCTGCGTCGAGGCGGGCGGGTGCCTAACGGGCGAGCATGGCGTGGGAATCGAAAAGCGCGATCTCATGCACGTCCAGTTCGATCCGGTTGACATCGAAGCCCAGATGAACGTCAAGGACGTGCTTGATCCGGCCTGGTTGCTGAACCCGGCCAAGGTGTTTCCCTTGAGCGCGACGGAGTCTCGGCGGGCGGCGGCATGATGACGGACAGTCCCGGCGCGAGCGGCGAGACGTCCACGACGCTGCCACGCCTTCGTGTTCCATGCTGACTCCGTCGGACGAACGAGAGCTTGCCGAGGCGGTGTCCAGCGCAGCCGGGCCGCTTGCAGTTCGTGGCGGCGGCACGCGCCCGGTTGGCCATCCCGTCGATGGTGACGACCTGACCGTGTCCGGTCTGTCCGGGATCACGTTCTACGAACCAGGTGCGCTGACACTGGTCGCAGGCGCCGGAACGCCGCTTGCGCAGGTCGAGGCGACGCTTGCCGCTGAAGGTCAGATGCTGGCATTCGAGCCGATGGATCATCGCAAGCTGCTTGGGACGTCGGGCGAGCCCACGATCGGCGGCACGGTCGCGGCCAACGTTTCGGGGCCGCGCCGGGTGCGCGCCGGTGCATGCCGGGACTTCCTGCTTGGCGTGCGTTTCGTGGACGGTCGCGGCAAGATCATCAAGAACGGCGGCCGCGTGATGAAGAACGTGACAGGCTATGACCTCGTCAGGCTCATGGCCGGATCGCGGGGCACGCTTGGCGTATTGAGCGAAGTCTGCATGAAGGTTCTGCCGCGGCCGGAATCGACGGCGGTGCTGTTGCTGGCAGGACTGGACGTGGAGGTCGCGGTTTGCGCAATGTCTGCGGCCCTGAATTCGCCCTACGAGGTTTCCGGGGCGGCGCATGTGCCCGTCGGTCTCGACGGCGACCCGGTCACGATGATCCGGGTGGAGGGATTCGAGGCATCCGTCGCTTATCGTGCCGAAAGACTGAAGGCTCATCTTGCCGAATTCGGACCGGCCGGAATCGAGCGCCGCACGGAAGGCCCGGAAAGCGCCACCGCCGGCTGGGCATGGATCCGCGACGTTGAGGCGCATGGCGGAACCGGCGAGGATGTCTGGAGATTCTCGATTCCTCCTCGCGACGCTTCGGCACTTGTCGACAGCCTTGGCAGTGCTCGCGTCGTCCTGGACTGGGGCGGTGGCCTCGTCTGGGCGGCGGTGGAACCGGGACGCGACGCGAGGCGCTCGATTTCGTCCGGACACGCCACGATCATCCGCGCCGATGACGAGACCAGGAACCGTCTCGGCGTCTTCCAGCCGGAAGCGGAACCCCTGGCAACGTTTGCCGAGGGTCTGCGCCGCAAGTTTGATCCTGAAGGCGTCCTCAACCCGGGACTGATGGGCTGATGCGGACGGATTTCACAGAGGAGCAACTCAAGGATCCTGCGACCCGGCGTTCGAACGAGATCCTGCGATCTTGCGTTCACTGCGGATTCTGCACCGCAACCTGTCCGACCTATCTGGTCCTGGGCGACGAACTCGATTCCCCGCGCGGCCGAATCTACCTGATAAAGGACATGCTGGAGAGCGGCAGGCCGGCGGATGAACGGACCGTCAGGCATATCGACAGGTGCCTTTCCTGCCTCGCCTGCATGACGACCTGCCCGTCGGGCGTTCACTACATGCACCTGGTGGACCACGCGCGGGCGCATATCGAGAAGACCTACAAGCGTCCGCTCTTCGATCGCCTCCTGCGCTGGGCCCTTTCACGCATAATTCCTTACCCCGGCCGCTTTCGGCTGGCCTTGCTTGGCGCAAGACTCGGTCACCCCTTTGCGTCCCTGGTGCCGGAGCCGCGCCTCAGGGCGATGCTCGCCATGGCGCCAAAGTCGCTTCCCCCGAAGAGCGAGAATTCTCTGCCGCAGACGTTTCCTGCGCAAGGTGAGCGGAGAATGCGGGCCGCCTTGATGACGGGGTGCGCACAGCAGGTGTTGAACACGGACATCAACGACGCCACCATCCGGCTCCTGACCCGGTTGGGCTGCGATGTCGTGATTTCAAAGGGGGCAGGATGCTGTGGCGCACTTGTTCACCACATGGGCCGGGAAAGCGAAAGCCACGCGCAGGCGGCGCGGAACATCAAGGCCTGGTTGTCCGGGGAAGAGCTTGATGCCGTCGTGATCAACACCAGCGGATGCGGCACGACCGTCAAGGACTATGGCCACATGTTCCGAAACGACCCCCTCGCCGAAGACGCTGCCCGGATCAGTGCGCTTGCCGTGGATGTCAGCGAGGTCCTGGAGAGGCTGGACTTCCCGGAATGCGTGCCAAGAGGCATCCGAACAGCCTATCATGCGGCCTGTTCCCTTCAACATGGTCAAGGCGTGGAGTCCGCGCCGAAGGATCTCCTGAAACGGGCCGGATTCGAGGTTGTCGAACCGGTTGACAGTCACCTTTGCTGCGGTTCGGCCGGGACGTACAACCTGCTGCAGCCCGCGATTTCCGGCGAGTTGAAGACCCGCAAGGTCGACGCTCTGGAAGCCGTTGCCCCGTGCCTCATTGCCGCAGGCAACATTGGCTGCATGGTCCAGATCGGGTCGGGCACGAAAGTGCCGGTTGTGCACACGGTGGAACTCCTTGACTGGGCGACGGGAGGTCCGCGCCCTCGGGCGATTCCCGAGACGATCGGTTCGTGAACCCCGAACCCTTGAACGTCGACGGAGGCGTACCTATCTGACTCGCGCCGGAAGCCGAGTTCGGTTCCGGCGAATTGACATCAAGGGTCTTCGCCTCATGGGGAGGCCCAAGTTATCGCTCAAAGGAGGATGACCAAATGCGTAGGTTGGATTTTGCACCCCTGTACCGTGCTACCGTCGGCTTCGACCAGATCGCCGACATGATGGACCGGCTTCTGGCTGACGGCCAGTCGGCACCGTCCTACCCGCCGTACAACATCGAGAAGATCGGGGATGACGCGTGGAGGATTTCCATCGCTGTCGCCGGATTTTCGGACGATGAGCTGACGGTCGAGGTTCGCGAGAATGCGCTGATCGTTGCGGCCAAGAAGTCTGACGAGGGCAATGAGCGCACCTATCTGCATCGCGGCATCGCAAATCGCGCCTTCGAGCGCAGGTTCGCGTTGGCCGATCACGTACGCGTTGCCGGCGCAGCCAGCGTGAACGGCATGCTGCATATCGACCTTGTGCGGGAGGTGCCCGAAGCACTCAAGCCGCGCCGGATCGAAATCGCTGGCAGCGACACGGTCGAGGCGAAAGCCGTCGGGCCCAAGTAACGACGGATTGCATCCGGAGTTCTGCGAGACGCCCGGGGCAATGGCCCCGGGCATCTCGCCTTTTACGCCTGGATCCCGGCGGTTCGGCGAGGCGAGCGTTCATTGAGCGCCCTCGGGTTTCAACGCAGTTCCGCGAGGGCGCGGAAGTCCCGTCACCCGTGAGCGGTTTGCGAAGATCTGAGCGTTGCGCGGGACAGTGTCGCCTGGCAGCGCTACGCTGACCGATTCGGGGCAAGACGCGTCTCGACCTTGGCGACGTGCTCCAGCGTTCGATGAACCGGACATTTGTCCGCGATTTCGAGGAGACGAGCCTTCTGTTCGTCGGTCAGGTCCCCCTCAAGGCGAATTTCTCGATGGAAGGAATCGACTTTCGGGCCTGAACCGCTTTGCGCGTCCTGGGCATGCACCTTGTCATGCGTCACGTCGACCGAGACATGCGTCAGAGGCCATTTCTTTTTTCGGGCATACATGCGAACCGTCATCGACGTGCAGGCCCCAAGCCCTGCGGACAGGAATCCGTAGGGCGTCATGCCCCTGTTCGTGCCGCCATAGGCCTTCGGCTCGTCCGCCAGCGCGTGATGTTCAGGCCCTGCATTCACGTCCTGAAGAAAACCGGCCGGATCGACCTCCGAAACGCGCACGATCCCCTCCGGAGCTCCGGGCGGCGGAGCGGCTGGAGCGAGATCGAGGTAGCGGCCGGCCCACGCCGCGATGACCTCGGCCGCATACTCGGCATCTTGCGCCTTGCTGACGAGATGGTCGGCATTGTCGAGCGTGACAAAGCTCTTCGGATGCCTGGCAGCCATGAAAATCAGCGTGGCGTTCTCGATCCCGACCGTTGCGTCGAGCGGTGCGTGCAGCACGAGAAGCGCACTGCCCAGCGTGCCAATCGCGGGCGACAACTCGGTTGCCGCCACATCGTCAACGAAGTCCTTTCCGATCGTGAACGTGCGGCCCGCAAGATCGACCTCAGCCTTTCCGTCGCTTGAAATGCGCTCCAGGGCATCACCGAAATTGTGAGTCACGTGACCGGGATCAAATGGTGCCCCGATCGTGGCCACGGCCTTGACGCTCTCGATCTCGCCGGCGGCCTTGAGCACGGCGGCTCCGCCAAGCGAATGGCCGATGAGCAGGCTTGGCGCCATTCCGCGGTCATCGAGATGGCGTGCCGCCAGTACGAGATCCTGCACGTTCGACGAAAACGACGTGTTCGCGAACTCGCCGCCCGAATGGCCGAGGCCGGTAAAGTCGAAGCGGAGCACGGCGATCCCCATGGCGGCGAGTCGCCCGGCAATGCGTCTCGCCGCCGCGATGTCCTTGCCGCAGGTGAAGCAATGCGCGAAGAGCGCCGTTGCAAGAAGCGGTCCATCCGGCAGGTCGAGCCGCGCCGCCAGCTTGTCGCCTGAGTGGCCCGCGAACGTGAAGCGTTGCATGGTCATGCACTAAAGGTCGCGTTGCGGGTGCGAGCGCACAAGGCCGGTCACGCCCTAGTGATGGGCTGTGTCAGAAAGCAGGCTAATGACCAGAATGCCCGCGACGATCAGCGCGATGCCGAGCATTGCCGGCATGTCGAGCCGTTGGCTGAAGAGAACGAATCCCATCAGCGCAATGAGCACGATTCCGAGGCCTGACCAGACGGCGTAGACAATGCCGACTGGCATGAACTTGAGCGTCAGGGCCAGGAAATAGAAGGCAACCGCGTAGCTTGCGATGGACAGGGCCGTCGGGCCCAGCCGGGTAAACTGCTGCGATGCCTGAAGACCCATCGTGCCAACGGTTTCGGCCGTGATTGCGAGGAAGAGAAACACATAGACCTGCATGAGAGCACCTCCGCCGCTTCTGTTTCCGGGAAGGCATGGGCCTGTCAGGAGTTCGCGTCAATAACGGTGCAGTCAATCGGGAGCACCGCTTGGTGCCATGAGATGTCAACTTCGGGTGTCGGAACCATGGTGTTCATGCCCCGGTCGACGGTTCGGGAAAGGCCCGGTCCTCCGTGCCTGTCGCACGGGAGTTGCATCGACGGGACGGAATGAATTCCGCCGCTCTCCGACGTGCGTTCCCGGGTCTTCGGTGTGAACAGTGCCAACGCCGTGCAAATTCGGGACGCCTCGTGACGTTTCGCCCGTTGCGCCGGGCGTCGCGGCATGGCCGGGACCACGCGATGCCGTTGCGGAGATCGGAAGAGCGACTCGACCTCCTGGCAGGAACTTCAGTTGAACGTGTCGCCCGTACACCGTGGCGAAGGGAGCGGTCAGTCTCGGGGAAAGGTCCTCATGCCAGCGCCCTCTGCAGGTTCTCGTCGATCTTGTCGAGAAAGCCCATGGTCGTGAGCCATTTCTGGTCCGGGCCGACCAGCAACGCGAGGTCCTTGGTCATGGAGCCGGATTCGACCGTGTCGACGATGACTCTCTCCATGGTTTCGGCAAAATTTCGAAGCTGATCGTTGCCATCGAGACTGGCCCTGTGCTTCAGGCCGCCCGTCCAGGCAAAGATCGACGCGATCGAGTTCGTTGACGTCTCTTCGCCCTTTTGGTGCTGCCGGTAGTGACGGGTGACTGTTCCGTGGGCAGCTTCCGCTTCCACGATCTTGCCGTCCGGCGTCATGAGCTGGGACGTCATGAGACCGAGCGAGCCGAAACCCTGGGCGACGGTGTCGGATTGCACGTCGCCATCGTAGTTCTTGCACGCCCAGACATATCCGCCTGACCACTTGAGAGCGGCGGCAACCATGTCATCGATCAGGCGATGCTCGTACCAGATCCCCTTCGTCTCGAAGGCATCCTTGAACTCCTCGTCATAGACTTCCTGGAAGATGTCCTTGAAGCGTCCGTCATAGGCCTTCATGATCGTGTTTTTCGTCGAGAGATAGCAGGGCCAGCCGAGGTTCAGCGCGTAGTTCATCGATGCCCGCGCAAAGTCGTAAATCGACTGGTCGAGGTTATACATTGCCATCGTCACGCCGGATCCAGGCGCGTCGAAGACCTCCCGCTCGATGACATTGCCGTCCACGCCTTCGAACTTGATGGTCAGCTTGCCGGCCCCGGGAAACGTGAAGTCCGTGGCACGGTACTGATCGCCGAACGCATGACGACCGACGACGATCGGCTGCGTCCAGCCCGGCACGAGGCGGGGAACGTTGCTGCAGATGATCGGCTGGCGGAAGATCACGCCGCCCAGGATGTTCCGGATTGTCCCGTTGGGAGACCGATACATGCGCTTCAACCCGAATTCCTCGACCCTGGCTTCGTCCGGCGTGATCGTGGCGCACTTGACGGCGACGCCCACCTCCTTCGTCCTTTCAGCGGCGTCGACAGTGATCTGGTCGTCGGTCCGGTCGCGTTCCTCGATGCCGAGATCGTAGTAGAGCAGATCAACGTCCAGATAGGGCAGGATCAGCTTCTTCTTGATGAAGTCCCAGATGATCCGGGTCATTTCATCGCCGTCCATTTCAACGATTGGGTTCTCGACCTTGATCTTCGACATGAATCTAGCCTCGCAGGGATTAATCGGTCGCGCGGGACATAGCCGAACCCTGACTCAAGATAAAGGCGGCATGCCGCCGCAAACCTGTTGCGTGGTCATATGTCGCGCTCAGGCGAGAGTGATTCCGGCGTCCGTCATGCCCTTCCTGGCGGCGTCGAGCGAGCCATCAAGATCGATCGCACGGCAGAGATTCTCGATCACGGTGACATCGTAGCCGAGCCGTGCCGCGTCGAGCGCCGAGTAGTTCACGCAGAAGTCGGTCGCCAGTCCGACAAGTGTGACCCGTTCGACGCCACGGTTTCGGAGATAGCCGTCGAGCCCCGTGCGGGTGGACCGGTCGTTCTCGAAGAACGCGGAATAGCTGTCGATTTCTCGACGGAAGCCCTTGCGGATGACAATGTCGGCAGTGCGCGTGTCGAGCCTGCCGTGAAACGCCGCTCCCCTGGAGCCAATCACGCAGTGATCAGGCCATAGAACCTGAGTTCCGTAGGGCATGTCCGTGACGGCAAAGGGGTCGAGGCCCTGGTGCTGGCTGGCGAAGCTCAAGTGGTTCGCAGGGTGCCAGTCCTGGGTGAACACGCGGACCTTGAACTCGGGAACGAGCGCGCTGATCGGCACGACGATTTCGTCGCCGCCGGGGACGGCAAGCGCGCCTCCGGGGCAGAAGTCCTTCTGGACGTCGATCACGAGGATCGCCTCGTTGTCCTTTCGCACGGGTGTCTCCCCCTATTTCACCTTTAGCATTGCGGCACTGGATGAGTCGATCAAATCCGGCACGTCCTTGCTGTCAATGGCAACCCGGACGTACGCCACATCGAGTCGTGCAATGCATGTTCAGCAGGCAGGATGACAGGAAAGTCACCGGCGATGTCCGATACGAGGGTGCAGGTTCGCAAATGTCATGCTCAAGCGGTCGCGGTGTGCCGTCCTGGCGAGGCCATTGCGGGCAACGCATCCGAACCGATGGCCTCGAGAAGTTCCATGGCGACCCTTTTTCCCGCCCGGAAGCCGGGGTAAGGCTCTTCCATGACGGTTGTCGCATCGTTCTACAGGTTCGCGTCTCTTGGGGATCCTGCGCGGTTCAAGCCGCAGCTCGTTGAGGTTGCATCGCGGCACGGAGTCCGCGGGACCTTGCTCTTGGCACGCGAAGGCGTCAACGGGACCATCGCCGGATCGCGGAAGGGCCTCGATTCCGTTATCAGGCAGATCCGCGTCCTGCCGGGTTGTGACGATATCGACTGGAGGGAAAGTCCAGCGACGGCCATGCCGTTCTCTCGCCTCAAGGTTCGCTTGAAGCGGGAAATCGTCTCGATGGGCAAGCCCGGCATTGACCCTGTTTCCAAGGTCGGCACCTATGTTCGTCCTGCTGACTGGAACTCTCTGATCACGCGCGACGATGTGGCCGTGATCGACACGCGAAACGCGTACGAGGTCGGGATTGGCTCGTTCGAAGGCGCCATTGACCCCGACACAGCCCGATTCCGCGACTTTCCCGCCTGGTGGGATGCAAACGGTCATCGTTTTGATGGCAAGAAGGTCGCAATGTACTGTACTGGCGGCATACGCTGCGAGAAGGCCACGAGCTACCTGCTCAGCCAGGGCGTCGAGGAGGCGTTCCATCTCAAGGGCGGAATCCTCGGCTATCTTGAGGAAGTGCCGGAAGAGGAAAGCCTTTGGCACGGGGAGTGTTTCGTATTCGACCAGAGGGTGTCGGTCTGCCACGGGCTGAAGGAAGGATCGTACGATCTTTGCCACGCCTGTCGTCGCCCGTTGGGGAACGACGCCCGGGATCATGCCGATTACGAGATCGGCGTTTCGTGTCCCAGTTGTATCGGAAAGTTCAGCGACGCTGATCGAGCCCGATTCCGCGAGAGGCAACGGCAGATCGAACTGGCGAGGTCCAAGGGAATGCAACATTTCGGACAGGCCTGATTCCGAACCGTGAGGTGCCTGAGGCACAATGGCGTCCAGGGCGACACGAGCGCTGAGCATTGCGCAAAGACGCTATGCTCGCCCCGCCTCCGGCGACAGCAACATGGCGTCCACGCCGATCGACTTGAGCGCAGCGGCCCACTTGGTGTCGTTGTTTCCGCTGAACACGATCGTCGACGAGGCATCGCAGGTCAGCCAGCCATTGGAGAGAATCTCGGATTCCAGCTGCCCCGGACCCCATCCCGAGTATCCAAGCGCCAGCAACGCTGAACTTGGGCCGCTGCCCTTGGCGATGTCCTCCAGGATGTCCAGCGTCGGGGTCATGCCGAAGGCGTCATTTACCTGCAGGGTCGAGTTCTCTGACAGGTAATCACCTGAATGCAGGACGAAGCCGCGTCCGTTTTCCACCGGGCCGCCAAAATGGATGCGGATATCCCGTCGAGGTGGACCGGAGTCGATTCCGAGCTGTTCCAGAAGCGACGCAAACCGGATATTCGGCGCCGGCTTGTTCACGATGAAGCCCATCGCGCCGTCCTCGGAATGTGCGCAAAGAAGAATGACCGCATGCTCGAACCGGGGGTCGCCCATTCCAGGCATTGCCACCAGGAACTTTCCGTCCAGGCTGGATACCGTGTCGTCGCTCATGCTTCAAAGCATGAGACAAGCCCGATCTTGTATCAAGTGCATTAGGGCAACAGTCACGCTACATGACTGGAATGTGACTTTTCTGCAAGGGGCGCGGTGCCTTAGAAATGTTCCCATGTTTCGATTTTTGTGCGCAGCGCTACTTGCCCTTGCGACGCCCAGCAATGCCCAGGTGCCGGATGAGCTGGCGTACGCGGATCTGAATGCCGGCTGGAGAGACGGACACACGCATGTGGCAGGATTGACGATCCGGCTCGCGCCAGGGTGGAAGACCTATTGGCGGGTGCCCGGCGAAGCAGGCATCCCACCCGTCTTCAACTGGTCTGGATCCTCGAACGTGGCGGCCGTGAGAGTGCACTTTCCCGTGCCAAAGGTGTTTGAGCAGAGCGGAATTCGCGGCATCGGCTACGTTGGCCAGGTGACCTTTCCATTGAATGTGCGGACACATGACGCGTCGGCCCCGGTGCGCCTCCGGGGTGAAATCGACATCGGCGTATGCGAGGAAGTCTGTGTGCCAGTGACGTTGCATGTGCGCGCGGACCTTCCGGTCCACGGATCCCTTGATCACGCACTTGCGGCAATCCTTGAAGACAGGCCGGAACGCGGTGGCCGCATGAACTGCGACTTCGTGCCGATCATGGACGGCTTGCGCCTGGTCGCGAGGACGACGTTGCCGCACATGGGCAGCGAGGAAACAGCGGTGGTCGAGACAGGTGACCCGCAGGTATGGGTTTCTTCACCGATCCTTCAGCGCAACGGCGAACAGCTGCGAGCCGAGGTCGAGATTGTGCCGCCTTCGGCACGTCCATTTGCGCTTGCGCGGGCAGAGGTGCGCATGACCGTGCTGTCCGAAGGGCGCGCGATCGAAATGGTGGGCTGTCATTGATCGGAATTCGTGAATGCGCTGCCGGTCTCGGTCTCCGACCGTCACGCGGCGCCGCCCTTGCCGCACGAATTCCGAGGTTGGGCTGGCGCGACAGGTACGCGCTGCACGGCTCCGGGTCGTGCTACGTCCTGGGCATGAGCAACGCGGCAAGCAATCCGACGACGAAACAGATCGCGGCTGACCCCGCCACGTAGATCAGAAGCGCCTGTTCAAGCGAATCCACGTCTCCGATGCCGAAGGGCAGGTTGCCCGCCACAAGGAAGCTACCGATCGTGACGGCAAACCAGGCCAAGATGGCCGCCGCGCCAATTACCATGGCAGGGCCGATGCCAGGGGTGGTCCAGCCGTAGCGGAGTGCGCGGACATGGCGCCCGATGTCATGCCCGACGGCAAGGAGAGCGGGCACGATCAGGAGGACGAGTACGAGCCCGAAACCGAGCCCGTAGGCGAGCGTGATCACCGTCGGCTTGAGGAACTGGGCATCCTTTGACGTCTCGTAGAGCAGCGGGGCCAGCCCCAGGACGGTTGTGGCCGTAGTGAGGAACACGGGCCTCAACCGGTCGGATGCGCCGTCGACGATTGCCGCGACAATGCCTCGTTCGTCGGCGTACTCGTCCACCGTCGTCACGAGGACGATGGAATCGTTGATGATGATGCCGATCATTCCGATGAGGCCCACGACCGAGAACATCGAGAACGGCACGTTCCAAAGATAGTGGCCCCAGACCGCGCCGACGAGGCCGAAGGGGATGATGGCCATTACGACCAGGGGCCGGAACCACGATGCAAAGACCCAGGCAAGCACGAGGTAGATTCCCGTCAGGCAAAGGATCAAGCCGGTCCCTGCATCCGAGAGGAAGTTGCGCTCGTCCTCAGCCAGTCCCGACCAGTGCGTCGAAATGCCGAAATCCTGTTCAATCCGCGGCAGGACCGCGCCTTGGATCTCTTCCGAAATTTCCCGGGCACGGTCGGCGTCGTCTTCGGACAGGTCCCCGGTGACCGAGACGACGGGAATGCCGTTCTCCCGACGAAGGGTCGAAAACCCGGTCCGCCGTTCCACGGACACGATGTCCGCGAGCGGCACGTAGACGCCTTCGCCGGCAGCCGCCGGTCCGGTCCGGATCAGGAGGCGCTCAAGGAAATCTGCCGTCAGCTCGTCGGACGGAAGCTCCACCCGGATGGCCGCGGAACGCGGCCCGTCCGGATAGGTTGCCGCCTCTATGCCATTCAGGCGCGCACGGAGCGTTGCGCCCAGTGAATCGATGGTCATGCCGAGCGCCTGCCCCTGCGGCGTCAGTTCGAGAAGCAGTTCCTCCTTGTCGTAGCCGAGATTGTCCTCGAGGGCGGAAATCTCGCCGTACTGACCGAGCTGGGACTTGAGCGCCTCTGCGGCCTCCTTGAGAACCTCGCTGGATGCGCCCGACAGTTCGACGTCAATCGCGTCGCCGCCAGGGCCGCGGCGCCAGCCGCGAAAGCTGACGGTCTCGAGGAGCGGATGGCGCGGAACAGCGTCCTGGAGCTCGGCCACGAATGCGAAGCTGGAATAGGGACGCAGATCGGCGTCGATGAGCTCGATCGCTATCGAGCCTAGTTGATAGCTTTCCTTGGTTTCGGTTCCCGAAAGCCCGCGTCCCGAGTTGCCACCGATCTCCGCGAGGGCGAACTTGATGGGATTCAACCCATGCTCGGCCTCGTACTTGGCGCCGAGTTCCTCGACCGTCCCCTGGAGCGTTCGCATCATTTCAAGCGTGTCGCTTCGAGTGGCGCCGGGCGCCATGGCGAAGTTTCCGGTGACCGAGTTCCGCTCAGGGGCATTGAAGAAGCGCCACGGCACGTCGCCGGAGATGAACAGCACGGCTTGGCTTGCCAGCGTCAGGATTGCCAGCGCGATAACGGGATACCTCGCCCAGATGACGGCCTTGACGAAGGGACGGAACAAGCTCTCCCGAACGAGGCGAAAGCCCTTGTTCACCTGGCGCGATGGCCAGTCATACCAGTGCTGTTGCGCGGTATGTCGCAGGGCGTGCCGCATGTGGTTGGGCAGAATGAGAAAGCACTCCACAAGAGAGGCGATCAGCACGACGATCACCGTGATCGGGATGTCCCGAATCAGGTCGCCGAAACGGCCCCCGATTGCGACAAGGCCAAAGAAGGCGATGATCGTCGTCGTGGACGCCGCGAAGACCGGCATGAACATGCGCCGCGCCGCGCTTTCCGCGGCCACCGTCGGACTTTCGCCGAGGCGGCGCGCGCGAAAGTCTGCATGTTCGCCGACAACGATGGCGTCGTCGACCACGATGCCAAGCGTGATGATGAGCGCAAAGAGCGAGATCATGTTGATGGTCAGCCCGGCGGCGAACATGATTGCAATCGTTGTGGTCATGGCGACCGGAATGCCGGCGGCGACCCAGAGCGCCGTGCGGGTGTTCAGGAACAGGAACAGCAGGGAAACGACGAGGGCCAAGCCGATGAGCCCGTTGTCCAGAAGGATGTTCAGGCGGCCCGTGATCGATTCCGCCAACGTCCGGATCAGCTTGATCTCAACCCCCGTCGGCAGGGTTGTCTGCATTTCGGCGGCAACGTCCTCGACCTGACGCTGCATGCGGATCGCGTCGCCATTGGCGGAACGGTCAACGCGGATCGAGATCGCGGGATTCGGGCCGACAAAATAGGCACGATCTCGGTCCACTTCCCCGACCCTAACGCGGGCCACGTCTCCTACGGTGAGCGGCGTGCCGTCCTCCGTCGTGCGAAGGACAATGGCGGCGATCTGGCCAGCGGATCTCTTGGCCACGCCGGTGCGCACGCGGGCGGCGCCCGAAACGTCTCCGGCCGGATCGGTCTCCGCCTCTTCCGCTATGGCGTCGGCGATCCGGCGCATGGTGACATCGTGACGGATGAGATCGAGCGACGTGACCTCGACGACCGTTTCCGGGGCGGCGATGCCGCGTATCGTGCTGCGGGTGACTCCGACCGCAAACAGCCGGGTGACGAACTCGTCGGCGAAGTTGGCAAGCTGGTCAACGCCCACGGGCCCCTTGATGACGACATCGGTGACTCGATCCGACCAGCGACGACGCACCGTTTTCGGATCGTCGGCATCGGCGGGGAGATCGGTCACGGAATCAATGGCCGTGCCGACATCCTCCTCCGCCTGCCGCATGTCCCAGCCCGGCTCGAACTCAAGCGTGATCGTGGCTTGACCTTCCCGCGACCGGGAGGAGGTTTCCGTCACTCCGTCCACGGCCTGAAGCGTGGGTTGCAGGACCTCGACTATGGCGGTGTCGACATCTTCCGCCCCGGCGCCGTCCCAAGCTGCATTGATCGTGATGTCGTCGACGATGACATCAGGAAAGAACTGTGCCCGCATCTGGGGCGCGGCATAGAACCCCGAGACCACCAAGACCACAAGAAGGAGATTGGCTGCCGTCCGGTGCCTCGTGAAGTAGGAGAGAATGCCGCCGGCGGCCTGGCCCAGATCACGAGCCATCGCACCGACTCCCCGCGCGGTTGGGAATGGTGTCGCATTCAGCGCACCGGATCTCGTTCAGCGCCCGAACGCGCTGCCCTTGCACAGGAAAGGAAGGTTGGAGATTGCCAGTCCAAAAGGAAATTGCGCGATCGGCTCGAAATCCGAATCGTTGCCAACAGCATTCTCCCGGGAGGCAATTCTGCATCTCAGCCCCCCATCCTGCTTTCGATGCGTTCGACCATTTGGGCCGGGACCTTGTCCTTCTTGAGGGCGGTCAGTACGCGTTGCTTGGCCGCGTCCGGCATGAACTGGTTGTTTTCCACGAATGAAACGAGTCTCGCGCGTCGTTCGGGATCCAGCGCGAGAAGATCCGGTTCCTCAACCGCCGGCTGACCCCCGCCCGGACGCACGGGCCGGATGCGAATGCCGGCACCGAGCAGCGGGGTCCGTTCCGCGACGATCTCGCGTCCGGCAAGTCCGGGCGCACGGACAATGACATCGTCGCTCTCGCTGCGCAGGACCTGCACATCCGCGACTTCGAGCCGGTCCCCCTCTCCGACGGCGAGCACCCTTCCGGCAGCATCGACCGCACTCGCAGGCAGCCGGACCGCACGTGCGATCGCTGGCTCCACGATGCGGACGCTCACGAAGTCGCCGGGTCGGAACCCCGGCGGATTGTCCAGGCGAGCAAAAAGCAGCCGTCCGGTCTGGCCGGTGCCCACGGCCGCGCTTTCGCGGCTGATCCTGCCCGACGCTTCGAGATCCACGCCGAGAATGTCGATCGACGCAGTGACATCCGCACCGATCAAGCGCCCGCCGTCATTGAGCAGGCGCGCGTATTGGGGCGTCGAGACACGGAAGGCGACTTCAAGTTCGGTCGGGTCGATGATGTGCGCCAAGGTCTCGCCGGCCGAAACCAGCCCTCCCTCGGTTACCGTGACATCGCTCAGGACACCTGCGAACTCGGCTTCGATCCCGGTGTTCGCCAATTTGCGCTCGGCATCCGCAAACGCAATCTTCCGACGCTCCAGCGCCGTCGTCGCCTGATCGATTCTTGCCTCGGCATTGGCCGCAGCCTGCCGGCGCGACAGGACGACCTGGTTCGCCGTGGAAAGTGCAAGCTCGGCGGTTTCGACTGCGGCGGTGGAGCCAACGCCGCGCTGCTGGAGGTCCCTTTGACGGTCGAGGGCATTTGCGCGCAGCCGTGCCTGATTTTCGGCGGCGAGGATTTCGTCCGCGGCGAGCGCCCTCTGACGTTCCGCATCGCGCAGGTCGGCTTCCGCCTCGGAAAGATCGGCGCGCGCGGTATCGAGCGCTGACTGCGCCTCGACCGGGTCGATGCGGACCAGGAGATCGCCTTCCTCGACCTCGCCGCCTTCCTCGACCTTTTCGGATGTCCAGATGACCTCGCCCGCCGTCGAAGCGCGCAGGGCCAGGGTGCGTCGGGCACGGACCTCCCCAAAGGTCGACAGCACGGGACGAATGGTTTCGGGCTGCATTGCAATGACATTTGCCGCGAACACCCTTTCCCGCTGCGGGCGCTGACGGGGTTCCTCCGAAAGGCGAGCCTCAAGTGCCCCCCGCACCATGTTCCCGGCATATGCCAGCAGTCCGAGGGTCACCGACAGGAGAAAGAGGCCGACGATCGAGCGTCTCAGGAATCGCAAGGCGTCATCCGTTCAGTGAATTCGTTCATCCCGCATTATGTCGTTGAATCGCCTGTTTGGCAAAATTCTAGAGATGAAACGTTCGCGAGCGCTATTTCCGTCGCGCTTTCTCGGCGAGTCGCGGCATGATCTCCACGAAATTGCAGGGCCGGTGGCGATTGTCGAACTGGAAGGCGAGAATCTCGTCCCATGCGTCCTTGCAGGCGCCGGGGCTGCCGGGGAGTGCAAACAGGTACGTTCCGTTTGCAACGCCGCCGCAAGCGCGGCTCTGGACCGCCGAGGTACCGATCTTCTTCATCGAAACCTGCGCGAAGACCGTGCCAAAGGCATCGATTTCCTTTTCGTAGACGTCCCTGTGCGCCTCGACGGTAACGTCGCGTCCCGTCAGCCCGGTGCCGCCGGTCGAGAGGATCACGTCGATGTCGTCACGCTGGCTCCATTCTCGCAGCAGTGCCGCAATATGTGCACGGTCATCGGTCACGATGTCGCGGGCTGCGAGTTCGTGGCCTGCATTCTCGATCCGTCCGGCAAGCACGTCTCCTGAGCGGTCGTCCGCGCGGCTTCTTGTGTCGCTGACAGTCAGCACCGCGATGCGGATCGGGAGGAACTCCCGGGTTTCGTTGATGCCGTTCATGCGCGCCGTCCTTCCAGAACGAGGCGGAGCGCCAGGGCGGTGAGGATGGTAGCGGACAGGACTCGATTGGCCAGCCCGACCTTCGGCGTTTGGGTCGTCAGCCGGGCAATTCTGCCGGAGAACGCCCCAACCGCGCCGCTGATGACGAATCCTCCCGCGGCGATGACTGAACCCAGTATCAGGAACTGCGGCAGGACGGCGCGACCGGGATCCACGAATTGCGGCACGAATGCCAGGATGAAAAGGGCCGCCTTGGGGTTGGTCAGGTTCACGATCAGCCCGTCCCTGAAGGTCCGGGCATGACGGGTGTCAGGCATGTCACGTGCGCCGAGCGGTGTACGAAGGGTCTTCTGTGCAAGCCAGAGGAGATAGGCGACGCCCGCATACCGGATCACGTCGAACAGGATCGGGTGCTGGGCCACCAGGTAGCCGAGGCCAAGGCCTGTCAGCGTCACGTGCACCATTGCGCCGGTGGAAACCCCCGCCGAAGCCGCGAGGGCTGCGCGCATGCCGGCGCGTGTACCTTGCGCGAGGCAGAAGAGCATGTCGGCACCGGGGGTCAGGTTCAATGCCAATGCAGCCGGAATGAAGGCCATCATGATCAGCGGCTCGATCATGGCTCAACCTCGAAGACGCGGCCCGAAGGACCGAGATTGCATACTTGGGACTTGCCGATCTGTCCCGACCGCCCCCAGGAATCGTGGATATGACCACAGAGCGCCAGCCTTGGCTGAATGCGCTTGATCGCTTCGCGGATGGATTCCGATCCGACGGACATGCCGTCCGAGGTCTCGTCCGCGACACCCTTTGGCGGCGAGTGCGTGACAAGGATGTCGGCGGTTTGGCATGGCTGCAGCATGGCGGCGGCCGCAGCCTCGTCGAGATCGCATGACCAGGGGCCGAATGGCGTGACAGGCACGCCGTATCCGAGGCCGAACAGGCGAAGCCCTCCGAATTCGGTTCCCTCGCCATGAAGCACGATCGTACCGGCTCGGGTTGCGTCGCGAAGTTCTCTCGCGCTCTCTGCATTGCCTGGCACGACGACCATCGGGCATCCGATCCCGTCCAGCATGCGCATGGCTTCGTCGAGCCCGTCCCGCATGTTGCAGAAGTCTCCGGCCCCTATGACCAGATCCGCCTCCTGGCTCATTGAGACTAGGACTTCTGCCTTCACCTTCGAGTGGTGCAGGTCGGAAAAGGCAAGGATGTTCATTTCAGGAGCCTGTCCTTGAGGCTGAGAAGATCAGCCCATGTCTCGCGTTTGGCTTCCGGCGTACGCAGGAGGTAGGCGGGGTGGAACATCGGAAGCGTCGGCTTGCCCAGAGCCTTCTTCCAATTCCCCCGCAGCCTCGTGATTCCGCGCTGTCCGAGAAGCGCCATGCAGGCGTGGTTGCCCATGGCGACGATCAGGTCGGGATCGACGAGTTCGACATGCCGTTCGAGAAAGGGCAGCATCATCTTCATTTCTTGAGGCCTCGGGTCGCGGTTTTGCGGTGGCCTCCAGGGAAGCACGTTGGCAATGTATAGCGCCTTTTCACTATCGGACTCAGTGCGAAAGAGGCCGACGTGGCTGAACATCTGATCAAGCAGCTGTCCTGCGCGCCCCACGAAAGGCCGGCCTTCGATGTCTTCGTCGCGCCCCGGGGCTTCGCCGACGATCATCACCCGCGCATTGGCATTGCCGTCCGAGAACACGAGTTTCTTGGCGCCGCGCTTGAGATCACAGTGTTCATAGGCTTCCATTGCTGCCCGGAGCGTTTCTAGATCGACCGCCGCCGAGGCTGCGGTCCTTGCGATGGTGACGGCGTCGATGTCCGGTTCAGGCTCTGCATTCTGGGCCGGCGCACGCCTTGGCCGCTCCACGGCCTTCGGTAGCGCGGTCCGGTCGACCGGCGCATCCAGAATCGCTTCGTCCGCGCCGCACGCGATCTGCCATTCGAGGGTCGCTTTCATTGCCTGGAAATCCATGAGGGCGACGCTACGCTGGAGAGGCCTCGGGGACAATGCCCGCAGAGCGTTCGGACATAAATGCCAAGCTTGGGCATGCGCGGCCTGTTGGTTGAACGGACTGGCGCCTACGGTTCATTCCGCGTCACGCGGGGCTCGGTGCCGTCGATCAACCGTCGGATATTCGCACGGTGCGACCAGAAGACGACAATCGCCATGAACAGTGTTGCCGCGAGCAATTGGCCTTGTCCGAGCAGGAGGGCTACGGCTGGCGTGATTGCGGCGGCCACGAGTGCCGACAGGGACGAGATTCGCGAGACCAGAAACACGCCAAGCCAGGCGGCCATCGCCGCGAGCCCGACCAGGGTGCTGAATCCTGCCAGGGCTCCAAGCAGGGTTGCCACGCCCTTCCCGCCCCGGAAGCCGAGCCAAACGGAGAAGACATGGCCCAGAAACGCCGCCAGTCCGGCAATCTGCGCGGCGTCTTCGCCGACAGCCGCTCTCGCGGCAACGACCGCGACCAGACCCTTCGCGGCGTCGAGGAGCAGTGTCGTCAGTGCAGCGGCCTTGGATCCGGTGCGCAGGACATTGGTGGCCCCGATATTGCCGGATCCGATGCCCCTCGGGTCGGGCAGGCCGAAGGCGCGCGACACGAGCAGCCCGAAGGGAATTGACCCTGCCAGGTAGGCCAGAAATGTCGTGACCAGGATCTCCGCAACGGACGCGTCGTATTCCGGCATCATCTGTCTCCCGCTGGGGCAATCACGGGGCGGGCCGTGTTGGCGGCAAGCGTCTCAGTTCGACGCACCGCTCGGGGTCTCAGTCCGTCGGCCCGCTACCCAGGTGCCGAGAACCCTTCCCTGCAGCCGGGCCTCGTCGAAGGGCGTGTTCTTGGATTTCGAGTGCAGCTTGAACCGGTCAAGAACGAACGGCGCATCGGGGTCGAAGAGGACCAGGTCAGCGGGCGCGTCGACGCTCAGGCGGCCTGCCGCGAGCCCGAGCCGTGATGCCGGCGAAAGCGACAGGGCGCGCCAAAGCGTCGGCAGGTCAAGATGGCCCGCGTGGACCAGGCGCAATGCTGCGGGAAGAAGCGTCTCGAGGCCAATTGCTCCCGATGCCGCCTCCTCGAAGGGCAAACGCTTCGATTCCTCGTCCTGTGGCGTGTGCATCGAGCTTATGACGTCTATCAGGCCGCTTGCCATGGCGCCCACGGCGGCCAGCCGATCCTCCTCTGAACGCAGCGGCGGCTTGACCTTGAAGAATGTCCGATAGTCGCCGATGTCAATCTCGTTCAGGGTCAGGTGGTGGATCGAAATTCCTGCGGTGATGTCCAGTCCTGCATCCTTGGCGCGTTCGAGGCGGTGCAGCGCACGTGACGTGGTCACCTGGTCGGCGTGGTATCTTGCGCCTGACATTTCAACGACGGCAATGTCCCGATCAAGGCCCATTCGTTCGGCCAGTGGCGAGACCGAGGGCAGCCCCCTGAGCGCTGCGAACTTTCCGCTTGTGGCAGACGCCCCGGATGAGAGTTCCGGTTCCTGCGGGTGCCCGATCACGAGGGCGCCCAGCGAGGCCGCATAAGTCATGCATCGAGCGAAGACCTTGGTGCTCTGAACGACACGATCGCAGTCGGAAAAGGCAACGGCGCCTGCATCAAGAAGGAATCCGATCTCGGCCATTTCGCGACCCTCGCGGCCCCGGGTCAATGCGGCCATGGGCAAGACGTTGACGGGCGCGGCCTCATTCGCTCGCCTGCGAACGAACTCCAGAACTTCGGGCGTGTCGATAGCCGGCATCGTGTCCGGTCGAGTGACCATTGTCGTAATTCCGCCAGCGGCGGCGGCCATGCCGGCGGTGCGAAAGCTCTCCTTGTGGCGTTCGCCGGGTTCGCTGACCTTGACGCCGATATCGATGATGCCGGGTGCCAGGCAATTTCCGTTGCAATCGATCTCTTCCGCATCGTCCATGCCTTGCGGACCAACGATGACGCCGGCGCGAACGGCCAAGGTTCCGGTCTCCTTGGTCCCCTTCTCGGGATCGATCAATCGGGCATTCCGGAAGATCAGCGAGGTCATGGGTTTCAGGTGTCAGAACTGCAGCGGAATCTCAAGGGAATTGTCCGGGACGCTTGACAGCGTGGTACCCCCCTTTCAGGCGAGACGCATTCACTCTTCGCGGACCCGTCGCCGAAGCGACCTCCACGTGCAAATGCGCCCATTCCAAACTCTCGTCACGTGCAGCTGCACCAAACAGCTCGGCTGCCTACTGCCATGACACGACCGATCTGCGTGCTGAAGGTGCGTCGCCCTGCGTACGCGGGCTCGATTTGCCACTGTAGAAAATCTCGGCCGCACGATTGAGATCGGCCTCGGCATGATGGCCAAAACGAGCTTGAACTCGCCAGGTGATCGCCTGGCATTCGGACGTCAGGTCACCTGCCGGTGAATTGGCGGTGGATGGTCTCTGCGGCGGCGTGTGCGGCAAGCAGGGCGCCTTCCTGCCATCCGGGCAGGGCCGTCACTTGATCGCCGGCGAAGTGGAACGGTCCGTCGCCCCGGCGCAGCGTTGCAGCGGCGTGGGGATTGCTGCGCGGCCATCCGCCCTTCTGAAAGGGAACGTTGAGCCAGGCGCGGCTGATGCCGCATTCCATCTCACTGGCAATTCCAGGGTGCAGTGGCTCGCCCTCTTCCAATGCGGCGCGAAGGCGCTCCGGCGCCGACATGGCGGAATAGCGCCGCCCTGGCCCCGAACTCCAGATATAGGCGCCGACCAGTACGCCCTTGGGCTGGTGATAGCCGTTGCACGGATACCAGATCTGGGTGATGTCGCTGTCGGTCCAGGATATTCCCCCGTAGATCGCCGAGTCGTCTTCCCAGAAGCGCCGCCTGGCCTGAAAGGCGACTTTCACCGCCTCGACGAAATCCAGCGATTCAATCGCGGCCTGCGTTTCGGGAGAAAAGTCGTTCGGGATGTCCTTCAATACGGGCGCGGGGATCGTGCAGATGGCATAGTCAGCCCGGACGACCCGTTCCGCGCCGTCCGGGCCGCGATAGATGATCCGGACCTTGTGGTCCTCACGTCGGATCTGCTCGACGATGCACTCGTACCGGACGAGATCGCCGATGCGCTCTGCAAAGGCGCGGACGATCGCATCCATGCCACCGACGGGCTGGAACAGGGTCGGGTTCTGGTTGAGGAAATGACTGAAATGAAGCTTGTACTGCCAGAAGTCCGCGCCCATCAATTCGCCGAAGTCCAGCCTTTCCTCAGCGTCGTCAGCCTCCAGCCCCGCGTGGACAGTTGCGCCTTGATAGCCGGCACGGTTGGTGCCGGCATAGTTCGATCCTCCTTCAGCCCGCCGAAACTCGTTAGCATCGCGCGAACCTTCTCCTTGTCGTCCGCCGTCAGTTCCGCGTCCAGCGCGCCCCGGTCCACGGCCTTGGCCAGGAGTTCGGCCACGTAGCCGCGCATGTCGGTCAACACTCGGCGGGCGGCAACCGGCCTGCCGCCGAAGCGCGCGCGGTCATGGAAGAGGGCGGCGCGGTTGTCGTTGGTGAAGACTTCGAGATCGATGCCGAATGCCTTGCAATATCCGAGCACAGTGCGGTGATGATAGGGAATTCGCGCCGGACCGAGATTGGCGTAGAGGTGGTCCTCTGGATCGAAGCAAACATCCTGGCGCATTCCCCGTTCGGTAAGCGCATCGCCACCGCGCACTGTCAGGTTGCGCCCGCCCGGCCGCGCCGTCGCCTCCAGGACGGTGCAATGCCAGCCGGCACTGGACATCTCCCACGCCGCTGCCAAGCCCGAGATTCCCGCGCCCAAAATGACGATGTGTCCGCCCTCGCCGGAGCCGGGCGCAAGATCCAGCGTGGCTGCCTGGGCAGCCCCCGTTCCCAGCATGCCCAGGGCATCCATGGTCCGATAGACCGCCGCAGATCCGGCGGCGGCGCCGATCGAACGCAGCAGCGTGCGCCTGGTGGGGATGCGCATCCCGAATTCCTTTTCCTGCGTTCCCTAGCGACCAAGATCACTGCCGTCATCGCACTGGTCAAGCGGATTGCGAGCGCATTGCCGAAGACCCGGCGAGCAGGTTGCGTGGCGACCGGATACGGATTCAAGATGTCATGAGCCAGGTCGGGATTTGCGCTTGGGGATGATGCGGTCCAAAGGGGCGTTCGGACATCTACATATGGTGGCAAGGGGCCGATCAACGGCAACCCCTTGCCGAGCGAAAGGAGATCAGGAATGTTGAAAGACTTGAACGACGTGGCCCCTTCCAAGGGCGGGGTTTACACGCTCTACGTCGCGTTGGAAGTTGGTGTGTCGTCCTGGGTCGTCGGAATCGGCGATCCCAAGCTGGACAAGACCGGTCACGGCGCTGCACTGATCTGAGGCAACCCGGATCTCGTGTTGGCCACTGTCGCTTGCCACGGCAAGGGCGGGGTGCTCAGGGCTATCGTCTGGCGTCGTTTCTCGGAGAACTGCAGAGCCGCATGCTCGAAATCGCTGCGCATTTGGCAAGGGACATTGCGCAGCGGAAGATATGTGCTTCTTTCTTTGATTTCCAAAGTCCATTTCAATTTGATTTTGTGTCCCGATTGGCAGACTCTTCCGAAGCAAGGGAGAACCGGACTTGAAATACGGCTACAAGGACTTGATGTCTCTGGATGCCGCCGAGATCCGCGGCCA